>DATBYP010000088.1:0-2684 GCA_036513675.1 Candidatus Acidiferrum sp.
AATCTCGTGATACGCACCGTACAGAGAAGGGCGCAGCAGATCATTCATCGCTGCATCCACAATCAGAAAGCGTTTGCTATTATTCGTTTTCCGATAGAGGACGCGCGTCAGCAACACGCCTGCCGGTCCCACGATGGAGCGTCCTGGCTCGAGCAGTAAATGCAGCTTCAACCCGCGCAACGGACCAAGCACCGCCTTCGCATACTCTGAAATTTGCTCCTCGAAGCTTCCCTGCGCTCCCTCGTACGAAATTCCCAAGCCGCCGCCGGCGTCGATATAGCGAATGTCATGGCCCTGCTCGCGCAGCACGCGAACCAGAGCCGTCACCCGTTCGAGCGCCGATTGAAAGGAATTGACATCGGTAATCTGCGAACCGATGTGAACGCTCACACCGGCCACTGTCAGATAAGGTTGTTCCGCGGCCTGCGCGTAGAGCGCCAGTGCCTCGGGGATCGGCACGCCGAACTTGTGTTGATGCAGTCCGGTCGAAATATAGGGGTGAGTTTTCGCCGAGACGTCGGGATTGACCCGCACCGCCACCGCCGCTCGTTTCTTCAGCCGGGTCGCGGTTGCTGAAAGTAAGTTCAACTCCGAAGCGCTTTCCATATTGAACAGGAGTATCCTGGAGCGCAAAGCGAGTTCCATTTCCGCGGCAGTCTTGCCCACGCCTGAGAACACAACCTTGCTCGCGTTCTTCCGGCCAACGCGGAGTACCCGTTGCAGTTCTCCGCCAGAAACCACGTCGAAGCCTGCGCCCTCGCTGGCCACGAGTCGCAGAATCGCCAGCGTCGCATTGGCTTTGACCGAATAGCACAGCGTGTGAGGAATGGACCGAAACGCGTTGGCGAAGGCGTTCAAGCGCGCACGAATCATCGCCGCGGAATAGACGTACAGCGGGGTTCCGTGCCGCACGGCAAGGCTTTCAATCGCCACACCCTCGCAATAGAGTTCAGTTGCGCGGCCTCCCGCAATTGCGCCGCGATACGCAAACGCGGGTGGGCGCAACGCTTGCGATTCGCGGGCGCGCTTCACTTTCGTTTGCCCGGCCCGGCTTTCACTTTGACAGCCACCACCGTCTGATCGTCGAACGTGTCCACTCCGGCGGCATGTTCGGTGACCGCCTTGAAGATCTCGTTCACCACGCAGTCCGCCGCCTTGGTGGCGCAGCCGGCGACGATCGCTGCCACACGCTCCGGCCCAAAAGAATGACCATCGCGGTTGCGCGCGTCTAGAATACCGTCGCTGTAGAACACAAATAGGTCGCCCGGCTTCGCCTTGAAATTGAGTTCGTCGTAATCGGCTTCGTCGAACAGCCCCAGCGGAAGTCCGGTCGCCTCGATAAACTCAATCTTGCCGTCATGACAATAGATGGGTCGGGGCAGGCCAGAATTCGCCACCAGCAGCGTCCGCCGCTCGTCGTCCCAGACCGCGTAGATGATCGACACGAACTGCGCGGCAATCCTGCGTTCCGCGAGCGACAGATTCACCGCCGAAAGCATCTCCGCCGGGCCCGGCTCAATCGGCGCGTGGGAACGCAGAATGCCGCTGACCAAGGCGGCATAAATGGCAGCCGGCGCGCCTTTGCCGCTTACGTCTCCAATGGCGATACCGAGGCGTGATAAAGAATAAGGAACGAAGTCGTAGAGATCGCCGCCGATGGCGCGGGCCGGAACAAACTTCGCCTCGACGTCGAGATGCGGCATTTTCGGAAGCGAATGCGGCAGCAGACGAAATTGCAGTTCTCGCGCCAGCGCCAGATCGCGTTCCAGCCGTTGCTCTTGCCGCGCAATCTCCTCGTACAAACGCGCGTTTTCAATTGCGATCGCAAGCTGCGCCGCGAGCGTGGTCAGGGTCCGCTTGTGATCCTCGGTGAAATAGCCGCGGCGCGTGTGCTCCAGATCGAGGACTCCGATTACTCTCTCCTGGTAGATCAGCGGGACCGCCAGTTCCGAGCGCGTCTCCGGATTCACCGCAATGTAGCGGTCACTCTTGGCAACGTCGGGCACCAGGACCGCTTCCTTGGCCTGCGCCGCAAATCCCACCACGCCGCGTCCCATCGGGATGTCGTGCTTCAGATGCAATCGCTCCTCGAAGCGCTGCGAGAACCGGTGTTGCAGTTTTTCTCCCGTCTCATCCAGTAGAAGGATGCTGAACATCTGGTAGTCGATCAGCCGGTTGAGCAACTCGGCGATGCGCCTGAGCAGTTCGTCCAAGTTCAAGATCGACGTGAGTTCGCGTGCAATCTCGTTCAGCAGCAGCAGCGTTCGAGCCTGGCGGGTTGTGCGCGTGTGCAGTCGCGCGTTCTCGATGCCTACCGCCATGCGCGACGCGATCAGCGTCAGCAGGCGTTTGTGCTCTTCGGTGAAATATCCCTTTTCGCGCGCCTCAATGTCGATCACGCCAATCACCCGGTTCTTGACGATCAGGGGGATGGCCAGTTCCGAGCGAACGTTGGGCACGGCCTCAAGGTAGAAACTTTCCTGTGTCGCATCGGCGACCAGCATCGCTTGCCGAGTCTGCGCAGCGCGTCCGGTAACGCCCTGACCCATCTTGACGCGCAGGCGGTCGGCGACTTCCGGCGGATACCCTACATGGAAGCGGACGTACAATTCCTGCCGTTGCTCGTTCAGCAGCAGGATCGCGAAAATTTCGTAGTCAATGACCTTACGGACCAGTTCCGCCAC
>DATBYP010000089.1:0-3799 GCA_036513675.1 Candidatus Acidiferrum sp.
GTTTGGCTACCGAGCTATTTTCGTCCTCGCGATATTGTTCACGATTCCGGCCGCCTTCTGCGTCCTGGGCATTGACGACAAGCAGATTGATTACGCTCGCGCGCGAGGTTTCTCAGGTGTGAGCGACGGCGCTAAAGCAGAAGGCCTGTCGGAATTGCTCAAGGATCGTGTTTTGCTGTACTTCCTCCTCGCTGTCTTCCTGTTTCATTTGGCCAATGCCGCGATGTTGCCGGAACTCGGAGAAATGCTTTCAAGGAATAATCCACGCGCCGCCGCACCGTTCATGTCCGCGTGCATCATCGTCACCCAAGTCGTTATCGCTATCTCCGCCGCATGGCTGGGGAGGCAAGCGAGCACGAAAGGCAGAAAACCACTCTTGCTCTATGGATTCGGCGTTCTGCCGGTGCGCGGAGTTCTCTACACACTGGTAGACCCTGCCGTCCTTCTGATCGCAATACAGACGCTGGACGGCATTGCGAATGCGATCTTCGTCGTGGTGGCGATTCTAGTCGTCAAAGACAGGACGCGGGGCACCGGGAGGTTCAATCTGGCCGCCGGCGCTCTCGCCACAACGGTAGGAGTTGGGGCCGCTCTTAGCAATACGATGGGAGGTCTGCTCATTCAAAGGCTAGGATATCGCGCGTCGTTTCTGGGGTTAGCGGGGGTCGCAGTGGTCGCATTCTGCTTGCTGTGCTTCGCTGTTCCTGAAACTCTGCCAAAACGAGCGGAAATCGCGGCACAAACCTGAGGGCTTTCAGCAGGTTCAAGTAATACTTGAGCCCTGTTAATGTCAACGAAGACGGGCCCTCACGTCGGCATTTTGAAAAAGAAATACAGCCCGAGAAAAAAGAAGATTATGTCCGGCGACCAGCCGGCCAGCAGCGGTGGGAGTTGGCCAACGGCGCCCATTGCGGCGAGTAATTCCGCTCCCAGCCAATAGATAATCCCGATGGCGATACCGATGGCAACCCCGCCGATCGCGCCGCGCGTCCCCACTAAGAAGGCGAACGGGAACGCGAGCAGCATGCTGACCGGAGCAATGAGGGGGAAGGCCAGCTTGCGGTGCCATTGCACGGTCAGCCCGGCAACGTCAAAGCCAGCGCGATGCAAGTCGTCGATGTAGCGGCGTAATTGTGGCCAACTCATCTGGATTGCCGGCAGCACTTCGCGATTGAAATAACTGGGCGGTTCCGTGAGTTCGGGCAAATCTTTCACGTGGAAGCGCTCGTAACGGACGATTGTGCCGCCGGAAAATTCCCGCACCCAGCCGGATTCCAGCAGCCAGAGCTTTTGCGCCTCAGACCATTGCGCGCGTGCGGCAAACACGCGGCGGCGAATCTCAAATGTTAGGGGATCAATTTCCAGCACGGTTAAGCCACCAAAAAGACTTTGCGCGGGGTCAAACAAATCGTAATTATAGATTTTCGAATTTTGCCCAAAAATCCAGCGTTCCGGCTGTTTGTAGGTTTGCGCAGGGCGGCCCTTGATTTGGTTCCGCAAAGCATCCTGCCGTTGGTTCGCATGAGGCAGAAAAGTATCATCCAGCACGATCATGCCGGCTGCCAGGGCCAGCCCTGCAAATAACAGAGGCACCGCGAGGCGATAGAGGCTGATTCCGCTGGCCTTGCAGGCCACGATTTCATTGTTCTTGCTCATGATGCCTAGCGTCGCGAGAATCGCGACGAGCGCTGCAAGCGGGGCAAGCTGATAGAGCAAATAAGGAGTAAGGAAGAAAAAGTAATCCATCACGACCACGAAAGCTATGCGATGGCGGGCAATGTCGTCGAGCAGCTCGAAAAACGTGAAAGCCTCGAACAAAAAGACAAACACCAGCATGAGTATCGCGAAATAGCCGAAAAACCTTCGCAGCAGGTACAAATCCATCAGCAAAGGCAAGCTCCCGCTGGAGGGAGCCGCGGGCTCTCCCTGCGCGCGGCTTCCGTTGGTGATGCGTGCCGCTGCGGTCCTGACGCGGAGGGTACGCACGCGAACCAGACGAATCCAACTCTTGAAGCTTCCAAACGGCTTGAGCCACCTGGTTTCGCCCCGGAATTGCTCCATGCGCGGGAGCAGCGCCAGGCCTGCCAGGGCTAGCACCGCATCAGCGATCCACATACCGGTGGCCGGCGAAACCGTGCCCTGACGCGCCATTCCTGCGCCCATGATCAACAGCAAATAGTACGAGGCGATGAGCACCACTGCGATCAGCGAGCCGGCGGCACGCCCGCCGCGTCGCGGTTGTGCACCCAGCGGTACGGCGATCAGCGCAAAGGCAAAGCACGCAAACGGAAATGCAAAGCGGCGATACATTTCGACGCGCGCTTCCCGCCAGCCGGGCGTATTGTCGTGCGCTAGTTCGCGCAGAGGCCGCTCCGGATTGCTGAGCTGCCGCGGTCGGGCGGGCAGCAGCCCGCTAACCTCGATGGGCCAATCGCTCTGCCCGAATGCCGTCACCGAGTAATGATCAGCGTCGGCGCGATCGAATTCGTGTGTGCTGCCGCCTTGCAGGTGTAGCTCCAGCTTGCCCTGCTTCGGCTCGGCAATTACAATCGCATTCTCCGCCAGGGTCACACGCGAGCCGTTCTCTCCACCGGCCTCCGCGAGAAAGACGCCGTGCCATTGCGTGCCGCTGGCTGAAACGTCGTTGATGTACAGCACGAGCCTTGGGAAACGTTCGTCGAACACGCGCGGCTGCACCTGGAAGCTGACTTGCGATGAGATGAGGTCGGCCTCCAGCGTGCGAAAGGTGCGTAGCGCGACGGGGCCAAGCCAGAGGGTCATCACCAGGGTGGCCAGCGCACCGGCAAGCGCCAAGACGCCGACGGGCAGCAAGATGCGCCGGCGTCCGATGCCCAGCGCTGTAAGCGCAATGATTTCGCTATCCGCTGACATGCGGCCCAGGCCCAGCAGCACGCCGATTAGCACGGCCATCGGGATGGTGAACGTAAATACGCCGGGAAAGATGCACAGAAATAATTTTAGAATTTGGCCGCCGGAGCCGCTGTGCCGGACAAACAACGACATCAAGCGGACGAGCTGCGGTACAAAGAAAACAAACGTGAAAACCACGAGTCCAAGGAAGGCATGACGGAAAACTTCGCGGACGATGTAGCGGTCCAGGATGCGCATGTCAAGAACGCTGAGTGTAACACGAGCGCCGATTCGCAACGGAAACGGCGCTGCCGATGAATCGCGTAAACCTAGTGGTCTTGTGGCACATGCATCAGCCACAGTATCGGGATCCGGAAACCGCGCAGTACGTTCTGCCCTGGACGCGCCTCCACGCGGCGAAGGATTACTGGGGCATGGTGCAAGTGCTTGGCGAAGCGCCGGGTTTTCACGCGACGTTCAACGTTGTGCCCGCGCTCGGGATGCAACTCGAGGAATATGCCAGTGGCAAATTTAGCGAGCCATGGTTTGCGCTCGCGTTCAAGGCCACGGACGAGCTCACGCGCGAAGACAAGGCGGAAATTCTAGCGCGCGCGTTTCAACTCAACCACGAGCGATTGTTGTCGCGCTGGCCGCGCTTCGTTGAGCTATTTGAGTGGTCGCGGCCGGCGGGCGGTGCGCAGGCTCGGGTGACATTCACCCCGCGTGACTGGCGCGACTTGCAGGTTCTTTCACAGCTCGCTTGGATGGATGAGATTTGGCTGGCAAAAGACGATGTAGTGAGCCGATTGGCCAGCAAGGGCAAGGATTTCACCGAGCGCGACAAGGCGGCGCTGAAAGCAAAGCAGCTCGAGCTCCTCGGCTTGGTGCTTCCGGCCTATCGCGAAGCGGCGCAACGCGGGCAGATCGA
>DATBYP010000090.1:0-8450 GCA_036513675.1 Candidatus Acidiferrum sp.
TGGGCATTCTTGTCGGCCCAGGCACGACGGCTATCGCGACTGGATTGTCTAAGACGTTTCAGATCGGCGAGCGTCTGCGCCTTAGGTTCGAGGGCACGTTTACAAACGTCCTGAACCATCCAAACTTTGCTCCGCCTTCGGTGGATTTTTCTTCTCTATCTACGTTCGGGCAGACTACAAGTGTGCAGACGGCGGAGAACAGCGGCAACCGAACGGGACAACTGTCTTTGCGGCTGGATTTCTAGAGCAAACCGAAGATTTGTGTCCAGGTCTTTTGTAACGACGCCCGGTGATGAACCCGCGCCGAGAGAATCCACTCTTGTTCCGACATTGTGGGACGCGTGACTGGGTGAGGCATGATTTCTCGCTCTCTGCTCCCACGTCTGAATGCCAACCTTAGGATTTGCGCTATCGGCAAAGGGGCGGTCACCGCAGGCGACGTTTTAAGGAGCTTCGCAGTTTTTTCTTTGTGCACATTGACAGCTTGTAACTCACGCCTCACGGCAAGTGCTCTCTATACTTAAAGAACTGTTCTATCGCAGCGGAGGCTTTAGCGCGTGAAAAAGATTGCTGTCCTTTTGTTGGTTTGCCTTGCATTCACCTCTCCTCTACATCCGCAAGATGATGAGTCGCGAGCGGCCCAGCATTCAGAATGCATGAACGCGTGCATGCGCGAGCGGCCAAATCAAGACCTGCAGCGGCAAGAGATCATCGCTTTGGAGAAGGAAACAGCGCGTGCGATTCAACTCGGCGATGCGACCTTCTTTCGACGGGTGTACAGCGATGAATTCAGCGGGGTGTTGTCTCATGGCGATACGGTGGACAAAGCAGGCTTCATCGCTGCGGTGCAAGCGCCGACGATCAAGTATGACTCATTCACGGCTTCCGATGTTAAGGTGCGGCTGTATCGCGATCTGGCGGTGGCAACGAGCTCGTGGTCGATGCGAGGCGTTGTGAAGGGGCAGCAAGTCAGCGGTCAGATGCGTGTGATGCACGTGTATATCTACACGAGCGGCGGCTATCACGTGGTAACCGGACAGACTACCTTGCTGCCGCCATACTTCCAACAGCCGCTCTAAACATTGCCGTCAGTGAGCTAGACTCGTTGGAGCAGACCGAGTTTTCTGTGGCCGATCCGAAAGTACAATCCGAGCCTGAACCGTTGATCCGCAATATCTCGGATACTGCGCGATGGGTGGCGGTGTATCGCGCGCAGGAGACGGAGCGGCCCGACGCCGTTTTTCGCGATCCCTTTGCGCGGCGCATGGCTGGCGAGCGCGGTGAACAGATTGCCCGGATGAAGCCGCTCGGCGGTGATAACGCGTGGTCGATGATCACGCGCACCTATTTAATCGATGAGTTTATAGACGCCGAGCTGCGGCGCGGCGCGGACTTGGTCGTTAATCTGGCTGCCGGCCTGGACTCGCGCCCTTACCGCATGCACCTTCCGCCTTCGTTGCGATGGGTCGAAGTCGATCTGCCGGAGATACTCGATTACAAAGAAGAAGCCCTGCGCGATGAGAAGCCGGTGTGTACGCTCGAGCGCATTCGTCTGGATCTCTCGGATGCTCACGGGCGGCGCCAGCTGTTTGCGCAATTGGGCCAGAGCGCAAGACGGGCGCTCATTATCACGGAAGGATTGATGATTTATCTCACGGCAGAAGCTGCCGGCTCTTTAGCTGCCGATTTGGCCGCGCCGGCACGCTTTCATTCCTGGATTGTGGACATCGCTTCCCCGGGACTCCTACGGATGCTACGGAAGCGAATGGCTTCGCAATTGAGCCAAGCAGCACCTTTCAAGTTTGCGCCAGAGGAAGGACCGCGTTTCTTTAAACAATTCGGATGGGAACCGGCGGAAGTGCAGTCGCTTTTGAAAAATGCAGCACAACTAAAGCGCTTGTCGTTTTTTCTGCGCTTGTTCGCGCTGTTACCAGAGAACGAGAAATCGCGTCGCGAGCGTCCGTGGTCGGGCGTCTGTCTTTTCACTAATAAAAAAACTTTGTAGCCCGAGCGCTGCAGCGGCTGATCCTGTCCTAAAACTGAATGCGGCGATCAGGATGCAAGCCTCTCACGACGGCTCCTCGCCGGGCGCCAAGAAACGCGCGAGGATGGAAGTCGTTTGCTTCCAGTCTCGGGCTTCGCGCTCGAGTTGCTTTTTCCCCGCTCGCGTCAGCTTGTAGTACTTTGCTTTCCGATTGTTATCGGAGAGGCCCCACTCGGAGGAGACGTAGCCTTCCTGCTGCAGCTTCAGAAGCGCGGGATAGAGCGTGCCATAGTTCACGGCCAGCAAATCGCCGCTGGTTTGCTCGATGCGCCGCGCGATGCCATAGCCGTGCAGCGGTCCGAGCGTATCGAGCGTTTTTAGCACCATTAACGCCAGCGTTCCTTGCCAGACGTCTTTCTTTTCGCTCATAGCTCTCCCTATGGGGAACCCATAGTGATATTCGCACAGCTCCTATGGGGAAGCAATAGAAAGCAGGCCTTGCGCGACTCTCCATCCTGGACCCAGGTCACCTCTGCGACGCGCCGCTGTTTACTCTCTGTATTCGGCTGCCTTGACGCTGCTTGAACCTAGCCCTACGCTGAAACTTGAGGGTTTCAGTCCTGCATGGCCATTTCTCTGCAGAATCAAGCGCTGCAAACGCGTCCCTGCGTGTTCTGTGGGAAATCCATGCTTGCGCATCTCAATCGTTGCCCCCATTGCCGGGAGGACGTCCCGCGCGTTCAGTTGTCTTCCCGTCCGCGCACCGGTGGACGCCGCGAAATCCGCCGCGGCCTACTGTATATGTTGCTAGCGGGCGTTATTCAGTATTTCGCCGGGGGGTATAGCACCTTCACTTTACCGATACAGGTTCACCCGGTGATCACCACCTATCTCGCCCCAGTCGTATTTGTCAGCGGCCTGGGTTTGCTGATCTACGGCTTCTATCTGCGAGCCAAGGCCTAGGCTCCTCGTTATCATTTTTCAAGAGAGTTTCGGTGCTGAGAATCAAATTCAGCGCTATCCGGCTCGCTGCTTGGACCGTGCGAGCCCCTAGCCTCTGCCTTCCAGAACGTGCTACGCTCCCGCGACGCTCACAAACTCATGCGCGCTGTCGATTTGATCCGAAAGAAACGGGATTGCGGGGAGCATTCCCGCGACGAAATTGATTTTCTGGTCGCGGGTTACACGCGGGGCGACATTCCCGATTATCAGATGGCGGCCTGGCTCATGGCCGTCTGGTTGCGGGGGATGTCGCGTTCGGAACTCGCTGCTCTCACGGAAGCAATGTTGTATTCCGGCGAAGTGCTTGATTTTGCGGATCTTCCCGGAAAAAAGGTCGACAAGCACTCGACAGGCGGAATCGGCGATAAGACCTCGCTGATTCTCGCTCCCATCGTCGCTGCTGGCGGGTTGACGGTCCCCATGATCAGCGGCCGCGGCCTGGGTCACACTGGCGGCACGCTGGACAAGCTTGAAGCTATTCCCGGATTTGACGTTAATCTGTCCCTCGATCAATTCCGTTCGGTGTTGAAGCAATGTGGGATGGGCCTCATCGGTCAAACAAAGGAAATTGCTCCGGCGGACAAGAAGATTTACGCGCTTCGCGATGCGACCAGCACCGTCGAGAACATCGGCCTGATCTGCGGCTCGATAATGAGCAAAAAGCTTGCGGAAGGCATTGACGCTCTTGTCCTCGACGTCAAAGTGGGTTCCGGCGCGTTCATGAAGCGCGAAGAGGATGCTGTGAACCTTGCCGAGGTGATGATCGAAACCGGCAGGCGCATGGGCAAAAGAGTTGTTGCGCTCATCACTGACATGGACCAGCCGCTCGGTCGTTCCGCAGGTCACGCCAACGAAATAGTGGAGTGCATCGATGTTTTGAGCGGTAGCGGCCCCACGGATCTTCGTGAATTGAGTGTGGAACTCTCCGCTTGGATGTTCTATCTCGGGGAACGCACCAAGAGCGTCGAAGATGGCCGGCGCCTGGCCGAAACCATGATCGTAAGCGGGCAGGCCAAGGAAAAATTCAAGCAGGGGATTCGTCTGCAAGGTGGCGATGAACGCGTAGTCGATGAACCACATCGGTTGGCTTCACCTCGCTCTCGCGTGGACGTTGCGAGCCCTGCCTGCGGTTATGTCTCCGGCACCGACTGCGAGCGATTCGGCATTGCGCTTGCCGTTCTGGGTGGCGGTCGCGAAAAGAAGGAAGACACGATCGACCACGCCGTCGGCCTACAATTTCATAAACGCATCGGCGATCGCGTCGAGAAGGGCGAGCCGCTCGCGACCATTTGCTACAACGCCGACGCGCGGCTAGCCGAGGCAAAAGCCTTAATCGCTGAGAACTATTTCATCGCCCAGGAACCTCCATCGGAAAAGCGCCCTCTGATTCGGCGCATCCTGGGGGCCTGAGCGAACGAGTCGGGTCGGGATTTACAAGCAAAGATTTGATTCCGTTTGGGGTGGGCTTGCCTCTCGCAGTTTGGGCGCGAAACGCAAGCGCAGAGGAGAAACGCATGGGACGATTCACAGGTGTGCTCGGCATTGCCACGATCCTGGGTCTCGCCTATATCTTTTCCACGAATCGCAGAGCCATTCGCCGAAAGACTGTCCTGTGGGGGCTTGGCCTTCAGTTGGCACTCGGACTTTTCGTCTTGCGCGTGAAATCAGGCGAGTGGTTGTTCCAAAAACTAGGCAATGGAGCGAAGAAGCTCCTGGACTTTTCGTATGTAGGCTCTTCGTTTGTGTTCGGCGAGTTGGGCAAAGACCACTCCTCGTTGGGTTTGATCTTCGCCTTTCAGGTGCTGCCGACAATCATTTTCATCGCAGCATTTTTTGCCGTGCTTTATCACATCGGCGTGATGCAAATCGTAATTCGCGGCGCAGCCTGGTTGATGACCGTCATCATGGGCGCGAGCGGCGCCGAGTCCCTTAACGTCGCGGCCAGCATTTTCATGGGTCAAACCGAAGCGCCGCTCACCATTCGGCCGTTTCTTTCCAAGCTCACCAAATCCGAATTGATGACCGTGATGACCAGCGGCATGGCCCACATCTCGGGAGGGATGATGGCCGCCTATATGCGAGTCGGCGGCGCGGACGCAAAACATTTGCTGACCGCAGTCATCATGACCGCGCCCGGCACTCTGCTGATGGCCAAAATGCTAGTTCCTGAAACGGAGCAGCCGCTCACCGCTGGGCGCGTCGAAATGCCGCCCATGGAAAAAGAGTCGAACATTTTGGGAGCCATCGCACGCGGCACCGTCGACGGCCTGCACTTGGCGCTCAACGTTGCGGCCATGCTGATTACATTTCTCGCGCTACTCGCTCTGCTCAACGCCATGATGGGATGGACACACCTGCACATTAGCTGGTTCCCGTACAGCTTGCAGCAAGTCTTCGGCTGGGTTTTTGCGCCGGTTGCCTGGCTTATCGGAATTCCTTGGCATGATGCTCCGACTATCGGCAATTTGCTTGGAACGCGCATGGTGCTCAACGAATTCGTCGCCTTTGCTCAGCTCGGCACCCTGAAGGACACGCTCGACCCGCGATCCTTTACCATCGCGACTTTCGCGCTGTGCGGCTTCGCGAATTTCAGCTCCATTGGCATTCAGATTGGCGGTATCGGCGCTCTTGCTCCCGAGCAGCGCAGTCAACTCGCTAAATTCGGTATTCGCGCGATGCTGGCCGGCACCATGGCAAATCTCCTATCGGCCGCCATAGTAGGAATTTTTTCATGACCGCGACGAGAAGTCTGAAAGCGGCGCAAACAAAATCGAAAGCGAGTGCGGAATTCGTACGCGCCGAACGCGCAGCCAAATTCATCCTTAGCAAGACCAAGCTTCGGCCACGCATTGCATTGGTTCTAGGTTCTGGGCTAGGCGATTTCGCGGACGAATTCACTAACGCGACAAAAATCCCGTACGCCAAAATTCCCAATTTTCCGCAATCCACAGCCATCGGCCACGCCGGACGTCTGGTTATCGGCAACGTCGGCGATATCCCAGTGGCGGGCATGCAGGGCCGCGTTCATCTCTACGAGGGCTATTCGGTGAAGGAAGTCGCCTTCCCCATTCGCGTCTTCGCGCGCATGGGGATCAAGGCGGTGATCCTCACCAATGCCGCCGGCGGAATCAATCGCAACTATTCGCAGGGCTGTCTGGTGGCGATTCGCGACCACGTCAACCTTCAAGGGGTCAACCCACTCGCTGGTCCGAACGACGAACGTTTCGGCCTGCGTTTTCCAGACATGACGCAGTCCTACGACCGGGAATTCCAGCGCTTCGTGACGGAAGAAGGCAAGAAGTTGGCACTCACCATCCACAATGGCGTCTACCTCGCTGTGCAAGGACCGAGTTACGAGACGCCTGCGGAGATTTATTCGTTCCGCACGATCGGCGCTGACTTGGTCGGCATGTCCACGGTTCCAGAAGTGATCGCCGCGCGACATTGCGGGATTCGCGTCCTGGGAATCTCCTGCGTGACCAATATGGCAGCAGGAACCACGGACGCCCCGTTGAATCAGGAAGAAGTGTTGGAAATCGCCGGGCGCATCAAGCCTCAGTTCATCGCAGTGCTGCGCGCGGTAATCCCAAGAATATCGGAGGCCATTGCGTGAGTGAGTACGATCATCTGATCGCCACAGCCAAGCAAGCGCGCGAGAATGCCCATGCGCCCTATTCTAATTTTCGGGTAGGCGCCGCTCTTCGCGCGACCTCCGGAAGAGTCTTCGGCGGCTGCAATGTCGAAAATGCAACGTATGGCCTGACCGTTTGCGCCGAACGTGTCGCTATTTTCAAGGCTATCAGCGAAGGCGAGCGCGGCTTCGATGCCATCGCCGTCGTAACGGACACCGAAGCTCTCAGTTCTCCCTGCGGCGCCTGCCGCCAGCTCATCTGGGAATTCTGCGGCGACATTCCCGTCATCCTTTCCAATCTGAAAGGCAAAACGGAAGTGCTGCTAATGCGCAATCTTTTCCCCAAACCTTTTGACGCGTCCAGCCTCTGATATTCTTTCCATTCGCAAAGTGATGGAGCGCTCTCGATGAAAAGGCAACTTTCGTGTTTCTGCTTTCTGGTGGCAATCGCGAGTGTGGTCGCCGCGTCGGCAATTGCGCAAGAGAAAAGGGAGCGCGTGGACTTGGTAATTGCAGGAGGCACCCTGGTAACCATGGATCCGGAGCGCCGCATCCTCGAGGATGGTGCAATCGCCGTAAAGGGTGACTTGATCGTAGGCGTGGGCACACGCCCTCAAATTGAGGCCAGGTATGCACCAGCGGCGCGCATCGATGCCAAGGGCCATCTAGTGTTGCCGGGTTTCATCAACGGCCACACGCATGTGCCCATGACTCTCCTGCGTGGCCTGCAGGACGACGTTACCCTCGATGTCTGGCTGAAGGACTATATCTTTCCAGCCGAAGCCAAAAACGTGACGGAAGATTTCGTACGCTGGGGCACGCGGCTGGCTGCCGCCGAAATGATTCGCGGCGGCGTAACGACCTTTGCGGACATGTACTATTTCGAGGATGCCATCGCCGAAGAAACGAAAGCGGCGGGAATGCGCGGCATTCTCGGGGAAAGCTGGCTCGATTTCCCGGTCTCCGATAATAAGAATGAAGCGGAAGCAGCCGCCTACACCGAGAAATTCTTGAAGCGCTGGCAAGGTGATCCGCTCATTCATGCTGCGGTGGCGCCTCACTCTATCTATCTTTGCTCGCAAAAGACGCTGCACGATGTGCAAGCCCTCGCGCAAAAATATCACGCGCCCATCTTGATTCATGTTGCCGAAATCAAAAAAGAACTCGACGACAGTGTCGCGAAAAATGGCGTCACTCCCGTTCAATACATGAACCGCATTGGCCTTCTCGGTCCTGACATAATAGCCGCCCACTGCGTCTGGGTCGACGAAACCGACCGCAAGCTCCTCGCTCAAAAAGGCGTCGGCTGCGTGCACAATCCATCCAGCAACATGATGCTCGCCAGCGGAGTGGCACCTGTGATCGAAGAACGCGCCGCTGGCGTCGCCGTAGGCCTCGGCACCGATGGTCCCTCGGGTAGCAACAATGACCTAAATTTGATGGAGGAAATCGATCTCGCGGCAAAGCTTCAGAAAATCACTAAAATGGATCCACGCGCCCTCGGAGCAAAGGCTGTCGTCGAGATGGCCACCATCGAAGGGGCCAAAGCGGTCCATATGGAAAAGGAAATCGGCTCCCTGGAGCCAGGCAAAAAAGCGGACTTGATCCTCATCGATCTCAACGAACCCAACGCCGTGCCCATGTACGACGTTTATTCCCAACTCGCCTACGCCCTAAAAGGTAGTGACGTCGAAACCGTGATCATAGGAGGCCAAGTGGTCATGCGCGACCGCGCTCTTCTGACTCTTCGCGAGGGCGAAATCCTCGCCAAAGCGCGCGAATACGGCAAGCGCGTCAGCGCCTCACTCCAACACTAGCGCAAGATCTTGATTC
>DATBYP010000091.1:0-2229 GCA_036513675.1 Candidatus Acidiferrum sp.
CGCCGGAAGGCCGAATTCATCCGAGAAATGGACGCTGATTCCCATGGGCGTGATCTCATCGCGCAACATGCCCATCAGCGTCGGATTTTTCGAGCCTCCGCCCGAGACTATCATTTGGTGATCGGCGCGATTTCGGCGTCCGGCAAACTTCGGCAACACGAAGCACCGGACTGAGTCCGCAATCGATCGCGCCGTCAACGCCGTCGCCGTCGCTACCACGTCGGGCTTGCTGGCACCGCGGCAGATCTGAAGAAATCGGCCCGCGTATTCCCGGCCAAATTCCTCGCGTCCCGCCGTCCGCGGAGGCTTCTGCCGGAAGAAGGGGGCGCGCACCAATTTTCGAACCACAGCATCCAGTACGCGTCCCGAAGCCGCGACTTTGCCGTCGCGGTCGTAGCGTTTGCCGAAAAGCTCTTCCATCGCCGCGTCAATCACCATGTTGCCGGGACCGGCATCGAAAGCGAGCACTTCGTGTAGCGACGCGCCCGCGGGAATCGCAGTCAGATTCGCAATTCCGCCAATATTTTGCGCGATCCGCGCTAAATGCTGGTCGCGATATAGAAAATAATCAAGAAAGGGGACCAGCGGAGCGCCCTTTCCGCCAGCCGCCATATCCGCCGTGCGAAAATCAGAGACCACCGGTACACTCAGCCGCGCCGCAATCACCGCGCCTTCCCCCGTTTGCCAGGTCACCGCCAATTTTCGCCTGAGAAATCGCTGCGCCATTCCCTGGTGATAGAGCGTCTGTCCGTGGCAGCCCACCAGGTCAAGTTTCACGCGATGCTTGCGCGCTGTCTTCGCGACCGCCTCCGCGTACAGTTCGCCAAGAAGAAAATTCAGCCGCGCCAGATCGGCGACGCGGGCCAATTCCGCATTCATCATTTCCAGAATTGCGCGTCGCACCGGGGCAGGGAAGGGATACTCCTCGTGGGCTAGAAGTGTGTGGCGCGGGCGCCCCCGCCCGCGTGCCGACAGCTGCACCAATGCCACATTGATACCGTCTGCCGAAGTGCCGCTCATCACGCCAGCAACGATCATGGGCGTTCCTTCTTATTGTTTGTGCGAGCAAACGTAGCCAGCCGAATCTCTTCCCCTAACTCCCAGAGCTGACGCGTCAGCTTCTCAACCCGCGCGGAAGTCGGAGCGGGAGTGCGGCCCCTCGCCGCTGATTTGCGGTGAAACGCTTTCTTTTTGAACGCCAGTACGCGTCCGACCGATTCCCCGGCTCGGCGAGCAAATCTGCCGTCGCGCTCCGCTTCCCCGATCAAGGCTTCGTGGGCGCGCAGAATGAAATCCTCCTGATGGCAAATCAAGCCAAGATCGCCCCCCGCGCGGATGTGCCCGATCATCACTTGTTCGATCGCGGCCGGTTCGATCGAAGCGGCCGACAGCACGCCACCCATCTCCAGGTCGTCGGAGCAGACGAGGCCCCGGTAGCCAATCTTCTTGCGCAGAATGTCGGTGATCCATTTCTTCGAGAGCGATGCCGGCGTGCGCTTTTTTGTGACGGCTGGAAACGCGGCGTGCGACACCATGACCATCGGCAATTCACGCCGCAGTGTGCGGTAGGGAACCAGATCCTCTTCCCACAATTTGCGCAGCGGCTTATCCACGCTGGGCAGTTCATGATGCGTGTCGAGAGTGGCCTCGCCCAGTCCGGGGAAGTGTTTGCCGCAGCCGAGCACGCCGGCATCGCCCAGTCCGCGCAGAAACTCGCGCGCATAGGCAACCACCCGCTTCGGATCGTCCGAAACCGCCCGCGAACTCATCACCGAACGCGAAGACTCGAAGGCCAAGTCGAGCACCGGGCCGAAATCCACGTTGAAGCCAAGCGCGCAGCAGTTTTCGCCGATCACGCGCCCATGCTTGCGGAACAGAGCCCGGCTGCCCGTGGCAAAAACCTCTGCCGGAGAAGGCGCTGCACCAAGCACGTTACGGAAACGGTCCACCGTGCCGCCTTCAAGGTCCACGCAAGTAAACAACCGCGTGGCCACGAGCTTCTGGCATTCCCGCAGTAGAGTGTGCGTCTGCTCAGCTCCGGTGATATTGCGGGCAAACAGAATCACGCCTGCGGGCTGAATCTTCCTGAGCAGGGAAGCGAGGCGTGGGGACATCTCGGTCCCGTCGAAGCCGATGATGAGGAGTTGGCCGATTTGCGAATGAGCACTGCGGGTTTTCGGCACCACTAGTCGATCTGCCTCTTCAACTCCGCCAGCAAGTTTAGCGCCT
>DATBYP010000092.1:0-6523 GCA_036513675.1 Candidatus Acidiferrum sp.
AACCAAGTTTGTCCCTAGCGCGGGATGAACGTGTCGAATATCCGGAGCATTGTTTCGTATGGATGACTGGGCGACCGAGCGGCATCCGATCGCCACCAGCGCCAGAAGGAGCAAGAGAGTGTTTCGCATCGGAAGTAGGCGCTACCCCAGGGCGCGGCCGAACTGGTCGGCGTCGATCCAGCGAAGATTGCGCGAGCCGACTTTGCCGCGGGCGAAGTTGCAGAAGTCGCAAGCGGCGTTGCAGGCGTTGGTGACTGCTACATTGCAGAGCGCGGGTCCGCCGCGGGTGATTAGCCGCAGCATGTCCCATGATTTGGAGGCGAATGTAGTCACAATATGCGAGCCGCAGTTGCGCGGCTGTTTCCCGCCGTTGGAGGCGGCAAGAATTAGACTCGCGGGTGGGGCGAAAAGGCGGCGCAGCGATGAGGCGTCACTTGGGGCTACGACGGCAGGGAGACCCCCACACCCCCGAGGGATTTGTATGGATGTGAATACAAAGGGGTTGCGGGAAAAGGGATTGGAAAGAATTGTGGTCCTTTCGCTAACGAATCGTAGTCGCGCTCCCCACCTATCCACCGACCGGAACGAAATCGCACACCCAGAGTCTCGATGAGCCAAATCATTTGGCTCCCGTTCGCTATGCCACGTTGGGCGGCGGCGGACAGCCAGAAATGGCTGCCCCACTAACTCAATGTTAGGCGGGTTTCGCTAAGGTCTAGTTCGTGTTCGAACTTGCGGAGGACTTCGTCGTTGATGTGGCCTTCGTTGCGGAGGCGGACCGCGGTTTTTCTTTCGAGGCGGAGGAGTTCGCCGAGGATTTTGCGATAACGGGCGAGCTCTTGGTTGCTCATGTCGTTGTCGTCGGAGGTTTCTTTGCTGAGGCTGGCGAGGCGGCGGGTGTAGCGGCGGGATAGGTCGTCGTAGACGGCGGCGAAATCTTTCAGGTCTTCGCCGCGGGCGCTTTCGAGATGGGTTAGCGCGGTGCTGGTGATGATGCGGCGAGCCTCTTCTTCTTCCTCTTCGGTGCCTACCTTACCGCCAAAACCGAGGGCGCGAATCAGCGGCGGCAGCGTGAGCCCTTGTAGCACGAGGGTGACGAGGATGACGCTGAAGGTCAGGAAAATGATTAGATCGCGCTCTGGGAAAGGCGTGCCGTCCGGCAAGTTTTCCGGAAGAGCCAAGGCGGCGGCGAGGGCGACAACGCCACGCATGCCGGTCCAGCCAATGATGAAGATTTGCCTGGCTGGAGGCCGGGGGAGTCCTTGGTGCAGGATGTGGTTGCGAATGAAATAGGCAAGGTAGCCGCCGGGAAACATCCAGAGAAGGCGTAGCACGATAACGAGCGCGCTGAACATCGCACCATAGAGCAGCAGATGAGCCATGTTGTATCCACGAATTCCCGCGAGGACATGCGGAAGCTGCAGGCCGATCAAGACGAAGACCAGGCCGTTGACGGCGAAGGTGAGGGAGTCCCAGACAGCCCAGGTCTGCATGCGGACGGACGCGGAGAAAAACTCGGAACTTTGGCGGCTGAGGTACAAGCCGCAAGCGACGACCGCGAGGACTCCGGAGGCGCGCACGGATTCGGCAGCGAGATAGGCGGCATAGGGCGTAAGGATGCTGACGACGATCTCGATGGGGGCGTCGTCGATGCGGCGCTCGAACCATTCGACGACCAGGCCGAGCAGATAGCCGATGGCGAGGCCGGCGGCGATTAGATAGGTGAGGCGGAGAGCGCCCTCGGTGAGGGTCGGCGTGCGGCCGTCGACGACCATGGCGATGGCGAATTCGAGAGCGAGGAGACCGGTGGCGTCGTTGACGAGGCTTTCGCCTTCGAGGATGTCCACGATGCGCCGCGGGAGCCCGAGGCGCTTAGCGATGGAGGTGGCGGCGATGGCGTCCGTAGTGGCGACGACCGCGCCGAGAGCGAAACCTAGCCGCCAGTCGAAACGGGGGAATACCCACGCGGCGGTTCCGGCTACGCCGAGCACGGTAAAAGCGACCAGGCCGAAGGCGAGAAGAAGAATGCTGACCAGATTGAATTTGAAATCGCGCCAGGAGGTGGCCCAAGCCGCAGCGTAGAGGAGCGGAGGGAGGACGACCAGGAAAACGACGTCGGGATTCAGCGAAATGTTTGGGATGCCGGGAATGAAGCTGAGGAGAAGACCGGCGACAACGAGGACGATGGGATAGGGCGTTTGGAGTTTGCGCGCGAGCACGGCGAAGATCACTACGAACAGAAGAAGGATGAGGAAGACAATTTCGATTGCGTGGATTCCGCCGCTTTGCATCATTGGGAAAAGGTCCTTGAGATTGTAAGGTTACGCGAAAAGGGGCGGAGGCGACTACCGGGTCAGGCGAATGATTTGCGCTGCCACATCTGGCACGAAGTACAGGGTGCAAATGCTTAAGCCAGAAAGAAGTCCTCGCGCGCCACGAGTTCGGTACAAGTAATAAGGGAGCACGAATGGCCAGCCGAAGAAGACAAAGGCATCGAAATCGAAGGCGCGAACGTAGCCGTGCGCCCGCGCGTCCACCCGTACCCAGCAAACTAAGATTAAGCTGAATCCCCAAGCCCAAAGCAGGTGCGTCAACGCAGAAGGTTCGCGATGACGGATCGCAAGAAGCGATAACCCGACTGTTGACATCGCGGTAAGCGCGAATAACGGGATGAGTATTTTTGAGGAGGACAGCACGCGAATCATTCCAGAGCTGAAATTTATTAGTTTGTATGGGACGTGTCAATCTGCTTCAGCCGAGGCGATTGGGTGGGCCGACGTACGTTTTGCAAAATCGAATAGTCAGTGACACGCAGCTACTTGCCCAGCTGGGGCGCAGCAGTGCTGCGCCCCTACACGGTTAATACGTAACGTTGTGCCCCCGCACAGCCAAGATTGGCTGTGTCACACGGATTACTCGTAGCGGAGGGCGATTAGCGGGTCGACGCGGGAGGCGCGGCGGGCTGGGACCCAGCAGGCTACGATCCCGGTGATGAGGAGGAGCGCGGATACGGTGGTTAGCGTTATGGGGTCGTAGGCGGAGACGCCCCAGAGTTGCGTGGCGATTACGCGGGCGACGGCGAGGCTGGCGACTATGCCGAGAATGATGCCGCCGCCGACCAAGCCGAGGCCCATGCGGATCACGAGACGAAGGACATCGCGCTTTTCCGCACCGAGCGCCATGCGAATACCGATTTCGTGAGTGCGGCGCGTAGTGGTGTATGCGAGGACACTATAGACACCGATGGTGACTAACACTAAGCCAATGGAACCGAAGACGGTCATAAGCAGGAAGCCGAAACGCGGGCCGGCGTAGGAGAAGGACGCTATGAAACTTTCGAGCGTGCCGGTGAAGGTGAGGGCGACATTGCTGTCGGTAGCCCAGATTTCCTGACGGATGGGGTTCATCAGGGTCATGGGTTCGGGGCCAGTGCGGACGAGGACGCCGCGCGCGCCGGAGGCGGTCATTGTATAGGGAACCCAAACTTCGGGCTGCACTGGATCTTGCAGGCCGTTATTTTTGACGTCGGCTACTACGCCGACGATTTCAAACCAGGGATCGGCGAGCTTGTCGGGAAATTGCTCGAGCTGCGCGATGTGAACGCGCTGGCCCATGGGATTTTCGTTGGCGAGATATTTGTGCGCGAAGGTCTGGTTGACGACGGCGAGCTTACGCTTCCCTTCCACTTCGGCTTCGGTAAAGGGGCGGCCGTCGATGAATTGAATTTTGAGGACGGGGAAATAGCCTTCGCTGCAAAGCTGGAAGAGCGCGTTCCATTTTTCGGCGTGGGTCTTGCCGGGAATTTCGATGTCGGTGGGAATGCCGCCGTAGGGCGGAAGCGTGCTGGTCTCGGTGGCTTCGAGAACGCCGGGGACGGCTTTGAGGCGATGGAGCAAGGGACGGAAGAAGCCGGCGAGCTGGTCGGAGGTTTTGTAGCGGTCCTCAGGGAGCGGAAGGCGCGCGACGAAAATATGGTCGGGCTGCAAGCCGAGGTGCACGTCGCGCAGGGCGACAAAGCTGCGCATGAGGAGACCGGCGGCTACGAGGAGGGTGAGCGAGACGGCGACTTCGATAACTACGACAACGTTACGCAAGCGGCCGTGAGCGGAGCCACCGCTGGTGCCTTTGCCGCTGTCGCGCAGCGGATCGTTGAGATCGCGGCGGACGACTTGAAGAGCTGGCGCGAGACCGAAAACGATGGCGGTTAGCACGGCGACAGCGAGCGTGAAGAGAAGGACGGGAACGTTGAGGCGAATTACGGCTTCAGCGGGAATGATGCGCTCGGGCATTAGCGCTACGATGGATTTGAGTCCACCCCAAGCCAGGAAGACGCCGAAGACGGCGCCGCTGACGGCGAGGAGAAAACTTTCGACGAGGAGCTGGCGAATGATGCGCCAGCGGCCGGCGCCGAGTGCGGCGCGGATGGCGAACTCTTTTTCGCGGGTGGTGGCGCGGGCGAGGAGGAGATTTGCCACATTGCCGCAGCCGATGAGCAAAAGGAGACCGACCGCGGCTAGAGTTATATATAAGGTAGCGCGGAAGCGGCCGACGACGAGGTCGGTGAGCGTTTCTATGTGGACGCTGAACTTTTTCGGGTAGTCCTTGGGGTATACCGTGGAGAGATTTTTGGCTACGACGGTCAGGTCGGATTCGGCCTGGCGGATAGAAACGCCGGGCTTGAGATGACCGAGCAAGAACCAGAACTGCGGGAATCCATTATGAGCTTGCGCGGCGGCGCGGCTGGGCTTAGCGGGGATCCACATATCGGCAGCGCCCCAGCCAAAGCGGGGAGGCATGACGCCGATTAGGGTGCGCTGCGTGCCATTGAGGACAAAGGTTTTGTTGATGAGTTTGGGGTCGGCGCTGAAGCGGGTGACCCAAGTTTTGTAGCGCATGACAAAGACGGGCGGGGCTCCAGGCTCGTAGTCGGCGGGCTGGGCAACGCGACCGAGGTAGGCGGGCATGCCCATGAATTCAAAAGTGCCTGGGGTGATGAGGTTGCCGTCAAAGCGCTCTGTGCCTTCGCCGGCGCGGTATAGAACGTCAACACCATCGTTGGCGATGACGCGGTCAAAGACGTGATTCTGCGCGACATAGTCGAGGAATTCGGGGCCGGAGTAGCCGGCGCGGCCGCCGGGCTCGTTTCGCTCGGTGTCGTGGATTTGGACGGAGACGAGGCGAGCGGCGTCGGTATAAGGGAACGGCTCCATCAAGATGTTTTCGATGACACTGAAAATGGCGGTGGAGGCGCCGATGCCGAGGGCGAGAGTGACGGCGGCGATTATGGTAAAGGACGGAGACTTGCGTAAGTTGCGGAGGGCAAAGCGGATGTCTTGGCCGAGCGTGCCCATGAAGTGCCTCCTGATTGGGTGGAAAGGGACCTGAAAGCTATACGTACTCCGGCACTTAGATGTTCCGATACGCAAGCGCAACCAGAGAAACGGCGGGGCGCATGGTTATGATGACGAGTCTGATGCTGAAAAGTGAGCTTGAAGTTGGCGGCCGAGAGTTATTGTGGTTCTGGGCGGAGCCGCCACGCAAGTGCGAGCTGAAGCATTTAGAAGCAGTTTGTAAAAAGTAAGGCCCCGGCTGATGGTGCGCCGAGGCCCAATTGCGGAATTGCACTTCTTCGCAGAACTACTCTTCGTCGCCTTCGCCTAGCTCGGCGGGGAGCGGGGTTAGCGTGCCGAACAGGCCGTGCAGCTCGTCAGCGCCGCCGGCGGTGAAGAAGAGGGTATCCGACGATCCTGAGGCGCCGTTGTTACCGAACGTGAGCGACCAAAGGCCGCCGATGGTCACCAGCGAATTATCCGGGTTGCGGACGAAGCCGATGAATTTCTTGCTGAAGCCGTTGAAGGCGGCGATCCAACCGCTGCGGAAGTTGCCGACGAGAATGGTGTTGCTGAACTCGCCGAAGTCGCGCGGAGTCCAGACGACGCCCCAAGGCGCATTGAACCAATCGCCGTGCTCGAGGCGGCCTTGGAACTCACCCTTGGTGCTGAAGATGTCGACGAAGCCGAGACCGTCGCCGCCTACAGGATCGTGGCGGGGACCATCCTGCTTGGCGTAGGTGACGAAGATGCTTCCACCGATGTTTTGTACGTTGAACGGGGCGAAGCCTTCGCGAATGCGCTCGTCATCGAAGGCGTCCTCGCCGAGGTGCACACGTTGGAAATGTGTGTCGTAGACCTCGACGCTGGCGGAGCGGAAGTTAGTGACGTAGAGGAATTTCTTGCCGTCGATTTCGCCGGAGGTCATGCCTTTGTAGACCGCGCTGTTCGGTGAGCCCTTGTCGGAGTTGTCCACTTTCAGGATCGCGTTGGTCACATTCACACCGGGGTTCCAGCCGGAGATCGTGCCGTCCTCGGTGGAAAAGATAAAGATGGCCTGTTTACCGGGCGCGACTAGAAAGTCAGTCGGACTGCCGTTGAAGACAACGCCGGTCGGCGCCGACTGAGTGCCCGGCGCAAAGCCAGGAGGCGGAACCATAACAAAATTGTTGAACGGACTGTTGATTCCGTTG
>DATBYP010000093.1:0-3680 GCA_036513675.1 Candidatus Acidiferrum sp.
AAGCGGGGCTGAAGACAGAGACTCCCGCTGTAACTGTAAATCGCCTGTGTGGCTCGGGCATCGAAGCCATCGCGCAAGCGGCGCAAAGACTGTTGCTGGGTGAGGCCACGATGGTCCTGGCCGGCGGTATGGAGAACATGACGCAAGCGCCCTTCGTGATTCGCGGCGCCCGAAACGGATTGAAGCTTGGTGGCGGCGCGCTGGAAGATTCACTAATGGCCGGCTTGACCGATTCCTTCTGCGGATTGCCCATGGCGCTGACCGCCGAAAAGCTGGCCGAGCAGCATGGAATCGCACGCAAAGAGGCGGACGCCTATGCCTTGCGCAGCCAGCAGGCAGCTGACGCGGCGTACAAAGCGTGCCGCATTCGAGAAGAACTCGTGCCCGTCGAAGTGAAGCAGGGTAAAAAGACCATTGTGGTCAGCGAAGACGATCATCGCCGGCCAGAGACGACGATGGAGATCCTGGAGAAACTGCCGCCGTCGTTTAAGAAAGACGGCATCGTCACCGCGGGCAACGCCAGCGGGATAGTCGATGGCGCCGCCGCCGTGGTCGTCACGCGTGAGAACACCGCAAAAGAACAAGGCCTGAAGCCCATCGGCCGAATAATCTCTTGGGCTGTCGCCGGCGTCGACCCCAGCATCATGGGCATCGGCCCGGTGCCTTCCTCGCAGAAAGCGCTGAAGCTCGCAGGTCTGTCGCTCGCGCAGATGGACCGCGTGGAGGTCAACGAAGCATTCGCCGCACAGTATCTTGCTGTCGAGAAAGTTCTGGGATTGAACCGCGACAAAACCAACGTAAACGGCGGCGCCATCGCCCTCGGCCATCCACTCGGCGCCTCCGGCACCCGCCTAGTGATTACCATTCTCAACGAGCTTCGCCGCAATAATTTGCGTTACGGCCTGGCGACCGCCTGCATCGGCGGCGGGCAGGGCATCGCCATGGTCGTCGAGGCGCTGTACAACTAGTTCGCGGCATTTCTGCTACACTTTTCCCTGCTGACGGGGATTTTTTTGGGGCGCTTTGCATTCCATTGGCGACTAGCCGCGGTATCTCCTACAGAGGAACAGAATGGCGATTCAAAAAATTGGCGTCGTAGGGTGTGGCTTGATGGGTTCGGGGATCGCGCAAGTCTCCGCGCAGGCCGGCTTCCCTACCGTCGTGCGCGAAGTCAGCCCGGAGATTGTCGAAAAAGGATTGAAGAGCATCGAGAAAAATCTTGCTCGACTCGCGGAGAAAGGCACTATCAGCGAAGCGCAAAAGAATGAGATTCGGGCGCGACTGAAGGGTACGACGGCGCTGGAGGACCTGAAGGATTGCGATGTGATCGTCGAAGCCATCATCGAGCAGCTTCCGGCCAAGCGTGAGCTTTTTGCCGCGCTCGATGCCCTGTGCCCGGCCTCCACGATTTTTGCCAGCAACACGTCTTCGCTGACCATCACGGAAATTGCCACGGCCACCAAGCGGCCGCAACGTTTTGTGGGCCTGCACTTTTTCAATCCCGTTCCGGTGATGAAGCTCGTCGAAGTGGTCAGGACCATTGCCACCGACCCTGCCGTGTACGAAGAAATGGTCGCGTTCGGCGCGAAGCTCGGGAAAACCCCGGTGCGCGCCCACGACAGCACCGGCTTCATCGTCAATCGCCTTCTCGTGCCTTATCTGCTTGACGCCATTCGCGCTCTCGAAGAAGGCGTGGGTTCGATCGAAGATATCGACAATTCCATGAAGCTCGGCTGCGGCCACCCCATGGGACCGCTCACGCTGCTCGATTTCGTCGGCCTCGACACCACCTACTACATCGCGAATATCATGTTCGACGAATTCCGCGAGCGCCGCTTTGCCTCGCCGCCGCTGCTCAAGCGCATGGTCCTCGCCGGCTGGAATGGCCGCAAAGCCGGGCGCGGATTCTACGACTATTCCGATCCGCAAAAACCAAAAGCAATGAAGTTTTGAGATTGTGACCAGCACATGGCCTACGAAAACATTCTGTTCGACAAGAAAGACGGGATTGCTTACATCACCTTCAATCGCCCGAAGGTGCTGAACGCGCTGAATCGCAAAACAGTCGAAGAGTTGCGCAACGCGCTGCTAGACACGCGCGATGACTCTTCCGTCCGCGTTGTGATTCTTACCGGAGCTGGCGAAAAATCATTTGTCGCCGGAGCGGATATCGGCGAGCTTGCGCAACGCACTCCGGTGGATGGCAAGGATTTCTCTCTCTTCGGCCAGAGCGTATTCCACCTACTAGAGGCTCTTGGAAAGCCCTCGATCTGCGCCATCAATGGATTCGCACTCGGCGGCGGTTGCGAGCTGGCGCTTTCCTGCACGATCCGGCTAGCCAGCAAGACCGCCAAGCTCGGCCAACCGGAAGTGAAGCTCGGCATCATCCCCGGCTACGGCGGCTCGCAACGCCTCGCGCGTCTTTGCGGCAAAGGCGTGGCGCACGAGCTATGCCTTACCGGTGAGATGATTACCGCGGAAGAAGCCCAGCGCATCGGCCTGGTCAATCACACTTACGAACCGGCGGAGCTTCTGCCCGCCGCGGAAGCCTTGGCGAAGAAAATCATCGCCAACGCGCCGCTCGCCGTGAAGTACACCATGGAAGCCATTGAGCGCGGCGTCGAGATGGCTCAGGAAGAAGGCCTGTTCCTCGAAGCCACTTTGTTTGGCCTTTCCTGCGCAACCGAAGACATGCGCGAAGGCACAAAAGCTTTCCTTGAAAAAAGGAAAGCGGACTTTAAGGGCAAATAGCGAAGTTTCCGATGGCCGACAAACTCCAGCCTAGATCGATAAATGGTGAGCTGACCGCCTCCGGTTTGCGTTTCGGAATTGTTGTGAGCCGTTTCAACAGCTTCATTACCGATCGTCTGCTGGCCGCAGCTGTCGATGCCCTAGAGCGTGCCGGTGCTGCCGGCGAAAATGTTGACGTAGTTCACGTTCCCGGCGCCTTCGAGTTGCCGCTCGCAGCGAAAAAACTCGCCGCCACGGGCCGATACGATGCCCTCATCGCCATTGGCTGCATCCTACGCGGCGAAACCACACATTACGATTACGTTTGCTCCGAAACCGCACGCGGATTACAACTCGCGCAAATGGACACCAGCCTGCCCATCATTTTCTGCGTGCTGACCTGCGACACCCTCGAGCAGGCCATCGATCGCGCCGGCCTCAAGGGCGGCAACAAAGGTTTTGAAGCAGGTTTGGCCGCCATAGAAATGGCACAGCTTTCGCGAAAGCTCGCGAGCGGAAAAGCCGCGTCCGCACCCTCAAAAACTTCTTCCTTTCGAAAGACGCGGCGCAAGTAACATGTCCCTCCGCACCAAATCTCGCGAGTTCGCCATGCAGATGCTCTTCCAGTGGGACATGAGCCAGCAGGATCCCGCAAAGCTAGAAGCAAAATTCTGGCGCGCCGCCAAGGCCGCCGACACTACACGCGAGTTTGCCAATCGCTTATTCGAGGGCGCTGCAAAAGAAGTAACCGTGCTGGACGAAATCATCGTCAAGCACGCAGAAAACTGGCGCTTCGAGCGCCTGGCTGCAATTGACCGCGCCATCCTGCGCCTCGCCATGCACGAACTCCGCTCCTCCGACACCCCGCCCAAAGTCGTCCTGAACGAAGCCGTGGAGTTAGCAAAGAAGTTCTCCTCCGAGGACTCCGGAGCTTTCGTGAATGGAATTCT
>DATBYP010000094.1:0-3990 GCA_036513675.1 Candidatus Acidiferrum sp.
GCCGAAGTCCAAGATACGCTGCAGCAAGCCAAGGATGTATTGGCGGACATGCAGGGTGTGGTTCGGGCCAATGACTACAAAATCGATGACACGGTAGAAAACCTGCGCACGGCAACCGACAACTTAGGCCAGCTAACGGACCAGTTGAAGCAGCGGCCGTGGAGCTTGATCCGAATCAAACAACCCAAAGAACGGAAGGTCCCGGAATAGGACAACCCGAGTATGAAGAAGCAATGCGCAACAGTTCTGATTACCACTCTCGCAGTCTCGATCGCCTTTGTGGGGTGCGCAGGCAAAGTGAAATATCCAACCTATTACACCCTAAACGTGCCTCCAGCTCCTGACCCGCCGGCTGGGCCCGACGCGCGCACCTCAGTTGCCGTACGAGAATTCAGAGCGCCAGGTTATCTACGTCAAGGTCCGCTCGTGTACCGCGCGTCGCCAGAGCAGATTGGCTTCTATGACTATCATCGCTGGGCGGCGGACCCGCGTCAGTTCGTCACGGCTGCGGTCGCGGAACGTCTACGTTCCAATGGTAGCCTGGCGGAGATAACCGTGTACGACGGACGATCACATGCGGATTACGTAATCATCGGTCGCCTAGAGAAACTCGAGGAGGTAGATTACGGAGGCGGAGTTAAGGTTGAAGTCGCGCTCTCCGCACAGATGACAAATGTTCGTACGGGTACGACGGTCTGGTCCAGCAGCGCATCCGATATTGAGGATGTTTCCCAGCGGAACGTGCCCGCGGTTGTGCGGGAAATGAGCAAGGCGATGGATCGTGCCATTGAGAAGCTCCTGTCATCTTTTCCCAATTCGATGATAGCCACCCCACGCTAGTCAGCCTTAATGGAAACCCTTTTACGCCGAATTGTTTCGCTACCGCTTGGCACCAAGTTGGTTTGTGCGGTTTTAGGAATTCTCGTCGTTCAT
Source organism: Candidatus Acidiferrum sp. (assembly GCA_036513675.1). Taxonomy (GTDB): domain Bacteria; phylum Acidobacteriota; class Terriglobia; order Acidiferrales; family UBA7541; genus Acidiferrum. Next base: position 934 of record DATBYP010000094.1, read on the forward strand.
GCGACGTTTCGTCTGCTCGAGCGAACACTTCCCCGCTACTTTCGCGAGCGCGATGCGCGCTATCGGGTTCGCAAGTTCGTGGTTTACGCTGGATATGCAGTGGTCATCGTCTTCGTCACCATACTCTTTGAAGACCGGCTGGGTCGGGTCAGTTTTGCGCTGGGAGTGGCGGGCGCTGGTGTGGTGGTAGCCCTTCAGGATGTGATCGCCAGCTTCGCGGGTTGGTTTGCAATCGGTTTATCGGACTTGTACACCGTTGGACACAGAATTCAGATCGCCGAGATGAAGGGTGATGTGATCGACATCTCAGTCATGAGGACTACGGTGATGGAAACGGGAGGCTGGGTAAGCGGGGATTTGTACAGTGGCCGCGTCCTTCGGATTCCAAACAGCTATGTCTTGAAGGGCCCGATTTTCAACTATTCGCAAGGCTTTCGCTTCATATGGGATGAGATTAAGGTCCCGCTCATGGTGAACAGCGACCAGCACCTCGCGAGAGAGATCCTCTTGCGGGTCGCGAAAGACAACGTAGCCAGCTACTTGGCTGAGGCGGAGAGGTCATGGAAGAGGGTGGCGGATAACTATCGACTTGAAAACCCTCGTCTGGAACCCACACTGAGCTTGGTCGTGAGTGGTGGATCGTTGGAGTTCACATTGAGTTATATCGTCGACTACACCAACAGAACCTCAATGAAAGACCGGTTGTTCACCCAGATAGTGGAGGAGGTCACGAGGAGCAACGGACGGCTCTCTTGGGCGACGTCGAGAGGCCCTCAGACCAATGCAGTTGCCGCGGATCTGCCACAATCCGATGCGTTCCGCATTTTTCGGCAATAGACGTGGTAGCGCGGATATTCCCCGATGCTCTTCTCACGAACCGGAACTTCTTGACAATAGCTACTTTATAGGTCATTATTGACACTGTCATGAGTGACTTAGTTATTCTCGGCCTTTTGTTCGATGGCCCTAAGCATGGCTATCAGCTAAAGCGCGAAGCGGGTTTTATCCTTGGACGTGGAGACATGCACAACAACCTCGTCTACCCACTTCTGCGTCGGTTCACGATAGAAGGTTGGGTGACGAAAAAGCCTGTACCTGGCGAACGGGGTCAGACGCGTCAACAGTACGCACTCACCGCGAAGGGTCGGCACGAACTCCTCCGGCGGCTGGCAGAATACAGCGATGAGGATGCCAGTTCTGATGAAGCTTTCAACACGCGCGTGGGGATGTTTGAGCTAGTTGGGCCGGACGCTCGGGCGAAGATTCTGGGGAAACGGGAGGATTACTTGAACGCCCGCGTGGAGCGATTGGGCACCTTCAAGACTGGTATCGACGTAGGGACCTATGGGGCGGAGGTGATTGGATTCTTGTGGGGGCAGACTCGATCAGAGATTGCCTGGATCAAACGGTTGCGACGAATGGATGGAAACTAGAGTGAAGTAGCGTGTGATGTCCGGCTACTAGGAGACGATTGATGACCGATCTGAGTTTGTGGCAGATGGTCCCATGGTATGCCTTGGCGGTGTACTGGGGCGTGAGCGTGTTTTGGGTCAAATCGACGAGAGCGACCGAACCACTCGCAGCCCGTCTTTGCACGGTCTGCTTCGCAGCCACCGCTTTCGCCTTACTTTTTTCCCATGTGTTGCGTGTTGGGCATCTAGGCGAGCGATTTCTTATACGCGACCCATGGCTGGAGGCTGCGGGGACTGCTTTGACCTATCTAGGCGTAGCGTTCGCTATCTGGGCGCGGTGGAGCCTGGGCAGGAACTGGAGCGCCGAGGTTAGTCTGAAAACCGATCACCAGCTAGTTAGCTCGGGACCTTATGCCTATGTTCGACATCCGATTTACAGCGGGCTTCTACTGGCGGTAATCGGTACGGCAGTGGTGATCGGAGAGTGGCGAGGATTGCTGGCGATTCTGATCACAGCCGTTGGACATATCTTTAAGGCGAAGAGAGAGGAGGCGGTGATGACGGCAGCTTTTGGAGACCAATACCGGCAACGCAGAAGGGAAACGGGGTTTCTGTTGCCAAGGCTCTAAGTTCGGACGATCAAGAGTTGTGGAAGTCAGTTGCTCGCAACGATGCTCTAATTTCCGTCTCCGCCGCTGCCCGCAGCGGATCTGACGCGTGGTGATTCACGATGAGCCGGGAACCCCGCTGACCGGTGACATAAGTCCAAACCCATTGCACGAAAACGCTTACACGAAGACTCGATTGCGCCAGAAACTCAAGATGCACAGCTGCCCACGCTAGCCATGCCGGGAAACCGCTTAGCTGGATTTTGCCAGCTTGGAGCACTGCAAAGCCCTTGCCCACGACGGCCATGCTGCCTTTATCGAAGTAGCTAAACGGCTGCTGATCAGGTTTTCCGCGGAGACGCTCTTGAATCAGCTTTCCTGCGTACCGCCCTTGCTGCATTGCCACCTGCGCAACACCGGGCAACGGCTTGCCATTCTGATCGAGCGACGCTGTATCCCCAACGACGAAAATCTCAGGATGGCCGGGTATTGTGAGATCCTTTTCCACACGCACTCTGCCGGCACGATCCGTTTGGACGCCGAGCCACTTGCCCGCCGGGGACGGGCTCACGCCCGCTGTCCAAATCACGGTTTTACTGGCGATACGTTCCCCTGCTACGACGACGCCGTCGGCGTCGATCTGATCAACACTGTGTCCAAGCCGGATCTCGACACCCAGGCTTTCGAGCCTCTGCTTTGCCGCACTGGAAAGTTCCTCACTAAACGGCGGTAGAACTCTGGAAGCCATATCCACCAGCACAATGCGCGCCGCAGCGGGATCGATCCTTCGGAATTCCTTCTTGAGTGTGCTGCGTACCATTATTGCGATAGCGCCAGCCATTTCCACACCTGTGGGACCCGCCCCCACCAGGACGAAAGTCAGTAGCTCGCGATGGCGGCTCGGGTCTTCTTCGGCCTCCGCCTGTTCGAACGCCTGCAAGATCTTGTTTCGGATCGCCACGGCGTCTGCAAGACTCTTCAATCCCGGCGCGAATTGTTCGAATTCGTTGTGGCCGAAGTAACTGTGAGTAACGCCG
>DATBYP010000095.1:0-3986 GCA_036513675.1 Candidatus Acidiferrum sp.
GTGTTGGCGCAGAGCTTCGAGAGGAAAATCGCAAAGGGATCAGACACCGAAAGCCGCAACGCGCTGAGCGTGTCGTTCGTCTGCTCACGCAAAAAGCCCGGCTGCAGCATCAAGGACGCAGCGAAAAGAAACGCCAGCCACAGCAACCCAGGACCGAAGCGGCGCGACTCTTCTCTCGTAGGATCAAACGTAAAGCTGAACAGCACCACGATCATCAAGATGAAAACGACCGTCGTAGTCAGCAACTCGCGCGAACGAAACTCTGTGCGCAGCTCCTTGCCCAGCAGGACGCTCGTATTGGAGAGCAGGCTCATCTAGGCATCGGCAAATGTGAGGATAGAGCGCAGAGACGCGCCGTTTTGCGTATCGGCAACCACTGTGCCCGCATCCAGCCGTATCGCGCGCGTAGCCAGCGCCGAAATTTCCGATTCCCCGTGAAGGCTCATGAGAATCGTCGAGCCTGCCTTGCGCAATCGCTGCACGGTTTCCGCCAGCCAGTTCACGCCCTGCGGGTCGAGCCCCGTCGCGGGTTCGTCTAAAAGCAGAACCGAAGGCTCATGGAGCAGCGCGCGCGCAATGGCTACGCGCTGGCGCATTCCACGGGAAAACGTTCGCACCAGAGAATCGCGCCGCTCGAACAGGCCAACTTCATGCAGCAATGCCTCGACACGTTTTGCCGGTTCCGGGATTTCCAGTAGCCGCGCAAAAAGCAGCAGGTTTTCCTCGGCGGTAAGCTCGTCGTAAACCATCGTAGCGTGCGCCACAAAACCCGTATTCCTGGCGGTAGGCGCCGGTTCCGTGACCGCTGGTGAGAATGTGAGCTTCCCTGCCGAAGGCCGCACCAACCGGGCCGCGATACGCAGCAACGTCGTCTTGCCAGAGCCGTTGCGCCCCGCGAGCGCCACGCATTGGCCGGCCGCGATCTCGAGAGACACGCGCCGCAGCGCGTAAAGCCCGCCGTATCTTTTGTCGATATTTTCGAGGCGAAGACTTGTGCGGCGCGTTTCCGCCGGAGTCACCGTGCGTCCTCACTCGCATGCGCCGCGCACTGCGTGCTCACGTTCAGCCCCGCACCAGTTCGCGTAACACTTTTTCCGTGCGCGCACGCTCCTGCGCGTACTCGTCTTCGGAAATCGTGCCTGCTTGCCGTCGCAGCTCCAAGCGAAACATTTGATCTTTCAGCGCATCCATGCTCGTGCCCACCGCAGCATCGACTTGGGTAAGCGCCTTAGCGCTCGACTCCGATTTGGAAGCGGTACGAGCCGCGGGCAGATCGCCGGCCACGGCGACGACCGGCTTGCGCGCCAAGAGCATCGCGCCCAACGCAAAAATTCCCACGAAGCCTGCAATCAGCGGCCACTTGAGCACATCCAGCCGCCCGGGTATCGACTGAATATTTGCGGCCGGCGCTGCGGCCGGCGCTTCCTGTGCCCCTTGTCCGCCGCCGCCGGATTCAGAGCCCGCGACCTGCACCGGTGGTGCCGTACCGGAAATGCTGACTGCCATCACATTGTTTGCCGGCACATTCTCGCGGCCATACACGCTCATGCCCTGCTCCTGGCCGCCGCTCTCCAGGCCTTCGCCGCTGATCTGCATCGTCGGCGAAGCCACTACCAGAAGACGCGCTGCCGGATAAACCGTCGCCACTTTGACGGTAGCTGTGTTTCCCGGGTACGGTACCTCGTACGCATAGCGCACGGTGTTCTGGCCAGGTCGGAGCGCATACGCGATCGCGTATTTCCCTTTGCTCTTATCAATGGCCGCTTGCACTACCGGCATACCCGTCGGCCCGGAAGCGGCCACTTGCTGCAAGCGCGCATTCTCTGGAATCACAAACTCGAAATTGCCGTCGGCGCGAAAGTACGCTTGCGGCGGCTGCGAACGATTCTGTATCGAGTATTCCTCGGCCACCGTGAGATTTGCGCCGCTGGGCTGAAAAAATACAATCCGCGAGGCTACGGAAATCGTCTTGGGATCCTTGGAGGGCTCGAAAATGCTTACTTCCAAGTCGTTGCGGCCGGGCGGCACGGGTTGGTGGAAGTTAATGCCTTTGTAGACCGCGCGCACCAGCATTGGCTGCGCGCCTAGCGACGCATTGTTAAACGAGAATTGTCCTTGCGCGTCGGTCTTGGAATTCGCGACCGGCTGCATTCCGCCTTGCAACTGAATCAGTATGACTTCCACGCCGGCAGCTGTCTTGCCGGTGGTCCCGTTCTTTACGGTGCCATGCAGCTCTCCCGCGCGCGCGGAAACCGCAAAGAGGAGCAGGGCTGCCCAGGGAACGCAAAAGCTTCGAAGCTGCCTCATCGCTGACCACGCTCCGTCTCCACCGTTCGCGCGCCGCGCGGACGGCGAACCTGTGATTCCGTCACTTGGTCGATTTCCGTCAGCACCAGCGCCGCTTCGTTTTCAAGAGCAGTCTTCATCGCGTTGTAGTCGCCTTCGGAATATTTTCCAGAGCGAAACTCAAAACGCAAGTCTCGCAAATTGTCGTAGATCGTATCTCGCCGTTCCATCAATTGGTCCAGCTTGGAGCGGTGCGGCGCCAGATCAGAAGCATCCGGCTGAATGTAGAAAACAAAAAGCAGCGTGGCAACAGCCAGCGCAAGGCAAGCGCCGAGCACAGCGCCATCCCCGGAAGAAATGACAAAGATTGCTGCTAAATTGAAAAAAGAACCAGCCATCAGTCCTCGGTCTCTTGCGACACGCGGCGGCGCGCCCGTTCCAGGTCTTGCGGCGAAATTCCACGTGGTCCGCTCACGGTCGCTGCAGGAGGCACGGCACGCGAACGCCACCGCCAAATCACGAAAATCACCAGCAGCGTTCCCAGCAGCAGGTAAATGGTCGGCAGGCTCCACGCCACCAGGCTCAGACCGGATTTCGGAGGCTCCGCGTAAACTTTGGTGCCGAACTCCTGCACAAATGCCGACGAGACCGCGGTCTCCGAATCGCCGCGCGCTACCATCTGATCCAATTCCTTCAGCATGCTCGCGGAAGTGGTACAGCCAACGTGATTGCATTGCGTCAGCACTTGGTTGCAGCTGCACATGCACATGAACTTGCCGCCGATTCGCTTGGCACGATCGGTTTGCTGCGCTTGCAAGCGCGAGGAAAGGAGGGCCATCGCGGAGGCACTCAACGCAAGGACAAGAGAGAAAGCAGCTAAACGCCGTTTAGTCATGCCCTTCCCGAAGCGCAACAGAGGGCGCCAGCGCCTGCGGCTGCTGCGCTGCGGCGCGTTCCGGCGCGCCGGCCAAAACAAGCACCGCGCGGCGGTTCGGCAGCAGCGTGACCAGCGTGCCCAGCACCACCACCAAGCCGCCGAGCCAAATCCACTTCACCAGCGGATTCAAATATGCGTGAATCACTGGGGCTTGCGTTTCCGGGTTTTGCCCGGCATACACCACGTATAAATCTTCGCGCAGCGTCGAGTAAATCGCCACCATCGTTCCGGACTGCTCGTTCGTCTGGAAGAAGCGCCGCTCCGGATACAACATCATCAGCGGCTTATTGTCGCGCCAAACCTCAACGATCATCCGCTCCGAAGTGTAATTCTTTTCCGCCTTGGAATCGAAGCCTTGCAACAGCAGCTTGTAACCGCCGATCTCCATCGTTGAGCCCGGCTGCATATCTTTCTGCGAGTCTCGATTGAATGCCGCGCCAGCCAGCCCCACAAAAATCAGCACCATGCCCATGTGCACGATGTAGCCGCCATAGCGGCGCGTGTTGCGCATGGTCAGGTCCACCGCGGAAGCCAGGAGCGACGCGCCAGAGCGCGAGCGAATGACACGCGCGCCGCGGAAGAATTCCATGCCGATCGTGGACGTCACAAAGACACAAAGGATCAGACACACCAGCGAAAAGAATTCGCGCACTCCCAGTGCAAAGACGACGGCCCCAGCCAGCAATGCCATCAGAAGCGGCCAACCGAAGTTGCGCTTCAAGCTCTCGGTGGAAGTCTTGCGCCAAGCCAGCAAAGGCCCCAC
>DATBYP010000096.1:0-14637 GCA_036513675.1 Candidatus Acidiferrum sp.
CTCGCCACAGGCCGATCTAACGGGCAACTCTGAACTTAGCGACAGAAGGAATGCGTTGGTCACGCGTTAAGTGTCTAGTGCACGAGAGGGTCGGGGGCGAAGCTGGAAATGCAAGACCTTGCTCGTCGTTCCTTTACCACCTTCCGCGTGAAAAGGAGTGCGGGTGCCGTAGGTTGCCCACAGTCCTTTTCCCTTCCAGCCAGCGTTTGGATCGTCGATCCGGCCGTCCATCCCCTTCGCGTAGAATCCCATGGGATACGGGACACGAAGCACAACAAACTTCCCGCTGTCGGGCAACAGCGCAAGAAGCGCATCATTTCCGTTCCCGGTGGCAATCGGCACGTTCTTTCCCAGTCCAAACGTGTCGAACTGATCCACCCAATCGTAATAACTGGCCTCGGCGCTTCCTGGATCAGTAACCCCCTGCAACTGTGGCCCCGGTAGTTGATAGAGCGTCCAACCCTCGGGGCAATGTTGCCCTGTCGCAGTTGGCCCGTTGAGCGCCCCTTTGCACTTGCGCCGGTCGAAGCTCGCCAAATGTCCGCTGGCAATCACCGTCCACACGACGCCATTGCGATCAATGTCGAGCCCACGCGGCGAGAACCCGTGAACGGGAGCTTTTGGATTGTTCGAGGGCAGTTCGTAGATTTCTGCTAGAGCGGTTGCCGGGGGATTTGGTCCGGGAGTCAACCGAACAACTGCACCTGGGAAACCCAGCACCGTTCCCCAGATGGACCCGTCCACTGGACTCACGGTGACGCCGTAGAAAGCGGCGTTTATCCGCTTGTCCTTAGTTGGATCGATGGGCTGATCAGGCTCCACATACTCATCGCGTTTTCCATTTGCATTGGTGTCGAGGATTAGTGCAGTCCAGCCCTGCGACTTCTGTTCATCGTGGGTTTCGTCGAACATCTTTGTATTCAGCCACCCTACAGCTCCTCCGCCGCCACCGCTACTCGTCCACAATGTATTGTTTGCATCCTCGGCAAACACCAGATGATGCGTGCCAAAACAAGTGTTAATGAGCGTCATCTGCTTCTTCTGTGGATCGTACACGGCGAGTTGCCGGCCACTCGTTTTGAGGGGGAATAAGACTGCCGAAGGGTGGCTCGAGCCTTCTTTGCAGAACGCTGGATTTTCGCTGGGACGGATTCTGGAGGTAATCCAGAGTCGCCCCTGCGCATCGAACATCGGATTATGGACATTGGCTTGGCTGTGCCAGATGGCTTCGTCCCCCCAATACGGCGAAGGCGCCGCAATCTTGTCCTCTGCGCTCGATGGCGTCTTCGGGTCGCGAACTGGCACTCTAACCTGGCTCGCTACAGCGCCCACCGGGTCGAGGACCGGCAGATAATCAACACTGAGTTCGGCAGCGCCGTAGATTGCTCCGTTGGCGTTCAGCGTAGGATTGCGCTTGTCGGTTGCGATCTCATCGTGCAGATATGCCTTAGGATCGGCCCAGTCCCACTCGGTAATGACGACGTTTCGCTCAACGCCTTGCGGTCGCGGAGGGATGGGCGGCAACTCGCCGGCCGCAATCCGGTCGGTCCAATCGGCAAACATAGGCAATGCTCGCTCTGGCCCTAGCTGGCCGAGGCCGTTGATCATGTTGTTGCCAGCTTGTCCGGAGAGTATGCGTCGCGCCCAGGCCGCGGTTGACGAGTCGAAATGGCCCAGGATCTTTGGAATTTCCCGCGTGGCCTTCTCGCCCACTTGATGACACGACCAACAACTATCCGTTTTTAAAAAATGCAGCCATTGGCCCTGGCTTTTCATGTTTTCCGGGATCCCGTTGCCTTTGGGCCCGGTGCCGGGGAACTCGCCTTTGTCTGGCACTCGTAGCAGGGAAAACCAATAAATGGCCGGGTAGTATTCCGCTGCTGCACGCGGGTTCGGTGCGACTGCGGCAGTCAGGTTGACAACCTTGCCGGGCACCGTCTGCACCGGTGGGGAATCCACGAGCCCGTAGCCGCGCACCCATACTTTGTAGTTCGCCTTGGGAAGCTGAGGCAGCAGGTAGCGCCCCTTATCATCAGTAACGACAATTTTCACGAATTTGGCCGGCAGGTCGGCCGTTTCCGCGATCACCCAAACGCCCACTTCCGGCCCGTTCGTGGTCGTGACCACGCCGCCGATGTCGTCGCTGCCGATCGAGATCGCTTGCCCAGGAGACTGCTGCGCATTCAGCCCGCTTAACGAAAGTAATAGGATCACGCCTGTAGCGATCAGCGGATAGGAAACTCTCTTAGTCATGTTGTTCACCTCCCCTGGGACCGAATGACAGCGATATTACTCGCAGCGCGGGAATTGGGATCCTTCAGAATGAAACGCGGTCGAATCGTAAGCACGCGGAATCGAGTTGTCAATTGGTGCTATTGGGGGAGAGGGATTCGAACTCCCAATACCTGACCGCTGCAGCGTGTTGAAACGCCTTTCTGGACTCAGCTTGCAGTACTCGTACACTCAGCTACTGCTTTGTTCATCGCCTCCCAACGACTGGCTGTGAGACTGCACCGAGGAGAGCGGAAGCGAGTAGGGCGGAGTTTGTAATGACGTACAATATCCGGTAATCCGACTCTACGTTCAAGTGAAGATAGTTAGGTTGGCAACGGCCCAGCGCCTGTTAATCCCCGGCGTAGCGCCGGAAGAACGACTCCGCCTTCCATTGCGGCCGCGCGGAAGAGTTAGCCGTTTCGAGCAGTAACCGCCGCGTGAATTCCTCATACAGCGCCGCGGATTGCAGATCGACCGGTTGGTTCACGTCATCGGAAGGTGCGTGATAGCGGTTCGTGAGCCAATCCTTGAAGATTTTCTGCTCGGGCGTGCCCAGTTCGAAACCGACGTCTGCTTTGACGGCGGGTACGCCCTTCTTGATGAAGCTGTACTGATCGCTGCGGATGAAAGCATTGCGCAGCGGCTCTGGATCAGCGATGGGCTTGATGCCCATCGATTGCGCAATGGCGGCGGCGCGCGACCCGAGATCGGATTCTTCGATGCCTTCCACCTTCAGGATCTTCAAGGGCACGATGGGAAGAAACATGTCCACGTTTACATCCGCGACGATGGATTTGAGCGGCACCGTGGGATGCGCGGCAAAATATTTTGAGCCCAGGAGGCCCTTCTCCTCCGCGGTCACCAACAGGAAGAGCAGCGAGCGTCTTACTTGTTCGGGATGTGATTTCAGGCTAGCCGCTTCATCAAGAACCAGAGCGCTGCCTGAGCCATCGTCCATGGCGCCGTTGTAAATGCGATCGCCGTTGATCGGAGCGCCGATGCCCACGTGATCCATGTGCGCGGAAAGAACAACAAACTCGCTTTTCAACACGGGATCGGAGCCCGGCAGCTTGGCCACTATGTTGGCGGACTCCACCGCCGTGGTTTGGATTGCCGCCTTTGCCTCCAGCGAAACGGTCAATGGGAAATGCGGAAGAGGCTTGCGCTCCTTGCCCAGAGCGGCGATCTCGGCAAAGGTGTGCCCGGATCCTACAAAGAGTTTCTCTGCTGACGCTGGATTGAACGTGACGCCGAGTTGAAGCCCTGGAGTCTCGTAGAACTCCGGATCAGCAAGATCCATCGATGGCTGGTTGCGGTTCACCGAAATACGCGACCATGGAATGTCCATCGACGCAGGGTTCAGAACGGTGATCGAGCCAATAGCGCCCGCGGCGTGCAGGGATTTCCAGCGCTCCGCCGGGGTCTGATAGTGCGATCCTAGCGTTGTAGGGATATCAGAGGGCGAACCGGCGAGGTAAACCACAATCTTGCCCTTCAAATCCACATCTGCGAGTTCATTAAGATTCTTTTCCGGAATCTTCAGGCCGTAGCCAAGGAAAACTAGGGGCGCACGGACATTGACCGAGCTGCGTGTGTACCGCGAGCTGACGAACGCATCATCGGAGAATGAGAGCGGTTGCGATTGTCCGTTGGCGACGAGCGCAAGCGATGATTTGGATTCGTCAACTTGGAACTGCGTGAAGCGGACGGATTGGTAGAAGCCATCCGTGCCGGCGGGCTCGAGGCCGGCCTTCTGCAGTTGTTCCACCGCGTAAGCTTGCGCCTTGCGAAGACCTTCGCTGCCCGTGTTGCGGCCTTCCAGCGAATCGTCCGCCAGAAATTTCACGTGTGCCCACCAGGACTTGCCGTCGAAATGCGTACTCGATGAGTTTTGCTGAGCCAAGCAAGCAGCAGCAAAAGTGAAAAGCAGCAGACAACCAACCGACTTGCGCATAGGTGCACCTCGAAATATCCAAATGCAATCCGTAAGGATAACAGGGACAACCATGGGAGGGCAGCGGTAACCAACGGAATTCGACACACCGCCGCCCGTGCGCACATGTCAGGCGCCCGTTCGGAACGAACAAACGCCGTTGGCCTAGTCATTGCGGTTGGTTAACTAATGCGCTGAGAATTTGGCCGCCGCACTTGTGACTCGACTGAATGGTGAGTCAGAATAGAGTCCCTTCCAAATTGCTCCTCTGGTCTAGGATTTTTCTATCCCGAGTCGATAGCCGATCTTAGGCAAGCCTGCGGCCGCGAAAATCGCCGGTCGCGTCGAGGAAAGCATCTGATCTAGCCATTACAGCCGGAGCAAGCAACACAAAAGGACCAATTAAATCCATGAAATTGCGTACCAGAACACTGCTCAGCGTCGCGCTCTCCCTGGTAAGCCTGGTCGCAATCCTGTACTCGAGCGCGCGGGTTTCTATGATGCGCAGTTTTGCAGCCCTCGAAGAGGATGACACGCGCCAGAACCTCGCACGCGCTAAGGCTGTTTTGGCCGACGATTTTTCAACACTCGACAACACCGCCAGTGACTACGCTGCCTGGGACGATACCTACGCATTCCTTGCGGGCAAGAATCCCACCCTTCCGATCACCGAATTCCCCAATGAGTGGTTTCCGCGCTTGCGGATTGACTTCGTCATGATCCTCGATCTCCACGGCCGGCAGGTGTTTGCCAAGGCCTACGACCCTGCGGCGGGAAAAGAGAGAGAAATACCGCAAGGTCTCCGGGCAAATCTTGCACCCGGCTCGCGGCTGCTGCGCCACGCCCATCCCGGGAGCAAGCTGCAGGGAATCATGCTGCTTACCTCCGGCATGGCGCTGATTGATTCGCAGCCCATTCTCGACAGCAAAGGTCGGGGCCCAATTCGCGGCACGTTCCTGATGGGGCGCAATCTGGATGCCACGGAAATCGCGCGCCTCGCCGACATCTCCCACCTCTCGTTGACCTTGCACCGCCTCGATGCGACCGGGTTGCCGGGAGACGTTGAATTCGCGCGCACCGCGCTCACCACGTCCTCGCCTACCTTGCTCCGCCCGCTCAATTCCAAGGATATCGCCGGATATGGATTGGTTGAAGATATCTATGGAAAAGGCGATCTGATTCTGCGGGTAGTGATGCCCAGAAAAATCGTGCAGCAGGGAAAAGAGAGCCTGTCCCATTTCCTGGTGTCGTTGCTGATGGCCGGATTCGTGTTCGGCCTCGTGACCATGGTACTGATGGAAACGTTGGTGCAGGCGCGGGTCATCCGGCTGAGCGCCAGCGTGGCCGCTATTGGCGCCAGCGGTGACCTCTCCGAACGTGTCCCCCAGCAAGGGCGCGACGAAATTGCCGGCCTCGGCGCGGCGATGAACCGCATGTTGGGGGCGCTCGAACTGTCCCGTCGCGAGCTTAACAAGGCCAAGGAAGGCGCGGAAGCCGCCAACACCGCCAAAGGTGAGTTTCTGGCCGTGATGAGCCACGAAATCCGCACGCCGATGAACGGCGTAATCGGCATGGCCGGACTTCTTCTCGATACCGCTCTGAACGTCGAACAGCGCGAATACGCCGAGACCGTGCGTCGTTCCGCCGACGCGTTGCTGTCGATCATCAACGACATCCTCGACGTCTCGAAGATCGAAGCAGGTAAAATGACCGTTGAGCCCATCCCCTTCGACCTCCGGCTAGCCGTCGAAGATATGGCCGAACTCATGGCCTCGAAGGTGCGGGAGAAGGGGCTCGACCTCATTCTGCGATTTTCACCCGGGACCCCTTCTCGCGTCGTCGGCGACCCGGGCCGCATCCGGCAGATTCTCATCAACCTTTCCGGCAACGCCGTCAAGTTCACGACCAAGGGACACGTTTACCTCAGCGTGGAATGCGAAGAAGGGACCGACGAGCAGGCCCGCCTTCGGTTTTCCGTCGCGGACACCGGCATCGGAATTCCCGCCAACAAGTTGGGACACATCTTCGAGCGCTTTTCGCAGGCCGACGCTTCCACAACCCGTAAATACGGTGGTACGGGACTGGGCCTGTCGATTTCAAAGCAGTTGGTGGAGCTCATGGGCGGCAAGATGGGCGTCGAGAGCAAAGTCGGGGAGGGCTCCCGATTCTGGTTCACTCTGCCCCTTCCCGTCGATCTAACCCCGCCGGACACGGCACCAACGGATATGGATATGGACGGTGTCCGCGTGCTGGGTGTGGACGATAACCCGGCGAATCTTTTTGTCCTCCGCGAACAACTAAATAGCTGGAACCTGCGCAACGATTTGTGCAGCTCCGCAGAAGATGCACTGAAACTGTTGCGTGCCGCGCAGTTCGCCGGCGACCCCTACCAGATCGCGATTCTTGACCAGCAAATGCCGACCATGGATGGCGAGGAGCTTGCCCGCATGATCAAGGCCGACGCGCAGCTGAAGAACACAGTCTTGGTGCTGCTTACCTCCATCGGTCTCCGAGGCGACGCCGCCAGAATGAAGGAGGCCGGTTTTTCGGCCTACCTCACCAAACCGGCGCGCGAATCCGAGCTTCTGAAGGCTCTTATCACGGTATGGGGTAACCAGAAGCGCGCGTCGTCGGCACAGTTCATCACTCATCATTCCGTGGCGGAGGGCGGTGCGACAATTTTACCGAGCGAGCCCACTCAGCCGATTTTCCGCGCGCGTGTTCTGATCGTTGAAGACAACGCCGTCAATCAGATGGTTGCGGCTCGGCTGCTCGAAAAGCTGGGCTGCCGCGTGGACGTCGCTGCCAATGGCCGGGAGGCGGTCGAGATGGTCGGTCTCCTCCCCTACGACGCGATCTTCATGGATTGTAATATGCCGGAAATGGACGGCTTTGAGGCCACGAAGGAAATTCGCAGGCGCGAGGGCTCAAGCGTTCACCGTCTCATCATCGCCATGACCGCGAACGCCATGCGGGGTGACCGGGAACGCTGCCTCGATGCGGGAATGGATGACTACGTATCGAAGCCCATGCGAAAGGCAGATTTGACCGAAGCGCTGGAGCGTCATCTCCCTAAGAACGTAAAGCTCATCGAGCCGAGGGCGGAACTGATAAAGACCCTCAAACGCTCCCACAACGTAAAAGATTGAAAGTTCAGGTTCGGGCAGCGGAAACGGATGTAGCCCGAAGTTAAAGGCTCAGTTCAAAGCTGCCCAACGACTACGTATGGATCAACACTCTCAACCTGAGCGCCATGGACATCGATGTGAACAACGTCGCCATTCAAGGTAGCCAAGCCCGTGCGCAAGTGATTTTCCGGCCGAAGACGGGCGCGCCTCCAGGCGCCGGTATGCAAGTCGCCTATCAGTTGGAAAAACGCGACTCCACGTGAGTGGTCGTCAAAACGGAAGCTGCCGGTGGCATGATCGATCATCCCGCCGCAAACACAAATCCGCACGCGCAGTCCAGCCCGTTGCACGGAAGCCTGCCCAATTTTCGAGACATGATTCCGTCAACGACTCCAGCAACCGGTGGAACGCTACCGCCCGGCCACCCTCCGATTGATGGTGGCGCTCAGGCAAACCCGAATTAGGCGATTATTGGATTGACCTGGCTGGGTTCAGGCCTCCCCACGCAAATCAGAGAAGCGCCCTCTGGCTAACGGCCAGTTCGGTTGTATGATGTCCGTGCACGAATCGAGATTCAATCCCAAACGAGGGTATCAATGACTCACCATTCCGATCGTCGCGAGTTTCTCCGCACTCTGACCACTGCCGCGCTAAGCGTCACAACCACCGGCCTGGCTCTTTCCCATCGATCCTTCGCCGCGTCAAAAAAATCTCTCCTGGTCTTCACCAAATCCTCCGGCTTCGAGCACGCCGTTGTAAAGCGCCAAGGCGACAAGCTCAGCATTGCAGAAACCGCCATCACCGAACTCGGCAAGAAAAACGGCTTCGATGTCACCTGCTCCAAAGACGGCCGCATCTTCGATTCCAAAGACCTTCACGCCCATCAAGCCGTTTTCTTTTTTACCACCGGCGATCTCACGCAATCCGGCACAGACAAGAATCCGCCGATGTCCCCCGCCGGCAAACAAACGCTGCTCAGCTCGATTGAGCAAGGTCTCGGATTCGTCGGCTGCCATGCTGCCAGCGACACCTTCCACACGCCGCCCGATCCCGCCGATCTCTCCAATCGCTACGTCGCGCACGGCGCGGATTCCGATCCGTACCTCCGCATGCTCGGCGGTGAATTCATCATGCACGGTCGCGACCCGCGTCTGCAGACCGCCAACATCATCATCAATGATCCGTCGTTCCCCGGCCTCTCCGGCGTCCAATCGCCCGTGTCCTTCAACGAGGAATGGTACTCGCTAAAAGATTTCGCCACCGATATCCACGTCATCGGCACAGTCGACACAAAAATGTTAAAGAATGAGTGCTACGAGCGCCGCCCCTATCCCGTAGTTTGGGCGCGCATGAATGGCAAAGGTCGCGTCTTTTTCACCGCGCTCGGCGATCGCCCGGAGAATTGGGAAAATCCGTTCCACCTCAATCTTCTCGCCGGAGGTATCCGTTGGTCCTTAGGCGAAGCCAAAGCAGACCTGTCGCAAAATCTAGTGGCAGCCGCCCCTGGCTACGCTGACATTCCGCCTAAATTTCCGCCGGCGCCACCAAAGTAAATCGACTCGCGGAAAAAGCAGCGCCAGCATCTTGCTGGCGTGGTGCAGTATCGTCGTTAGAATGCTGTCAGACTCTTCAGTGAGCCGCCTCCGCGCTGCAGCTCCCCAAATTCTTAACGACTTTCGTCGGCTCAAACATCTCCGCGCCACCGTTTCCGCTCGACTTCTTGCCCTTGAGCTGCACGTGATCGCCCGCCTTCACGTCCACGCTGCCTGCCTCCAGCGTATACGATTTATTCTTTTTTTCGTCCACCAGCCGTAACCCGTCGTCTGTCTGCCGCACGCACCCCGTCACACCGCCGTGGTGATGCAAAGCCAGAAACAGCACGCCAACGCCTGCCGCCGCGCCAACCCCAATCCCGATCGCCTTGCCCGCACCATATCCGCCCTTCGGTGCAACGTACCCCGGCGTGCCGGGTGTACCCGTGCCCATCCCGGTTCCCCCGCCTCCGTACTGCGCCAAAGCGGAACTTGCCAGAAACACCGTCAGGCAAATTCCCACCATCATTCGCCGCGCCAGGCCGATAATCCCGGACTTCTCACCGCAGTTTGCGTCAACAATCTCTCTAACTTTCATCGAGGATCCTCCTGGCGGTCAAAGCGCGTAACCAAGCACCTCGTATTCCGCCGCCACCAGATTCCCCCAACGCGTGATGTCTGTTGTCCTCCAAATGTGAACTCCCCGTAACATTCCTGTTGCCGGGTTACTGTGTTCCGTGAAGAATCGAGCGACATCGGCGTCCCTCGTGCCGACTAGAAATATGAGCGTCTATCAAAAATTGGTGACGTTGGGAGTGCTGCTGCTCAGCATGGCACTGCCTTGTCACTTGCGCGCCGAGACCGGGTACGACGCCTGGCTTCGCTATTCGGTGCTCACGGATTCAGAGCGCGTGAAATATGGCTCGTTGCCGGCAAGTGTGGTCGTATTCGGCGAATCTACGGTGCTGCACGCGGCACAGCAGGAAATGGTTCGCGGCGTCCAAGGAATGCTCGGCAGGATCCTTCGCGTCGGGAAAGATCAAGTTGAGGAGAAGGCGATTGTACTGGGAACGCTCGATGGCTTGCGCAGCGTCGCGCCTTGGCTGCAAGGCCGTGAGGGCCTTCACGCAGATGGTTTTTGGCTGACAACTGGAAAAATCCAGGGCTTCGATTGCGTAATTATCACCGCACTCAAAGACCGCGGCGTTCTCTATGGCATGTTTGCGTTTCTTAGCAAGATGGCCCGCAACGAAAGTGTTGCGGCCCTCAATGAGGTCCAGCAGCCCTACGCGCCCATACGCTGGGTCGATCAATGGGACAACCTGGACGGTCGCATTGAACGCGGGTACGCCGGGCCTTCCATCTTCTTTGACAACGGGAATGTTCGTGGCGATCTAACACGCGCCCGCGATTATGCGCGCTTGCTGGCTTCGATCGGCATCAACGGATGCACGATCAACAACGTGAATGCCGACCCTCGGGTGCTGGAAGACAGTTTTCTTCCTGAACTTACCCGTGTAGCAGATGCATTTCGTCTCTGGGGCGTGCAGTTGGCTATTTCTGTAAACCTGAGCAGCCCAAAGGCTGTTGGTGGTCTGGACACTTTTGATCCACTGGATCCTCGTGTTGAACAATGGTGGCGCAAAAGAGTTGACGTCCTTTACCGGGAGATTCCCGATTTCGCCGGATTTGTCATCAAGGCGGACTCGGAGGGGCAGGCCGGTCCATCGACGTACAATCGCACAGCGGCGGACGCGGCCAACGTTATTGCACGCGCTCTCAAACCCCACGGCGGCATCGTCTTCTATCGCGCATTTGTCTACAATCATCATCTCGATTGGCGCGAGCCCAAAAATGACCGCGCCAAAGCCGCCTACGACTTCTTCCATCCGCTCGACGGCAAGTTTGAAGACAATGTCATCATCCAGATCAAACACGGCCCCATTGATTTCCAGGTACGTGAACCCGCTTCTCCGCTGTTTGGCGGTCTGCGCAGCACCAACCAAGCCATTGAGCTGCAGGTCACGCAGGAATACATGGGCCAGCAGCGCCATTTGTGTTTTCTGGCTCCCATGTGGAAGGAAGTGCTGGATTTCGACCTGCACGTAGGTGGCGGCCAGACCCCGGTGAAAGATTTGGTGGCCGGCAAGGTTTTTCATCGTCCTACTGGCGGGTTCGTCGGCGTGGTGAATGTCGGCATGGACGCGAACTGGCTCGGGCACCCGCTTGCCATGGCGAACCTCTATGCATTTGGCCGGCTGGCTTGGAATCCGAATCTAAGCGCGAGCACGCTTGCTGATGAATGGACGCGGCTGAGTTTTAGCAGTGATCCAATCGTCGTAAAGACGATCGGTGCGATGCAAGTCGCCTCGTGGCATGTTTACGAGAGCTATACCGGACCGTTAGGCGCAGGGACGCTAACTGACATTCTGGGAAGTCACTACGGGCCGGATGTGGACTCCTCTGAACGCAATGGCTGGGGCCAGTGGCATCGCGGCGATCATGAGGGCATTGGAATGGACCGCACGGTGTCCACCGGCACGGGCTATTCAGGGCAGTACCCGGCAGCCGTAGCCACGCTCTACGAATCCATTGCGACCACACCGGACGAGCTGCTCTTGTTTTTCCATCATGTTCCTTATACGCATGTACTGCATTCGGGAAAGACCGTGATCCAGGACATTTACGATTCGCATTATCAAGGAGCAGAGCAGGCGCAGCACTACGTACACCAATGGGAGTCGTTGAAAGGCCGCATCGACGACGAGCGCTACGCCGCGGTGCTGGCGCGATTGGAGTATCAGGCCGGGCATGCAATCGTCTGGCGCGATGCCATCTGCACTTGGTTCCGGCGCATGTCCGGTATTGCGGACGCCGAGAAACGGGTGGGGAATTATCCGGACCGCACCGAGGCCGAATCCATGCAGCTTGAAGGATACGTTCCATTGGATGTTATGCCGCCGGAAAACGCCTCTGGCGGAAAGGCGGTGGAGTGTCCGCCGGAGGCGCATCGCTGCGTGGCGTCGTTACGTTTTGCCGCCCCTGCGGGATGGTACGAACTGGACGTTCAATACTTCGACCAGAACAATGGCGAGTCAACATTTCGGCTCCTGGTCGGAGAGCAGGTCATCGATGAATGGGTCGCGGACGATCACCTACCCGCGGTGAAAGTAGGAGGCGACTCTTCCACGCGGCACCGGACTAAGAAGCTCGCGCTGCGTCCAGGCGACCGGGTCCGCATCGAGGGCACTCCAGACGGGCGGGAACACGCCGCATTTGACTACATCGAGATTCATCCGGCGAACTGAGCCAGGGATGTTTTGCTCAGGGGCGTGCGCTGGCACAAATTTGCAAGGAACTGCAACGACTTGCCGCGCGACTCAGGGAAAGAATCGACAACCCATTCTGTGTTCAGCGAAAATCGGACGTCTGCCCAGCGGTCCACCGCCGACCTACGCATCCCCGCCGATGTCGCCCGCCCACTCGTATGATTGCCATTCTAACTTGCGATCATCCCAAACTCCGCGCCGAAAACTCCGCCAGCTCGTCGTCCGACACGCTGTAACTGATCTCCATGGGGTTGCAGCATACTTCGCAATCTTCCACGTAAGTTTGTTTTCGCACGGATAGGTCCAGCACCATCGAAATCTCTTCACCGCAATGCGGGCAGGCAAAGGAATGCTCCATAATATGCTGAGCGTACCAGAAGGTCGGGCCTACGACACAGGAAGGCAAAACGTTGCAGATAACCAGAAGCCGGGTGGAAGGATTGCCACAACCTACGTCAACAACTCCTTTCCTTTCTGACAAGCGACATTGGTTAAGGAATTGCACCTCGGTTACAACGCGCCAGTGGCGGACGAAATGCCAGAGGATTATTGGTTCGGCTGTACTGTGACATTTGATTGCCCAGCATGCGGTCGCAGAAGTGTCGAGAAAACCGTATGTGCCTCTCCTACCGAAGATTCCGAATTGATTTCTCAGCGACTCTCCCGTGGAAAGCTTAAATGCCAGATTTGCCACGAGCTAATTGCTGATGGCGTGGAAATCCATTTAGATGTTCGATTGGGAAAGTTGGAAGAACTCCAAGCCTCCGGCTTTTCGCAACCTACCTGCGATCATCCGCTAGCAAGAGCAGCGGACAGTCCACATACATTTCGAGGATAGCCACTATTGGATTTTTCCCGCCTCCAGCCGGATGCGTGAGTTTTTCGAGCGCGTGTTGAAAACCGCACTTGGGAGGTTGAAGTTATGCCTCGTCGTATGCGACGAAGAGGATTGGCCGTCGAATCGCTTGTCCCGGCACCGGTCCGGTGCGCGTTTAATTAGATCGGAGTACATCCACCCCTGGGTAATTCAGATGGTTATCAAAACAAAGGAGTTGCGGAAAAGGCAATTCGTAAGAATATGCGTCAACCGCCGCGACGAAGCCATGCAACGTTTGCGTGCTCTGCTAAACTAAAAACCGATGACCGAACAACGCGAGCGACTTGAGGCAGACGTCCTGATCGTTGGCGCCGGTCCCGCCGGCCTGGCCTGCGCCCTCCATCTCGCCAACCTTATCAAGAAGCACAACGAATCCGCCGGAGCCTCCAGCGGCCCCGCACTTTCCGCGGAAAATATCTACGTCCTCGAGAAGGGGCGCGAGATCGGAGCGCACCAACTTTCGGGCGCGATCATGAACCCGAAAGCCCTCGCCGAACTCATCCCCGATTTCGAGAAGAGCGCTCCACTGGACACTCCGGTAACCGACGATGCCGCTCTGTTTTTCACCAAAGACTCTTCGTTCCGCTTTCCCATCACCCCGCCGCCATTCAAGAACAAAGGCAATTACGTTATCTCCCTCAATCGCCTGGTAAAATGGCTGGGCGGCCTTGTCGAAAAATCCGGCGTGAACCTCTTCACGCAATTTGGCGGCGCACAACTCATTTACGAACGCGAAGGAATCGCCGGCGTCATCACCGAAGACAAAGGGCTCGACAAAAACGGCAAACCGAAAGACAACTACACTCCGGGATACGAACTGCGCGCCAAAGTCACTGTGCTCGCCGAAGGGCCACGCGGCTCTCTCACCAAGCAACTTGTCCAGAAAAACAAGCTAGACAACATCAACCCACAGATTTACAGCATCGGCGTCAAAGAATTGTGGGACGTGCAGCCCGGGCGCATTCAGCCCGGATACGTCGCGCACACGCTCGGCTGGCCCGTGTCCACGGACATGTACGGCGGCGGCTGGATTTACGGCCTGACGAACAATCGCGTTTCCATAGGTCTGGTGATCGGCCTCGAATACTCCGATCCGCAATTCGATCCACACGAAGCATTTCAGATCTGGAAGACCCACCCATTTGTCAAAAATAT
Organism: Candidatus Acidiferrum sp.; assembly: GCA_036513675.1. Taxonomy (GTDB): domain Bacteria; phylum Acidobacteriota; class Terriglobia; order Acidiferrales; family UBA7541; genus Acidiferrum. The sequence continues at coordinate 14,229 of DATBYP010000096.1, forward strand.
TCTCGAAGGCGGCAAACTCGTCCGTTACGGCGCAAAGACGATTCCCGCCGGCGGATGGTATTCCATGCCGCGGCCCTATGTGGACGGCGGCTTAATCGTCGGGGATTCCGCCAGCTTTCTGGATTCGCAGCGGCTCAAGGGCATCCACATGGCCATCAAGAGCGGAATGCTCGCGGCCGAAACAATTTTCGAGGCACTGAAGGCGGGCGACACTTCTGCAGCCAAACTGAGCGGGTTCCAGAAAAAAGTCGAATCTAGCTACATCAAGAAAGAATTGTGGCTGGTGCGCAATTTCCACCAGTCATTTCAGTACGGTCTCTTCGGCGGCCTCTTCCACGCCGGATTGCAATTCGTAACTGGCGGCCGCGGCTTAATCGATCCCATGCGCGTGCGCCCCGGCCACGAGCAC
>DATBYP010000097.1:0-22028 GCA_036513675.1 Candidatus Acidiferrum sp.
TTCTCGGTTTCGCCATCGATGCGTACCACATAACCGCGCAGTTGCATTTGCTGCATTCCGTTTATGCCTGGCGTTTCCATTGTTACCTGCAGCTCAGATTGCAAGCGAGGGCTATGCTTCAGGGCGATCAGCGCGCCTTGCAGCGACAAATCTTTCACTACCGTATCTTCTTCGAACGCGTGCCCGCCTTCCGTTACGCCGCAAACGTGCGCACGGAATTGCGCCTCGCGCCGCAGTGCGGTGCGGCTTCCAGGCATGTGCGCTGCCACGCGTTCCCCAGGCGCGCCGAGCGTAATGGTCATGCCTTCACTCGCGGCAAAGACGGAATCGAACTCCTCCCGCGCATGCTTCAAAATCGCATCGACGGTCCGGTCTGTCGAATCCGGATCGTGGTGAAACAGCACCAGAGTTTTCGCGCCTACTTCCTTGGCTACGCGCGCCCCATCCATCCAGCTCGAATGGCCCCAACCTCGCCGCGTGCTTGCCAGTTGCTCGGGCGTGTACTGCGCATCATTGATGAAAATGTCCGCACCGGCCGCCAATTCTCGCAGGCTTAGGTCCAGCTTCGCGTCCCCCGGCTCGTTGTCCGTCGCGTACACCACGGACCCCGCCGGCGTCTCGATGCGAAATCCCAAGCAGCCCTGGGGATGGTTCAGCCAGCCCGCGGTAATTTCATTCTCCCCGATTCGAAACGTGTCCCCGCCTTCTACCTCCTTGAACTTGCGTTTGGCGGTCATCGCGGACATGTCCACCGGAAAATACGGCACGGCCATCTGCGCTTCGAACACCTGCTTCAGACTATCGCGCCCCAAGAATTTCGAGCGAAAGCTGTAAAAGTGAAATTCGTTGTTCTCCGCATAAAGCGGCGCGAAAAACGGAATCCCCTGGATGTGATCCCAATGATAGTGAGTGACAAAGATGTGCGTTTCCGCCGAACTCCCCGCGCTCGGCGAAGTGCCGCGATTCCCAAGCATGCGCAGCCCCGTGCCACAATCCAGGATGAATTGCGTGCCGTCCGGCGCAATCAGCTCGAGGCAAGGCGTGTTTCCGCCGTAGCGCCAAGTCGACGGATCGACCGTCGGCGTGGAGCCTCTCACACCCCAGAAGCTGAGTTTTGCAAAGGGAGCGGTCATCACTCTCCGCGTACCGGCCTCGCGCAGGTAGCGTTATGCGCGTACGCGTGCGATCAAGGAAGCTGGTTCGATGTTCGCAGTGAAGCCGCAGAGCGTCAACGAAATCGAGCGGGGAAGTGTCAAACTGCGTAACAAGCTTGCCGCGCTGCTGCACGGCGCCGTTCTAGCGCGTAGAATATTTCCGGATGCGTCAGCACGCTCACGGACCGGTGATCCCGCCCTGCGATTCTTCTGAATCCACACACCCGCACGGCCACGATCACTCGGGCGACACTCATCACGGCCACGGCCATGCCCACGCACATCCCACGCTGAAGCCTTCCGTGCTCGGCTGGGCCATGGTTGCCACTCTAGGTCTGGTTGTGGCCGAAATTGTCGGCGGTCTTCTCGGCCGCTCCGTCGCTCTACTGAATGACGCCGTCCACAATCTTTCCGACGTTCCCGCCCTCGGCATTTCCTGGCTGGCCATGCGCTGGGCGGAACGCCCCGCCGACTCCGAAAAAACGTACGGATACCATCGCGCTGGAACGCTCGCCGCGTTCACCAACGCGCTTGTGCTCGTCTTTCTTTCGCTGTGGCTAGGGTATGAAGCGTTCGAACGCCTGCGCGCTCCCGTCAACGTTGCAGCAAGCTGGATGATTTGGACTTCCCTTGCCGCGCTGGCCGTAAACGGCGGAATCACCCTTGCGCTCGTGCGCGGACGGAACGATCTGAATCTGCGCAGCATTCTGATTCACAATTTCGGCGACGCCCTTTCCAACATCGCGATCCTCGCCGGCGCCATCGCCATTCGAATGACCGGTGCGCAGTGGCTCGATCCAATTCTTGGTCTGGCCATCGGCATTCTAGTCCTCTGGTCCAGCATCGGAATCCTGCGCGAATCTTCGCACATCTTGTTGGAAGGCCGCCCGCGCGAAATGCACGTGGAAGAAGTCGCGCGAGCGATGCTGACGATTGAGGGCGTGCAGGAAGTTCATGACGTACACATCTGGTCGCTCGGCGGTGGGCACAACGCGCTTAGTTTGCATGCGCGTGTTCCCGACATGCACATGGACGAATGCGAGCGCATCCTGATTTCGATTCAAGAAAAAGCGGCGAAAAGTTTTCGCATCGATCACACCACGGTGCAGCTCGAACGCGCCGGGCTTCCCGCCACTTCCGGCTACGTCATGCCGGAGCCCGCAAAGGAATAGATCGATTCTTCGGGTCCGCCGCTTGCTGCGATGGTGATGCCGGAGGCGGCGGAAAAACAAATCCATGTCTCTGGCGGCCAGGGAGAATCTTTATTTTGCCGCAACCTGAAACTCTGACCGGATGAACGCCTTGATGCCGTCCGCGCCAGTCAATCGCAAACACAGCAGAGTGCCCTCGCGTTCCAGGTCGATGTGAAAATCAAAAAACGGGCAGCACTTTCCTTCGGCAGCGACCCAATCTGCCAACTCCGATAGGGAAACGTCCGAAGGGCTGAACTGAAACTCGTAACCCTTTTCCGTTTCTATCGCCTCCTTTCGCGCGCTCATCAGCTTATCGGTCAATTGCTTGTGATGCGCGCGCTCCGCCGGCTGCAGCGCTTTGCTATTGCAGTAGAATTTGCTGCCCTGCGTCGCGGCGGTTTGTTTCTCGTGATTGGCCCTCAGCGACGAATCGAGCACGCCCCGGCCCGCCGTCGTGCCTCCGCCTATCGCTAATACGGCGAAGCCGAGTCCCGTAGCCATTAGCTTCGGCGTTCTTGCCAATTTCTTTTCTGTTCTCATGCGATTCCTCCGAAAAGCGTTTGTCACCTACAGATCCAAATGCTAAAACTTAAAGTCAGCTTTAAGTCAAAACATGGTCTTGGGAGCAAAACGAGAAGGGGAAAAATGAAAATTGGCGAACTTGCCGCCCGCGCGAACCTTAAAGCGTCCGCCATCCGCTATTACGAAAAGATGGGCATTCTCGATGAAGCCCATCGCGTAAGCGGCCAACGGCACTATCCCAGCGACGCTGTCGACCGCGTGCTTCTAATCCGGTTCGCCGGCCAAATGGGCTTCACGCTCGCCGAAATCAAAATCTTTCTGGCCGGCCTGCGTGATAACGCCCCGGTTGGTCCCCGCTGGAAAAAACTAGCCCACAGCAAAATCAAACAGGTCGACGACACCATCCAGCGCTCCCGCCAACTAAAGTCTCTCCTGGAGCACCTGCTCCATTGCCGCTGCCCCTCACTGCAAGTCTGTGTGAAACGCCTGAGCCTCAGCCCCACATTGAAAAAGTTAGACAGCAGGAGCTAGAAACAGCCGATCAGAAATTTGATATAGTTGCTACCCGCTCACTTCCAATACCGTGTAACTATTCCATAGGGATCTTACTGCTGGCGATGTCCGTCCATAAGATATGAGAATTGAGTCCGACCAAATTCGGCTGGCCGCTACCGACCTGAGCAACCATTTGGCCTGCCGTCATCTCACGTCACTCGATCTGAGCGTCGCGCGGGGGCAGCGTACGGCGCCAGACTGGAGGTCGCCCGATCTCAAAGTCATTCAGGAGCTGGGGCTGCGGCACGAAGCAGCGTACCTAGAGTCGCTTCGCGATGCAGGAGTTTCGTTCGCGGATTTACGCAAGATAAGCGAAAAGGAAGCAGTTAAGGAAACGCTTTCATGCATGCGCCGCGGACTGGACGTTATCGCGCAGGGCAGCATCAACTTTGGGCGCTGGTTTGGACGTCCTGACGTGCTGCGGAAGGTTCAAAAGCAAAGCGGTTTGGGAGATTGGTCGTACGAAGTCTATGACTGCAAGTTGGCGCGCGAGACGAAAGCCACAACCATCCTTCAGCTTGCCCTTTATTCAGCGCTACTGGGAGAGATCCAGGGAGCAGAACCGGAATTCATGCATGTAGTTCCTGCGGGCAAGGGATTCACAGCCGAAGCTTATCGTTTCGCGGAATACGCGGCTTACTATCGGTACGTAAAGGCGCGGCTGGAGAAAGTTTGCGACAACGGAAACGGTGAGCAAACGTATCCGGAACCCTGCCAGCATTGCGACGTGTGCCGCTGGTTTCGCGAATGTGATGTGCGGCGGCGCGCCGACGATCACCTGTCCTTAGTGGCGGGAATCCGTCGACAGCAGCGAACCCAGTTGGAAGCCTGGGATACGGCAACCATGGCCAAGCTGGCTGTGCTGCCCCTTCCGTTGAAGGAAAAGCCACTGCACGGATCGAGAGAAGGGATGGAGCGCGTCCGCGAGCAGGCACGGGTACAAGTGAAGGCACGAACACAGCAGCAGCCTGTGCACGAGTTATTGCCCGTCGCGGAAGTCGCCGGATTTTGTAAGCTGCCGGAGCCCTCGCGCCTCGACATGTTCCTAGACTTAGAGGGCGATCCATTCGCCGGGGACGGTGGGCTTCAATATCTGTTTGGGTTTGCAACGAACCAACAGAGCGAGCTGCCCTACCAAAGAACATGGTGCTTTACCGCTGAAAAAGAGAAGCAGGCTTTCGAATGGGCGGTGGACGAGATCATGCGCAATTGGCAAACAGCTCCGAATATGCACGTCTACCATTTCGGAGCCCACGAGCCCGCCAAGTTCAAATGGTTAATGGGACGATACGCAACGCGCGAAGACGAAATGGACAGGATGTTGCGAGCTGGCCTGTTCGTCGATCTTCATACCATTTTCAAACAAGCGGTTCGCGCCGGCGTAGAAGAGTACTCGTTGAAGGCGCTTGAGATCTTTCACTCATTCGCGCGAAAGGTCCCTTTAGCAGAATCGCGCGAGGCCATGCGCTACATAGAGCATTGGCTCGAACTCGGTTGGGAAGGAGACTTACCGCAACACCTGAGCGCGGCCATGGAGGGATATAACGAGGACGACTGTTTGTCCACCGCGTCTCTAAGAAATTGGCTGGAGGGGCGCCGAAAGAAGCTCGAGGACGACGGCGCTGTAATTCCCAGGCCGCCGATTGGGGATGGCGCACCCTCGGAGGAATTGGATGAGCGCCAAAAGCGAGTTGCGGCGCTGGTCGAGCAACTTTCGAACGGTGTTCCTCTTAATCCCGTCGAGCGGTCGAATGAGCCGGAGGCGTCTTGGATGCTGGCGCAACTCTTGGATTGGCACCGTCGGGAGAACAAAGCTGGCTGGTGGGAAGGCTATCGATTGGCTGATTTGGACGATGAGGAATTGCTGGAAGAGCGGGTCGCTCTGGCTGGGCTGCGTTTCGTTGAGCGAGTTGGTGTGGAGCGCCAGCTCGCCGTCGATCGCTATGCCTTTGAGAGGCAAGAAACGGAGGTGCGCGGCGGAAAGGATTTGTATCACCGAGGAGAGAAAGTTGGCTGCGTCACGGCATTCGATCCTGTGAAGAGAACCGTCGACATCAAAAAGGGAAAAAAGTGGACCGAGATTCATCCGGGCAGCGTCTATTTGTGGGATCGGCCCTTCAACGCAGACGCACATGCGGATGCTTTGCTGCGGTTGGGAGATTGGGTGAGAGACAACGGCGTCGCTGCGCGGGGTAAAAACACGGCTGCGTTAGACCTGCTGCTGCGAAAGGCGCCTCGCCTCAAGCGCGGGGAGAGCACCGCGGCGCTGCCCGGCGAGGAGCCGGTGGAGACCGCGTGCCGAATAGCGACTGCTCTGGACGATTCGGTGTTTGCGATTCAAGGACCGCCGGGTGCGGGCAAGACCTACACCGGAGCGCGCATGATCTGCCAGCTACTGAAGCAGGGTAAGAAGGTGGGCATTACGGCGTTGAGCCACAAAGTGATTCGGAAACTTCTCGATGAGGTTGTCGCCGCCGCGCTCGAAACGGATTTTGACGGGATACGCTGCATGCAGCGCTCGGAAGAGCAAGAAGCCACCCCCCAAATTGCGGTTGCCAGCGACAATGTCGTTCCCCTGCGAGGTCTCCAGTCGGGTGCGGCCAACGTGATCGGGGGGACATCCTGGCTTTGGGCACGGTACGAATATTTCCAGGCCGTGGATGTACTGTTCATCGACGAGGCCGGACAGATGGCATTAGCGGACGTAATCGCTGTCGCGCAAGCTGCCAGGAACTTGGTGCTGATCGGCGATCCGCAGCAATTGGAACGGCCGCTAAAGGGCAGCCATCCTCCCGGAGCTGAGAAATCCGCGTTGCAGTATCTGCTGGGAGAACGCAAGACGATTCCCGACACGATGGGTTTGTTGTTGCCGGAAACATGGAGAATGCACCCCGCGATTTGCAATTTCACTTCGGAGTTGTTTTACGACGGTCGCTTGGGAACACGCGGCTTTACACAGCACCGGGTCTTGGAAGGACATCCTTGGCTGAGCGGAGCAGGCCTGTGGTTTGTGCCCGTCACGCATGATGGCAATCGAAATTCCTCGCCGGAAGAAGTTGAGGTGATCGCGAGCATCGTTGAAAGCTTGCTGAGGCCGGGCGTTACGTGGTTTCGGAGCGCCACTAGCGGCCGGCCTGTCGAACTGAAAGACATTTTAATCGTCGCACCGTACAACGCGCAGGTTTCCGATCTGCTGGCCCGGTTGCCAGCCGGAGCACACGTCGGAACGGTTGACAAGTTCCAGGGTCAGGAAGCGCCCGTCGTCATCTATTCGCTTACGACTTCGTCGACGGAGGACGCGCCGCGGGGGATGGAGTTTCTCTATAGTTTGAACCGCCTGAATGTGGCGACGTCTCGTGCGATGTCCAATGTCATCCTGGTAGGGAACCCACGACTCTTTGAACCCGAGTGCCGCAATCCTCGCCAGATCCAATTGGCGAATGCCCTTTGCCGATATTTGGAAATGGCGACTACTGTCGATCTGCAAAGCATATCGGACAAACCTCTCAGTTTGTGAATTGCCCATTGTGCTGCGATCGCGATAGATGCGCGGGGACACAGCACGGATTTCAATTAGCGGGAAGGAAACAGGCAGGGCACGCGGGCGCGTGCCCTGTTGAAAGCAATCGCGACTATGCGCCGGCGCCTTTGGAGAAACTGCCGACCGCCTCGGCTTCCGTGTTGTACACGTCGAAAACCGTCAGGAGCTTCGTGATTTGGAGAACTTCTTGAAACTTACTGCCCAAATGGCAGAGCTTGAGCCCCGCGCCTTGGGTCTTGGCGCTGTGATGCGCGGCAACCAGCGTGCCTAACCCGGCGCTGTCGATGAACGTGACATTGTTCATGTTCAGGATGATTTTCTTTTTGCCGCCGGCGATCAGGCTTTTCACTTTTTCGCGAAGCGCGTTGCTCTCTTCCCCGAGCACAATGCGCCCATCCAGGGCCACCACTGCCACGCCATCCACTTCGCGGTTCGTCATCTTGAGTGCCATGTTATTCTCTCCTCGTCGATCACGGTTCCAGCGGCAACCGGGCCGGTCCCGCGAAGCATATCAGTAATAGTCCGCGCAAGACATGTAATAGCCGCACACCGCGCAGATCAGTTTGCAGCGCCGCGATTCCAGCCGCTGGGAGCAGACGGGACAATATTGAGAAGCATCTTCTTGCGGGGCAACTGCGCCCTGTTCCGCGTGAGGCACGAGCTGCGAAGATGCGCTCCGCGCAGACTCCGGCCGAAACGGCCCTGCCCCTGGCTTCACGGCATATTCCACGGCGGGGACGGTTATAACACATCCCCCAGTAAGGGAAAAGCGGCAGCACCCCGGACTTTAGCCGGTGCGCGCGACGCGCAAGCTCAGATGAGTGAAGGGCGAACGGTGGGTTTAGCGGTAAGTAACCAATGGTTTGTGGGGCGCATCTTTACAATAAGAGCAAAAAGGGTTGTGGGGGTAAGACGAGGTTCGGTCATGAGTCGCCTTTCGATATTTGCAATAATCGCTCTTACGATTCCAACGTTTGCCGCGGCGCAGCATGGGGGTAGCGCAGGCGGTCGTGCGTCGGGGGTAGCGTCGGCTCCAAGCCGTGCAGCCACAGCAATACCTCGAGCGGCTGCGGCTCCGGCGCACGCGAACGTGCGCCCGCAATCGAGAGTGCAAAGTGCCGCCAGAGTTGGCGGACGCATCGTGCGCGGGGGAAACACCGGTCACTCCATCCGTCGCGGTAACGGCGCGAATTTCGGATCCAACGGGAATTTCAACGGGACAGATTTCCAGGATGTCCCAGGGTTGGGATTTGATTATCCGCACCTCGCGGCGATCAGCGGCAACCGGCGCGGGCATGGCGGCAGGTTTGAAGGCGGATCTCCTTTTGGATTTAGCGGTTTTCTCTTGAGCCCACCGTTCATCACAGAGGACGCGCCCGCAGCAGACTCACAGGCGGCCGACGCGCAATCTTCCGCAGCCGACGAACAGGGAATTGCAGAGGATGCGGCGCCAGTGCAGCGTGTTCCGCGGCGGTCCCGAGCCTCCGGTGCCGCCGAGGCTCAACCAGAGAGCGCACCCGCGCCACCGCGCGAGGTCGAGCAATACGTTTTCGTGCGCCGCGACGGCAGCCTGGTTTTCGCAGTTGCGTACGCGTGGGAAAACGGCACGCTGCGCTACATAACGCCTGACGGACTGCGCCACAGCATCGGACGCGATGCGCTGGATCTGAACGCCACGCAACAATTCAACGAACAGCGCGGAGTGGATTTCCGTGCGCCCGCCTGAGTGAAGACTCACCCGAGGCCCCAGCATCGAGTATAGAGCGATTCAGACTAAGACGGAGCTTGTTTGAAATTGTCCAGAGGAAACCCCGGACGCAGCAATTGCTACGTGATTGCGGAGTTACGGGGTTTTCAGGGGGAGAGGCGGACAGTATACTCCGGGCAAGCAAGTGCCTTTCTCAGGGGAGAACAATGCCCGGTAAAAAGACCGCGCGGGGCGCGAGTGAGGCCCCGCCAGATCGCGCGGACGACTTTGCGAAGGCTTTTTATTGGCTGAAAATGGTCTTCGCGAAATATGAGAAGCATTTGCACGTTACTGCGGACACGCGGGAAAAATATTATTTGGAGACGCGTTCGCCTAGCTACAAGGACAACCCGCTCTTTTTTGGAGCGGTGATCCGTGGGCGGGCATATGTCAGCTTCCATCTGATGCCGCTTTACTGGGAGCCTTCGCTGGCGAAAGGCATTTCGGCAAACCTCAGGGAGCGCATGCAGGGGAAAAGCTGCTTCAATTTTTCCGCGCCGGATAAGGCGTTGTTTAGCGAGTTAGCGCGCCTGACCAGCCGCGGTTTTGCGCTGTACCGGCGGAAAAACCTGCTTTAGATTTTCCGCGTCTGCACTCTTCGTGCACTATCTTAGTTATTGGCCATCACCCCTTTTTAAATAGCTGCCTTGACGATCCAGATGCAAGATATTCCGAGTAGCGTTGTATGCCGCGCATAAAAGCGCGGCATCAAGGCCATACCTTTAGACACCGGGAACTGAGGATCGTGCCGGTACCGTGCGGACCGGGACTCGATGTGGAATACTTGGAAGCCTGATTCGATCTCGGGAGTTCTTATGCCTCGGTACCTTACGCAGCACACACTTGCTTGCCTGACGCGGCAGGGAGCGGAAAACCTTGCGCAGCGGATGCAATCGGGCGGAGTGGCGCGTGCGGAGCGCGTGTTGGTCAATATGCTGGAAGGGAAGATGTTCGTGGAGTTTCGCGCGGCGTCCCGGGAAGGGCTGGAAGCTTGGCTGAAGACGGAAGGAATGCACTTCGATTGGCTGGTGCGCATCGAGTGGGAGACGCACGGGCAGGATGGGAAGCTGCACTCTGCTGATTGAGGCGCCGAGTGAATAAAGCGTCGCCGAGGAGTTCACGATATAGCACAGCCGTTAGAATGATTTACTGCACTAGAATGCAACTCCGATACCCTCCATGAGGGTCATCCAATTCTGAATGAAGAAAGGCGCGAATGGCGAATTTGCGCTTTATCGTTTCCCTCATAACGAAAGAGAACGATTACCAGGTCGAGCAGGCTGCGTCGGCGCAGGCTGCGGCGCAGAAGCATGGCGTTGACGTGCAGATTATGTATGCCGATAACGACGCGATCACGCAAAGCACGCAACTGCTGCGGGCAATTCAGGTGGAGGCCGCGGCGCGTCCGCAGGCGATCATCTTTGAGCCAACCGGAGGCACGGCCTTTCCGCAGGTCGCGCAAGCGGCGGTGAGTGCGAAGATCGCGTGGGCGGCGCTGAATCGCGAAGCCGACTACATTCCACAACTGCGGAAGACGGCGAAGGTACCGGTGTTTTCCGTCAGCTCCGATCACAAGGAGATTGGCCGCATTCAGGGGCGGCAATTTACGGCTCTGCTGCCGAAGGGCGGATGTGTGTTGTACATTCAGGGACCGTCGGAAAATTCCGCGGCGCAGGATCGCACAGCGGGGATGCAGATGACGGTGCCCCACGGAGTGCAAATCATTTCACTGCGTGGGCGGTGGACAGAGGAAAGCGCGCAGCGCGCGGTCGAATCGTGGCTAAGGCTGAACACTTCGACCAAAGCGCAGATTGACGTAGTGGGCGCGCAAAACGATCTGATGGCCATCGGGGCGCGGAAAGCCTTCGAGGGGGTGTCCAATATTGCGGACCGCGAACGATGGCTGCGGCTTCCGTTTACGGGCGTGGACGGGCTTGCGAAGACTGGGCTGGCTTGGGTGCGCACGGGCACGCTGACGGCGACTATCGTGGTGCCAACGAACGCGGGCCAAGCGGTATCTATGCTGGTAGAGGCGCTGCAAGCGGGCCGAGATGTGCCGGAGCGTTCGTTTACCGTGCCGGAGTCTTTTCCTACCATCGAGAAACTCACACCGGGCGAGAAAGTCGCGCCTACTGTGTGACCAGTTCTACGCTGCGATTTGTGTGAGCGGCCGTCTTCGATCTCTCCTTCTACTGAACTGCGTCGCGTGGCACCAAACAGTTGCTGGAGGAACGCCCGAGGTCCACGTTCGATTCGTTGACATCGACTGCGGGGCGGGATAATTTCTGTCTGGCGCATCTTGGGTGCCTCGATTGTGCAGGGAAAGCAATTTAGGAGCGAAAAATGCGGCGAGGTATAGCTATCGCGGTAGTCTGCAGCGTGATTATTTTCGCAGCCGTTGCAGCATCGACCACGCCTAAGGCGGACGAGCGGCTCAAGGGCGCTTTTCGGCGGCCGGCCGTAAATGGCTGGACGTTCGTGCATCTGGAGGGAACGCCAGGGCAGATCGGTTACCAGCATGGGTATTTGCTCGCTGCCGAAATTCAGGACCTTTACAAGGTGTATGCGCTCGAGCTGACGCACGACAACGGCAAGGATTGGAATTTCTTCAGGGATGCCGCGAAGAATATTTTGTGGCCGCACGTGGAGCAGGAGTATCGCGACGAGATGCAGGGAATCGTGGATGGCGTGAACGCGCAGGGCGCGAAGCTGGACATTTGGGACATCGTGACGCTGAATGCGGCGATGGAGTGGAGCTACTACGTCGACGGATACGATAAGGAGCACAAGATCGCATCGCTACCCACGGTTACTGCTGGCGATCATTGCAGCGCGTTTGTGGCGATCGGGAGCTATACGAAGGATGGCCGCGTGGTGATCGCGCACAACAATTGGACCAGCTATCTGGACGGGGCGCGGTGGACGATGGCGTTTGATATCGTGCCGGCGCGCGGGTATCACTTTGTGATGGACGGCCTGCCGGGGCTGATTCATAGCGGAGACGACTTTGGGCTGAATTCGGCAGGGATTGTGATTACGGAGACCACGATCACCGGCTTTCATGGATTCGACAGCAACGGCGCGCCGGAATTCGTGCGTGCGCGCAAGGCGATGCAATATTCCGCTTCGATCGATGATGTGGCGCGAATCTTCAAGGAAGGGAATAACGGCGGCTATGCGAATGATTGGCTGATCGCGGACACGCGGAAGGGCGAGATTGCGAGCCTGGAGCTAGGGTTGAAAAACGTGACGCTGGACCGTAAAACGGACGGATATTTCGTCGGCTCGAATTTTCCGATTAGTCCCAAGTTGATGGCGGAAGAGACGGACTTTCCCGTTGACGATCCGGGCGTGAGCGCTAACGCGCGTCGTCGTCGCTGGGAACAGTTGATGGCGGAAAACAAAGGCAAGATCGATGTGAAGCTGGCCGAACAATTTCTGGCTGATCACGTCGATAGCGTCAGCGGAAAGACGGAGCCGAGCGAGCGCACGCTGTGCGGGCATGTCGAGCTGTCTCCCCGCGGCATGGGCTCCTGGCAAACTCCATTTGGTACTGCTGGCGCCGTGCAAAACAAAGCCACCGATACGCAGATGGCCGCGAAAATGGAATTCACCGCGGCTGCAGGCCACGCGTGCGGCATAGACTTTCTTGCGGCGAAGCACCTGCAGCAGCATCCTGAACAATTCTGGGAAAAGCCGGCGCTCCGCGATATGAAGGCTTATCCGTGGACGACTATTTCCGCGCAGAAGTAGATTTTGCTAGTGTGGGTTGGGTTCGCGGCCGAGTTGTCCGAGGTTCTCTTTGGCGAGTTCGTGGTTGGGGTTGAGGCGCAGGGCGCGCTCGTAGTGCAACTTGGCTTGCTTGATGTCGCCGGTTTCGGCGAAGGCACTTCCTAGATTGGCTTCGGCGTTGGCGTCTTCGGGGTTGATACGGACGGCGGCTTGAAATTGCGCTAAGGCGCCGCGAAAATCGCCGAGGGACGCCAGCGCGTTGCCGAGGTTGTAGCGGGCGTCGAAATAATCCGGGCGCGCATTGAGCGCTGCCGTGAGATGCGGAACAGATTCTTCCGTGCGGCCGGCCGCCAGCAGAGCAGCGCCGAATGCGTTGTTCACCGTCGGCTCGTTTGGTCGGATGCGGTTTGCTTGCGCAAAATGCTCGAGGGATTCCGGGAGTTCGCCGCGCCCCATCAGCAAGGCGGCCAGATTGTAGTGGGCTTCAAAATCGCCGGCATTCTTTTGCAAGTTGTGCCTCGCCATGGCTTCGATAATCAAAATGCGCGGATCACCTTTTTCCTGCGCGTCTTGGTGTGGCAGGACCTGAAGCCAGAGATGAGCCATTTCGTCGACGGCGCGGTTTCCCGCCACTACGCGCTGCGGCGGATCGTTTGGATTGCGGACGTTATTCTCAGAATTGTCGTATGCGAAACTCATCGAGATTGTGGTGCCCTTCAGCAATTTCACCGGCTGAGCGTAGCGATAGACCGCTTGCCAATTGAGGTTCCAATCCGGGATATGAATTAGCGTCTCCGATCGGCCGTCGGGAAATTTCGCAATCGCTTGCAGATCCTTGCCTAGATAGTGCGCGTGCGGATAAATCGCTAGGACATCTACATCGACGGGCAGCGTAAACTCGTCGGTCACGGCAAAATAGTTGTTGCCGGCCGGGATGTTGAGCATGCGATCGTTTTCGAGTTGCAGGAGGATAGGGTGCATGGTGGCGGGCTTGTCCGTGAAATACAAGCCGAGCGTCGGTTGAATCGTCTCGGGCTTTCCGGAGGGCTGGAGATGCGTATTGAGAATCAGGTCCGTGTCCTTGTCGAGCCGCAGCGCCATGCCGTCGGGTTCAACGTAGGGAATCGAGCCGGGCTTCCAAAATAAAAAGTGACTATCGGGATCGAAGGCTTCGGACTCAATGGTCAGCTCCATACCGCCGAAGCCGGCGCCTGGCTCTCGTTCCTGTCGGCGCCCGGTCTGCTGGCGGTCGACCAAAACGTTGGCGTGATGCACCAGACGCTTGTCGCCAGGCCGGATTTCCATCGCTTTCAGCCAGTGCGTGCGATCTACCGGGGCGCGAAATACGAAATTCCAGTAATTGTCCGAGCCGCTTGCGGGCAGCGCGTAGGCTTTTGTTGCTTTCACGATGACGTCCGGTTTGCCGAGTTGCCAGCCCTCCGTAAATTTTGGCTTGGCGGGCAGATCCGCAGGATTGCCTTCGATCGTGCCTTGCTCCACCCAGGCTTGAATCCTGGCAATCTCGTCGGCGGAGAGGCGGAGCTCGTCGGCAAATTTCAACTTGCTGTCTTCCGGAAGCCAGGGAGGCATGAAGCGGCTCTTAGTGACGGTTGCGATCTGCCGCGCGTGCGATTTCGCATCGATATACGTGAGCAGAGAGAAAGGGCCAGCCTCGCCAGGGCGGTGGCAAAGGGCGCACGAGCGATAAAGAATAGGTGCGATGTCGCGGTTGAAAGTGACCTGCGGCTGCGAGGCACTGGTTTGTGTGGCGATTTTTTGCTGCGCTGGAGTGTGGCTGCTGACGACGCTCGCGAGTAGCGCTATGCAAGCCAGTGGCACAAATCTGTGAAATGTCCGGAGCACAACTATCATTCAAGATCCGAGATGTAGCATCCCACGGCTGGCGTTGCACTTCCGCTCAGCGTTTTGCCCGCGATGGCTGCTTGAATGGCATCCACCAGTTCGTGGGTCGTGGCGTTTTTTCGAGCGTGGCCAAAATCCTCGTACAGATTGTCGATGCGTCCGTGATAGACCAATCGGCGGCTGGCATCAAAAACCGCTGCTTCGGGGGTGGTCTGCGCCTGGCTCTCTTTCACCAGAATATGCTGCGGGTCGCGCAGCGCCGCGAGTTTATAGCCGAACTCGCGATCATGTTTGCGAATTGTATCCGGCGTTTCCTTCCTGCTCGGATAGACGAGAAAGAACGCCGCCTTATCTCGATTTTGCGCACTGAGCTGTTGAATCGTAGGAGCGTAGCGGTTTGAAATGGGGCAGTCCGTGCGCACAAAAATCAGCACAACCACTTTGCCTCGTGCCGCGAGAAACGGATCAACAGGCTTGCCCTGAAGGTCGGTAACGAAGCTCTGCAAGCCCGTCGAAACAAGAGAAGCAGAGCCAAGGCACAGCAGGATGCTCGCGACGAGCAAGCGAGAAAGACATCGACGGGTCTGAAGCTTTTGGCGCATGGGTTCGCAATCGGAACGAGGGAATGTTACTGCGCGGGAAAAACGTTGTCCATTTGACTGTTTCGCGGACGTCGAAGCAAGAGACTTAGAGAACGCAAGTTTAGAGAGCAGAGTTTACGGGACGGCGCTTGCCGTGGTCGATTTGCCCAATTCTGCACGGATCGCTTGTAGGGCTTCTTTGGGAGGGCCGATGCGGCGGTACTGCGAATAGTGGGTGCGCTCGTGAATCGCAAAGCTAACGAACAGCCGGCGGCCGTCGAAATCATATTGGGAATAACTTGCGAACCACAGACCTGGCGCCATCTCATAGCGTTCCTGCACCAGATGGCTGCCCTTGTAAACTTTTGCGAGAAAGCCGCCGATGGAAATGTCCTCCGTGACTTCGATTTCGGCGCGCGCCAGTTGCGCGGCATCGTCATCAATCCACAAATAGCCACGCACCTTCGAGAACATCGATGTAGCTCGCGAGGTGGCTTTGTATGCTGGATTGGGAACGAGACGGTATTTCGATAGCATGCGATCCCCGCGAGGTTCGCGCGCGATAAACGTGTAAAGAAAGGCGGTACGCGTCGCGTCGATCAGGTCGGCACGCTCTTTTTGTTTTTTCGCGATTTTGTCGTACGCATCGCGCTGTGCCCGCCCTTCTTCGGCGGCCCAGGAAAGAGCGCGTTCCAGCTTCTCCAGTTCCGCCCGGTAAGCGGCGGCATCGACAGGCTTTCCGTCCGGTCCTACGGGAATGCGATCGATGCCCGTTCCGGCCGGAACGGCCCGTGTCGTCTTGATTTCCGGCTGCTGCGATCCGCCCGCGCCCTTTTGGATTTCCAGCCGCTCCAGGCGTTCATAGGTGGATTGCGCCACGTCGTTTCTTTTCTGATTGGCGATTACGCGCTCGAGCAGCGCATGCTGCTCGTCCATTTCGCTTCGCAGGATCGTGGGGGGCGCATCTTGCGCCAGAGAAACTCCGCCCCAGGTCGCAAGGAGGGACGCGAATAGGATGGCTGTGGGTAACCGCATAGTCAGGGAATCGCGAGGGCTCCGTCAAATATACATTGGATTCGACATCAAAGCCGATTGTTGCACGACTACTGCCAAGAACCGGCGTACGTTAGATTTTGGCACCCGCTCCGCCAAGATACTTCCAGACTTTGGCGAACGTAAACGCAATGCCTGCAATGAATTACAAGGGAATGGCGGCTGGGAAAGCCTTCGGGTACCTGTTCTCCAACATGGAGCGGCAAGGCCACACCCGACGGCGTCAAACTGTCTCTTTTTACGTCTAAGCAAACGTGCGGAAACCTATCTGCTGTTTAACTCGTATTAAGATGAGGTGAGTGACCAAGTGGTTCGCGAGTGAGGTTCCGTTGGGTGTAGCTCCACTAGAAGGTTTGACGCGGTTGCCGCAGGTGAAGGGCCTCGCGGGCGGGCGCATGGCTGCGCTCACGGGCTTTCGCGGCGGCGCGGTCACCCTGGTGGAGACTACGCGGCTGGCGCTCGACGCTTTGCGCGCGCACAAGCTGCGCAGCTTCCTTACCCTGCTAGGCGTGATCCTGGCGGTAACCACCCTCGTGGCCGTGATGAGCGTCGTTTCCGGCATGAACTTCTACGTGGCCGACCGCATCGCGAACCTGGGCGCCAACGTGTTTATCGTGGACCGATTTGGCATTATCACCAGCCAGGACGCCTGGGTGAAAGCGCAGAAGCGGCCGCTCGTCACTATGGTTGATTACGAGCGCCTGCGCGACAGCATGAAGACGGCCCGAGCGGTTGCCGCGCTCGATGACCACAATATCGACGTGCGCTCCGGAAACCAGCGCCTGGAGAACACCGATGTCATGGGTGTTTCCTCGAATTATGCGGAGGTGCGCAACATCAACGTGGCGCAGGGCCGCTTTATCACCCCATCCGATGACGACCACCGCGCGCAGGTGGTATTCATCGGCGCCGACGTGGCGGAAAAGCTTTTCGCGAACGTCGATCCGATCGGCAAGTCCGTTCGCGCCGAGACCCACGAATATCAGGTAATCGGAGTCGCCGAGCGCATCGGCAGTGCTTTTGGGCAGTCGCAAGACAACTTCATGATCATGCCGGTGCACACCTTCGAGAAAGAGCTGCATCGTGCCCGCGACTGGGTGGCCGTATTTGTGCAGGCTCCTAGCGCGGAAATGATGAGTGCGTGCGAAGACGAAGCGCGGATGTTGATGCGTGCCTGGCGCCATTTGCCGTGGGACAAGCCGGACAATTTCGCCATTCTAGGTTCTGATTCGATCATGAAGCTATGGCACGATTTGACCGGCACGCTGGCGGGCGTCGCAGTCGGTTTGGTCAGTGTGTTCTTGGTGGTCGGCGGCATCGTCATCATGAACATCATGTTGGCGAGCGTCACCGAGCGCACTCGGGAGATTGGCATTCGGCGTTCGCTGGGAGCGCGAAAGAAACACATTTTGCTGCAGTTCATGATGGAGTCGGCGGTTCTAGCCTCGACGGGTGGAATCATCGGCGTTTTGCTTGCTTATGCCGTGGTCGGGCTCGTGGGAGCAACCACTTCCATTCCAGTGAAAACGCCCATGAGCGCCGTGATCGTTTCGCTGTGCGTTTCCACGGCGGTGGGTTTGTTCTTCGGAATTTATCCGGCGACCCGTGCGGCGAAACTGGACCCGATCGAGGCGTTGCGAGCCGAAACCTGAGGTTGGACGTAGGAAGAAAACAAGATGGCGCAGGCATACGGCGAAAACCTAAAGCAAGCAATGGATACATTGCGCACGCACAAAATGCGCAGCGGGCTCACCGTGTTTGGCGTTGTGCTCGGCGTCAGCGTCATCATGTTGGTTGCCGCGCTGATCACCGGGTTCGACGAAGCCATCCAGGAAAACATTAAGCAGTTCGGTGCGGATACTGCGTTTATCTCTAAGTGGGACCAGGGCTTTCACGGCGGCAATATGCCACTCGAAGAGCGCCAGCGCAAGCCGCTGACCGTGGAAGATTCTCAAGCATTGATTGCCGGCTGCCCGGCGCTGAAGAACGTTACGACTTTTTTGCAGACGGGCTGGATGCAGCAGCACACCGTGCGCACCAAGGCAGGTGAAGTGACCGGCATCGATTTTCGCGGCGTGCAAGCCAATTTCGGGCAGGTCTATGCGAATGCGGCGACGCTTGCTGGCCGGTTCATCAGCGAAGGCGACGACCTCCATAAAGAGAAGGTCGTGATGCTCGGCGAAAACGTCGCGCCAGTGCTTTTCCCCGGCGGGGACGCCATCAACAAAGACGTAATGATCGACGGCGCCGATTTTCGGGTGATCGGCGTGGTTGAGAAGCCTAAGGGCGGCTTCGGGATGGGCGATGAAGATCGGCGCGTGCTGATTCCTTTCAGCACGTTCAAAAAACTCTATCCGTCCGCCGATGAGATTAACATGCGCGTCCAGGCGTATACCGGCATGTTGGATCAGGCCGTGGACCAAGCCACCGAAGTGCTGCGCCGGCGACGGAACGTGGCCTACAACGGTAAGAACAACTTCTCGATTCGCACGGCCGCGCAGGAAGTCGAGGAGTTCCACAACATCATGCTGATGGTGTATGTGGCGACGCTCGTGCTTAGCGCTATTGGCTTGCTTATTGGGGGCGTGGGCGTGATGAACATCATGCTGGTGAGCGTGACGGAGCGCACGCGCGAAATTGGCGTGCGCAAAGCCATCGGTGCCAAGCGCAGCGATATCACGTGGCAGTTTCTGCTTGAGGCCATGACACTGACGGCATCCGGCGGCGTCATTGCACTCGTTCTGGTGAACGGCCTCGTGCTCCTTTTTAGGCTTACCCTGCAGTGGCGGGGCGCGGTTCCGATCTGGGCCGCAACGGCTGGTGTTGTGGTTAGTGTGAGCGTCGGTTTGATCTTTGGCGTGTGGCCTGCTGTGAAAGCGGCCAAGCTCGATCCGGTTGAAGCCTTGCGGTACGAGTAACTCTCCCTAATTCCATACAACAAAAGCGAGAAGGCCGATCAAGAAGCTGGCGGTAGGCCCAAGACTCGTCCGGGCCGAGCGCCTGTGGCCTTGTCAGAAGTCCAGACGAGGGCCCCATTCACGAAGACCCTTTCGATGCCGGTCGGCAAAGCGAATGGAGCGGAGAAAGTTGCACGG
Source organism: Candidatus Acidiferrum sp. (assembly GCA_036513675.1). Lineage (GTDB taxonomy): Bacteria > Acidobacteriota > Terriglobia > Acidiferrales > UBA7541 > Acidiferrum. Next base: position 19,037 of record DATBYP010000097.1, read on the forward strand.
TCAATGACCGTTTCGGGATTGAAGAGTACGAGATCAGCGAAAGCGCCTTCACGGAGAATGCCGCGGTCCTTCCAATTCAGGCGCTTCGCAGGAAGAGAGGTCATCTTGCGGATGGCTTCCGGAAGCGTCAGCCATTGTTTTTCACGGACGTAAACGCCGAGCACGCGAGGGAACGTGCCGGCGCCGCGAGGATGCCGCGAGCCGATTCCACCATCGCTGGCGACCATCACCCACGGCTGCTGGTAGAAGGCTTTGATGTCGCTTTCGGTCATGGACTGGCCGATGATGCCGGGCTCGGTGTTGGCCGCATCGCTTTCGTGGATTAGGCGGATGAACATTTCCACGGGGATAATGTTGTTGGTGCGAGCCAAATCGTCGATCGTGTGACCTTCGTAGCTGGGGTTCGGCTTGAATTCGACAATGGTTACATGGCTGCCGCCGCCCACATCGGCGAGAGCTTTTGCCACACTTTGCGGATTTTCGTATTGCTTGTCTGGCACGAGCACTTTCAGGTTCGAATGCCACGCGTCGTACGGATAGCAATCCGCAAGGAAATCCACGCCACGTTTGCGGGCAGCTTCGATTACCTGAATATACTGCGGGGCTTTGTTCCACACTCCGACCGTGCCGAGCTTGATGTGCGAGTGGTCGATGGCGATGTGAGCGCGCTCGCCGATGGAGATTTCTTCGTTCAACGCGTCGAAGGCTTTGTCCGCTTCGTCACGGATATGCGTCATATAGAAGCCACCATGCTTCGCCGCGGCTGCGGACATAGCGACGACTTCATCAGTGGCGCTATAGCTGCCAATTTCGTATTCGAGACCGCTCGACAGGCCGACGGCGCCTTCGGTCATACCTTGATCGACAAGCTGAACCATTTTTTCGACTTCCGCAGGAGTTGCGACACGCTTGAAATCTTTGCCCATGACTTGCTGGCGAATCGTGGCATGACCTGCGAGCAAAGCGATATTCAGTGACGCGGGATTCGTTTCTCGCGCTTTCAGCCATGGGGCGATGGGCCAGGGAGAATCGCCGTCAGCACCAACGACCAGGGTGGTAATGCCCTGGGCGATCTGCGTTTCCGCGAGGGGATCGCTTTCGATGCTTTGCGTGGAATGGTTGTGAATGTCGATGAATCCCGGCGCTAGCACGAGTCCGTTCGCATCAATGACTTGTTCGTCCTTTGTAGGCTGAAAATTGCCCACCTTCGTGACGCGATCGCCGGAGATGCGAACACTTCCTTTGCGGAGAGGCTTGCCGGTGCCGTCTGCGATTTGCGCATTGATGATGACTGTGGCGCCGGACTTGTGCTGTGAAGATGAGGTGCCCAGGCAAGCAAATAAAATTATTGGGACGACCGCGTACTTGAATTTCACCAATAGCCCCATCTTCTGCACTCTCCTAAGGAGTTTCGATAAGTTCTTGCGGCGCGGAGCTCATGCTGCGCGCGCGCAAACGATACCACACCACAATCAGCGCGACGGAGACGCCAAAGATCAACGAGGAGATCGCGTTGATTTCGGGAGTGATACCGCGGCGAAGGCGTCCCCAGATTTCTAGGGGCAGGGTGTTGTCGCGACCGATAAGGAAAAAGGTGACGGCGATTTCGTCCATGGAGAGCGTGAAGATGAGCAGGCCGGCGGCGATGAGCGAGAGCTTGAGATTGGGCAGGGTAATGCGCCAGAACGTTTGCCAGGGCGTCGCGCCGAGGTCGAGGGATGCCTCTTCTTGCGCGCGATCTAACTTTTGGAGGCCGGCGAAAAGTTCAGTGGTGGCTACCGAGATGAGAGCGGTGCCGTGGCCGAGGAAAACGGTGAAGAGGCTGAGCTGCATTCCAGCGAAAACGGCGAACATCAGCAACGAGAGTCCAGTGATGATGCCGGGGAGAATCAGCGGGAGCAGGACCAGCCGGCGGAAGAGGGCTTTGCCGGGAAAGTTGGCGCGGTCGAGTGCGAGTGCCGCCAGGAGGCCCAGGGTAAGGGAGAGGGCCACGCTTGCGGCGGCTACTATTAGGCTGTTTACGACGGAATCCCAAATGGCGGAGTCTCTGAATAGTTGCCGATACCAGTCCAGTGTGAAATGACGCGGAGGGAATCCGCCGACGCCGTCGCGATTGAAGGAGTAAAGAATGAGTACGAAGATTGGCAAATAAATGAACGCGAAAACCATCGCGCAGTAGGCGGCTAAAAGAGGGAAGCGCTGAGTGGAATTCCTTAAGGTCATTTGAAGGACCAGCGTTTCTCTAGGTGTTCGGTGGCAAACAAGAGAGAGATGGTGATCAGCAGAATGCAGACGGAAATGGCGGCGCCGAGCGGCCAGTCGTAGGCGGCCCCGAAAAGGCTTTGCACGATGTTGGCGATCATGGTGGCGGAAGGGCCGCCGACGAGCAGGGGAGCGAGGAAATCGCCGAGAGAGAGAACGAAGGCGAACGTGGCACCGGCTAGCAGGCCGGGCAGGGAAAGCGGAAGGATCACGCGGAGGAACGTGGCGCGGCGGTTTGCGCCCAGGTCTTGGGAGGCTTCGAGGAGCGGGCGGGGGATGTGCTCGAGGGCGGCATAGATCGGAAGGAAAACGAAGGGCGTGTAAATATGCGTGAGCATGAGGATGACGGCGAACGGGCTATACAGGAAGAAGCTGACAGGTTCGTGCGTGATGTGCAGGTATTGCAGAAAGCCGTTCAGCACGCCATCACTGCCGAGAATGGTTTTCCAGGCGTAACCGCGGACGAGATAGCTGACCCAAAGCGGTACGATAACGAGCTGATAGAGGAGTTCTTTGCGCGCGCCGCTGTGGAATGAGAGAAAGTACGCAAGCGGGTAGCCGAGGAGGAGCGAACAAAGAGTGACGGAAGCTGCGATGCGCGCGGTGCGCAGGAAAACCTGAAGATAGAGCGGATTCGTGAACAGCGCGCGATAGTTTTGCAGATTCCATTGTTGGACGACGAAGCCGTCGCGGACGAGCCAGAAACTGTGAGCGAACATGAGAGCGTAAG
>DATBYP010000098.1:0-4747 GCA_036513675.1 Candidatus Acidiferrum sp.
CCGGACTCGCACAACCGCCATGGATAAACGCATTGCCTCTGCCGACGCCGCCATCGCAAAACTAGCCGACGGCGTCACCATACTCGTCGGCGGCTTCGGCCTCTGCGGCGTCCCTGAGCACCTCATCGACGCCGTGCGCCGCAAAGGCACTGGGAATCTGACCATTGCCAGCAACAATGCCGGCACCGACGGCGCCGGTCTCGGCTTGCTCCTGCAAAATCGCCAAATCAAAAAAATGATCTCCACCTATGTCGGCGAGAACAAACTTTTCGAGCAGTTAGTCCTAAGTGGCGAAGTCCAAGTCGAGCTGAACCCGCAGGGCACCTTTTCCGAGCGCCTCCGCGCTGGCGGCGCCGGCATCCCGGCCTTCTATACGCCCACCGGCTACGGCACCATGGTTGCGGAAGGCAAAGAAAGCCGCGAATTCGACGGCCGCCACTACGTTCTCGAGCGCGCTCTGCGTGGCGATTTCGCCTTCATCAAAGCCTGGAAGGGCGATCGCTGGGGCAATCTCATCTATCGCAAGACCTCGCGCAACTTCAATCCTATGATGGCCACCGCCGCCGATTATGTAATCGCCGAAGTAGAACAGCTCGTAGAACTCGGCCAACTCCCGCCCGATCAAATCCACACCCCCGGCATCTTCGTGGACGCCATCTTCCAAGGCCCTCACTACGAAAAAAAGATCGAGCGCCGCACGGTACGCAAAGCCTGACCCTCATGCCCCTCACCGACGAACAAAAACGCGAACGCATCGCCCGCCGCATCGCGATGGAACTGCGCGACGGCTTCTACGTCAATCTCGGCATTGGCATGCCCACACTGGTTGCGAACTACATTCCAAAGGGCATCGAAGTGGTGCTGCAATCGGAAAATGGCATGCTTGGAGTCGGTCCCTATCCGCTCGAATCCGAGATCGACGCGGATCTCATTAACGCCGGAAAAGAAACCGTCACCGAGCTTCCCGGCAGCAGCTACTTCTCTTCCGCCGATTCTTTCGGCATGATTCGCGGCGGCCACGTCGATCTCACCGTACTCGGCGCGTTGCAAGTCGATGAAAAAGGTAATCTCGCCAACTGGGCCATCCCCGGAAAAATCCTCAAAGGCATGGGCGGCGCCATGGATCTAGTCGCCGGCGCCAAACGCGTCTTCATCGCCATGGAGCACGCCACTCGCGACAACCAACCCAAAATTCTGAAGAAGTGCTCGCTCCCACTAACCGGAGTTGAAGTCGTAGACCACATCGTTACCGAGTTAGCCCTCATCGATGTTACGCCCGAAGGTCTCCTCCTCCGCGAGCTGGCGCCCGACGCCACCCTGGACCAGGTGCAATCGGTCACCGGACCCAAGCTCTTGCTTCCTCCAAACGGCCCGCGTCCGATGCCAACGTGAAAACCAAACGCGCTCGCCCAAAAATGCCCCGCATCAGCGAGGAGATGAAGCAATTGTGCACCATGCTCGGCAGTGAGTTAAGCACATGGCCCAAGACTACTACGCGCCCCATGTTCGGATTGCGCGGCTTCTATCGCGGCAAAAAGATCTTCGCCGCGCTGCCGGTCACCCGCGCAATCAAGAATCCCAATTCGCTCATCTTCCGAATCCAGCCCATGCCAACTGAACTCCTGAAGCGCGCCAAGAAAGAGCCGCGCATCGTCACCGAAAACGCAGCGCCCAGCGCGAAATGGTTCACGTTCGAGCTGAATTCCGAAGCCGACTTTCGCGACGCATTGTGGTGGCTAAACCAAGCCTACGACCATGCAAAATAGGCCACGGCGTCCGTTTCTACGACCCGCGGTGCCTTCGGTTGCGGTAACCTGACTTGAGAGACCAGCGCCCAATGGATCCACACTCCATCGTCGTCGTAAGCTTGCACACCCCTAAAGAGAAAATATGGGGCGAGCTCCTGGCTGTCAGCACCGCCGGAATCACGATGCGCGGCATCGACCTGAATTCCTTCGACCACTTCATCCGTCAGCTCAACGAGCCGGATGGCGAGCGCGTCGGCGTTCCCACACTCTTCTTTCCGATGACCCGCGTCGAGCGCATCACGCTGGATGAACCTACCGGCTCCATCCCCTCCATGGACGAACTTTTCGCGCGCAAAATCGGCCGCCGCTTGATCGACTACCTCGCGCAGTTCGCCTGAACTGCGCTATCCTGACCACAATGCGCGGCCGCATCTGGACGGTTCCCAATCAAATCACGCTATTGCGCCTGGGCTTCCTGCCATTTTTCCTGATTCTAATTTCCTACGAACATTACCGCTGGGCGCTCGGCGTACTCGTGGTCGCGGGACTCAGTGACGGAATCGATGGCCTGCTCGCGCGCAAACTAAATCAGCGATCGTCCCTAGGCGCGTACCTCGATCCGATCGCGGATAAGCTGCTGCTTTCCTCATCGTTCGTGATTCTGGCGATGAAGAAACAAATTGCGTGGTGGCTCACTATTATCGTGCTCAGCCGCGACATTCTGATCCTGATGGTCGCCATCGTGATCATTCTCATTTTCGGCTATCGCCCATTTCCGCCAAGCATTCTCGGAAAGGGCACCACCATGTTTCAAATTATTCTGGTGTTCACCTTGGTCCTCTCGGCTGCCTACCCGAATCTGCCGCTACACAATCTGAATGAAGTCTTGATCTACCTCGTTGCCGCGCTGGCAACGGTCTCGGCCTTTCATTACTCTTTCAGCATCGCGCGCAGCCTCAGTTCGCCGGCGCACCCGCGGGCCTAAGCCTGGCCCGGCAGCGGATCGCGATAGTGCAAAATCATCAGCGCAAAACTCGCGATTACGGCGATTCCCGCAAACCAGCCCAACGCATTCGCAATCTGCCGCTCGCGCACGGTCATCGGCTGCCGATCCGGAAATATTTTGCCGAGAACAAATCCGGAAGCGAGGCCGGCCAAATGCGCCTTATTATCGATTCCCATCCCCATGAATCCCAGCACGAGCAGGAATACTACGGAACTGATCAGTCGCGAGCGCAACTCGCGCATGTAGGCGCCGCCGCGTTTCGTCGTGATCGCCAGCATCGCTCCCACGAGTCCAAGCAATCCGCCGCTAGCGCCGAGCGAGTAACCCCCAAAAAACGAACTGACCAGAAAACCGAACGCGCCGGTGAAAATGTAGAGGAAAAAATAGCGCGAGGATCCGTAGAGTTCCTCGAGCGCCGGGCCGAGTTGCATCAGCGCCAACATGTTCATGCCTATATGAAGCAGCCCGCCGTGCAGAAACATCGCGGTGATTAACCGATACCATTGATGCTCCACGTAAATTCCGTACGGCGCGCTCATTCCCAAGCGGTAGGTCGCCTCGCCGCCCATTCCCCACAGAATGCTGAGCCCTCCGCCGCGCCCCTGGGCTGTGGCGGCCATCCATTCCACGCCGAACATCATCAGGTTCGCAACCAGCAACGCGGTGGTCACCGGGGCGGGCCCTGCGAAAACTCCAGACAAACTGCGATTAACCGCGGCCATGGAAAATTTCAGGTTGGTTCCGCAATTGTGGCAACGCGTGGCGCTGATGCCCACTAGAGAGCCGCAGGAGGGGCAAAGTTTCGGGCGCGGCTCCTGGTTGCCGCCGCCGAAAAAACCTTGCAGCGTGGCCTTCCATCGATCCAGCCGATACTGCCATTGATAGGGAAGCGGCAACTCTCCTCCTTGCGGCACTGGTGAAGCGTTCCTATAATACCGAAATCGTCACATCCGGTCCGGTGAACACGCTTATGGACAAATTCGAAGAGTTTGGCAAGCGCATTGATGAAGAGTTGACGCGCTTGCGCCGCTACATCGAGCAGGAAGTCGCGCCGGAAACGGAGCGGCGGAGCGCGGAATTTCTGCGCGAAGTTTCCGCCAAGCTGAGTGAAGCGGCTGCCAAGCTGGAAGCACGGATGGCTGCTCGCCGCAACCCACCGCCGCCGAATCCGCAATCATGATTGTGGCGCAATTTGCGGGCCGCGCCAGCACTTTGCAAATATCTCCGCGACGCCTCTGCCTCTTCTGTTCTCTCTGTGTTCTCTGTGTTGGCTCTATTTCGGGCTGCGCCTCGCGCCGCACGGCCGCGAGTGGCGGTGAGCCACCGCAGCCTCAGCCGAGGGAGGCGTCGGACAACACCGAACAGCCGAGTAAACGTGACCGTGCCGAGGGCGCGGCAAACGGATCAACGTCGGCTCGCGCGCCAACTCCGAAGCGGGACAGCGCAGCGCCAAGTTCTGCGATGTCTGCATACACCGAAAAGGGCAATGCCTCCTGGTACGGCGTCCCCTTCCACGGACGCCGCGCTTCCAACGGAGAAGTCTACGACATGCACAAGCTGACGGCGGCGCATCGCACGCTGCCGTTTGACACCGTGGTGCGCGTGACGAATTTGAGCAACGGTAAATTCACGGTGGTGCGCATAACCGATCGCGGTCCGTTTGTGGACAATCGCATCATTGATTTGTCTATGGCAGCGGCCCAGGAGATCGATTCGATTGGGCCCGGTGTAGTTCCGGTGCGAGTGGAAATACTGTTGGCCGGCGTCGATCCGAGTTCGGGATTTTTCACGGTGCAAGTGGGTGCATTTCGCGAACGTGAAAATGCCGAGCGGCTCCGCGAGCGGCTGACTACCGCCTACTCGCCGATTTTTATTCAGCCATACGATTCGCCTGATGGCTTGTTCTATCGCGTGCGCGTCGGCAAGGTTACAGGTGAAGATTCCGCGAGACAATTCGGCGAGCAGCTTCGAAATCGTGAAGGGTTTACGCCGA
>DATBYP010000099.1:0-4021 GCA_036513675.1 Candidatus Acidiferrum sp.
AATGACGCCTTGCATCGAGGCAGCCATGAAGGCGGACGGATTTTGCGTGCGCGGCGTTTGCGAGGCCACTTCTTTGTCGGTCCTTCGCGCGTTCTGAAAATAGCGCCTCACCAGGAGCAGCACTACGACGGCGACAACAAATAGTCCTACGGCCGAGCCGACGCCAAATGCCCAAAGATTGGGAGGCTTGGTTGTTTGCAATGCCGCGAGGCTGGTGAGTGGATTCATATCACACAAAGAGTTGCGACCATCGGATCATCATTGATGGACCAAAATACACCACTAGCAGCGCTGCAATGCCCAGAAACGTTCCGAGCGGAAGCTGGTATTGGCTGGCGATTGCCCAGCGCAGCGCGTTCTCGCCGCCTAGACCGCGGCGGCTGGCCCGCTCTGCCAATCTTCGTTGCCAGCCGGTGACATAGAGGATGACGATCGAAGTGATGCCCACTAGGGTTCCGAGGAGCGTTCCCAGCAAGATTGTTAGGAAGGCTCCGCGCATGCCCAGGAACGCTCCGACCATGGCCATCATCTTGACGTCACCCATACCCATGCCTTCGCGACCGCGAACGCGCTTGTACATTGCCGCCACGGCCCAGAGAAGAAAGCTGCCGAACGCCGCACCAAGCAGCCCATCGAGCAGACCCTGAACTGGTCGGGGCGGCAATCGATGGAACAGGGCCGCACACAAGTTAGCGGCGGACCCGTCTTGCGGAGGCACTACTGCCGAGAAGAACAGACCGGCCGCGAAGCCGGGCCAGTTTACGAGATCAGGGAGAAGTCGGACGCGCAGGTCGGTAATGGTTAACACGATGATCAGGCACGTGAAGAACAGCCACTTCACCGCGGTTTGCGTTAGCCCAAATTCCAAGTAGCAAGTTACGAAGAGAAGACCGGTGGCTAGTTCGACGACGGGGTACATCGGGGAAATTGCGAGGCCGCAGCTGCGGCACTTGCCTCGTAGCCAAAGCCAACTGAAGACCGGGACGTTGTCATACCAATGTATCGGCGTTTGGCAGCGCGGACAGCGAGAGCCGGGTGCAACAATGGAGAAGTCTTCCGGAATGCGCAAGATGCAGACATTCAGGAAGCTGCCAATCACCAATCCGAACATAAAAATGAAAGCGATGACCAAGGTGTGCGCCGCTCAGAGCCCCTGTATGCAATGTGCCACACCCACTCCGTACCCTCAATGCACGCACCCATTGCAGGTGTCCGATGCCTAACACATTCCATCTATCTCCGGCCTATGTTCTGCTGGGCTTCGGAGCTCTGTGGCCTTTCACGCAAACACTCCACTTCTGGTTTTCTCTTCGCGCGTTCAAAAATGTAAAATACTGGCGTGAGCTCAACCAATTGGTTCGCCCGCCGCATTCTGCGATATGAGCAGCGCCGCTGGAAAACGGATGACAACCGTGTGGTACGCCCCTTCGGATGGGGGTTGGAGCACATTGGCGGACCGGCTGAGCATCCCAATCCCGCTGAATTCGTGCGGGACTACGCGGTTCGCGTTCTCGAGAACAGCGCGGAGTGGTACAGCACCACACCAGCGACCGATTACCGGCTCGACGATAAAAATGTGCTGACGTTTACGAGCTCGATCGAGTCGCCCTGGCCCGAAAACAACACGGTTTACGCACAATTTTTTCCGGCACGCAGGCGGGGGTCGGCGGTTTTGATCTTGCCCAACTGGAACGCTAAATGGCACGGGCAGCGCGGATTAGGCGAATGGCTGCAGCGCATCGGAATCAGCGCTCTGAAAATGAGCCTGCCGTATCACGACCGCCGCATGGCAGACGGTCACGAACGCGCGGACCAGCTTGTTGGACCGAACATCGGGCTTACGCTTCAGGCGAATCGCCAGGCGGTGCAAGACGCGCGACGCTGCTTGCGCTGGCTTGAGCAGCAAGGGTATTCGCGGCTGGGCATCCTCGGGACCAGCATCGGCTCTTCGGTTGGCTACATCACGCTGGTGCACGATCCTGCGGTGCGGGCCGGCGGCTTTTTCCACGTGTCAACGTATTTTGCCGACGTTGTCAGCCAAGGGATGACGACTACGCACGTGTGGGAAAGCTTGCGCGAGCACGTCACCGTGGACGAGTTGCGCGAATACTGGGCGCCGGTCAGCCCCATGCCTTATGTCGAGCGTGGATTGGGAGCGGGGAAGAACGCGTTCATGGTGTATGGCAAGTACGATCCTACGTTTCTGCCGGCCCTCACTGAGCAGATGCTGGCAGCGCTTCGGCGCCACAATGCGCATCCCCTCACGCTTGCCCTGCATTGCGGACATTATTCCCTCGAGCTGCCGCCGTTTAGCCACATCGCCGGGTATCGCATGCTGACGTTTTTGCGCTCGGCGCTGGCGCAGTAAAAGGCACCGGCGAACGAGGCATCCATTTGCGATTGAGGCTATCGAATTCTAGCGGAGAACCGCGGCGAACGTGCCGGCGGCGATTAGCCTTGAAACCGCTTCGATGTCCGGTGCAAGCGGTCGGTCTTGCACAACCTTGGGTGACTTTGCACGCAGTGCTTCGTAAGCTTTCTTCGCTAACGCGCCCGTTTGCAACGGAGTTAGTAAATCGATTCCTTGGCAGGCGCAGAGCAGCTCGATCGCGACGGTGTGGAGCAGGTTCTGCAGCATGCGATCGAGACGGCGCGCGCCGCTCATGCCCATGGAGACGTAATCTTCTTGGTTGCCCGATGTTGAGATCGAATCAACCGAATGAGGAACGGCGAGCGCTTTGTTCTCGCTCGTGAGCGCCGCCGCGGTTACTTGCGCGATCATAAAACCGGAATTGATTCCGGGCTCCGGCGTCAGAAAAGCCGGAAGCATGCTGGTCAGTGGATTGGTCATCTGCTCGGTACGCCGCTCGGAAATGCCGCCGAGCGTCGCGATGGCTATAGCCACCTGATCGGCAGCCATGGCCAGAGGCTGGCCGTGAAAATTTCCGCCGCTGATAATGTCGCCGCTTCCGTCGCCGACAAAGACGAGAGGATTGTCGGTGGCGCTGTTCAACTCCACGGCCGCCATTTCCCGCGCTTGCGCCAATGAATCTCGAACAGCACCATGCACCTGCGGCGTGCAGCGCAAACTGTAAGCGTCCTGTACCCGTGTGTCTTCCGCGGAGCGATGGGATTCACGGATTTGGCTGCCTTCGTTCAAATGTGCGAGGTTGCGTGCAGTCATCGCCGCCCCGGTGTACGGCCGCGCATGCATGATGCGCGCATCGAATGCGCCCGGACTCCCGCGCAACGCATCCAGCGACAAGGCGGCGGCTACGTCCGCCGTGTCCACCAACACGTCAGCATCGCGGAGAGCAAGGCTCAGCAAAGCAAGCATCCCTTGCGTGCCGTTCAGCAGGGACAGTCCTTCTTTTGCTTCCAGTGTCACCGGTGTGACGTCCGCCCGGCGCATAGCTTCCGCGCCATCTAACGTTTCGCGTCGGTAGACAGCGCGACCTTCGCCGATCACGACATGAGCCAGATGCGCGAGCGGCGCCAAATCCCCTGATGCGCCTACGGAACCTTGCGACGGAATTACCGGATGCACTCCGGCGTTGAGCATCCCGCAAAGCGTTTCCACCACAACGGGACGAATGCCACTTAAACCTTTGGCCAGCGCGTTTGCGCGCAAGAGCATCATCGCACGCGTCTCTGGCTCGGTTAGCGGTGCGCCCACTCCGGATGCATGCGAGCGCACCAGGTTCACTTGAAGCTGGCGCACCTGCTGGGTCGAAATGCGCACGGAGGCGAGCTTGCCGAACCCAGTGTTAATTCCGTAGGCCGTTGCGCCTGAAGCCACAACGCGATCGACTACCGCACGCGAAGCCTTCATGCGCTCGATAGCATCCGCCGAGAGCGCCACTTTTTCGCCTCGCAACGCAACGGCGTACAACTGTTCAAAGGTGAGATCATTGCCGCTCAGGGCAATCGTCATGAATGGCTCCGAAGTGCTTTTGGCACGGGCGAAGCCCCGAGGATGGCTCGATATTTTTCCGGCAAAAGCTTAGGCTTGCCATTGCTG
>DATBYP010000100.1:0-28581 GCA_036513675.1 Candidatus Acidiferrum sp.
TCAACAGCAGGGCGACGCGGGGCTGGATAAAACATCGAAATTTGGGAACCGGCTGGCCCACAACTCCAACATCTGGATGGTCGCTATCGAGCACAGCGGCGAGCACTATGGCCAGCTTGTGGTCTACTATCGTGCGAACAACCTCGTGCCACCTGACTCGCGGCGATAACGCGGTTATAAGGTTCATGAAATTTCAAGACTGCAATTCCTGACTCCCGTATTGTCGGCAATCCGGAAGTAATCCTCGAACTCGATTTGTTCTGTGGTCAGGTTGTCAACGCCCTTTTATATTGCGTCGGATTATCGGAAACTGACCCACCGCGTAAGCTTGGGATCCGTTCAACCGCGCCTAATCCCCATTCAACCTCGAAATTCAACCATTCAATGTTTCTTACTTTACCGCGTCAGTATATGCATGCTACTGTTCGCCATGCGTTCGGCTCCCATCCCCGCGGGCGTCGCCGGAAGTGCGTTATGCGCTTCTCTCGCATCTCGCCCGCCTCGGCTTTTCGGCCCAACCTCAGTCGCCACTCGTGTTTTGGATCGATTTGTAGATCCTTTGTTTTCATATTGTTACGAATTGCTTTTCCTGCAACTCCTTTGTCTTCAAAATCATCTGCGTTGCCCCCTGGTTTTGGGGGATTCCACACTATTCCCAACCCTGCATTCTCTCTGTGCCGCTGCGTTGAAGAGCGTCCTAACCCCTTTGCTACCACACTCTTGCGGACTCTGGGTCGTCGCCAAAAAAGTCAACTCCTTTGCAATCAGTCAAATCCAGACTCTTTTTGCAAAACGCCCGGGGTGGGGGTACCTTGCCAGCAGCTATCCGCAAACTTTCCGGCGCTCCCGACCGAGCCGGCGCGCCGCAACGTGGACGTGGCGCGCACATCCAACTATCATTGCCGCAACGTCTAGGATCCAGGTCCATGGATGAAGCTACCAAACTCGCGCCATTTCCTCTGGTGGGCGATGCCGACCCGGTTCCTGCCAGTTTGTTCACTTCCTATCCCGAGCAGGCCAATACGCTTTCGCTGCTCTACGAAGTCAGCCGCGAAATCACTTCGATCCTCGATCGGGAAGAGCTGCTGCGCCGCGTCGCGCAGCGCGTCAAGAAACTCGTTAACTATCACGTTTTCAGCGTCATGCTGTGGAACGAAAAGACGCAGCATCTCGAGAGTGCCTTTGTCATGCGTTATGGCGATTCCATTCCCCCGCGCACTCGGATCCCGCTCGATCAGGGACTCACCGGGGCCGCCGCTAGCGAACGCCGCACTGTCCGTGTCGCGGATACGCTCAATGATTCCCGTTTTCTGGCCTGCAAAATTGAAACCGGCGTCACGGTTCGCTCCGAACTTGTCGTTCCGCTCCTCATGCAGGATCGTTTGATTGGTGTTCTGGACTTGGAAAGTGCGGAAACCCACGCGTTCACCGCGGAGCACGAGCGCATGCTCGCGACGCTCGCCTCTTATGTGGCCATCGCGCTCGAAAACGCCCGCCTCTACGAAGAAGCGCGCGTAAACGACCGCCGCCTCCACGATGACCTCGCTACCGCGCGTGAAATTCAGCGCCAGCTGCTTCCCAGCGGCGCTCGCGGAATCCCCGGCCTGGACTTGGCTGCAGGCTATTGCTCCGCACGCGAATTGGGCGGCGACTTCTATGATTTTCTTCCCTACGGCAAAGGCCGCCTTGCCGTTGCGCTCGGCGACGTCTCCGGCAAAGGCACCGCGGCTGCGCTTTTCGGCTCTCTGGCCATCGGCATCATGCGCGAACACATCGTCGAGCATCCCTGCCCGCCGCCGGAAATGCTTGCCTTGCTGAACCGGCGCCTGCATGGCGCTCGCCTGGATGCGCGATTCATCGCCATGGCGTTTGCGGTGTACGACGCAGGCGAAAGGCGGCTGACGCTGGCGAACGCCGGCGCCCCCTATCCGATATTGGTGCGCGACGGCAAAGTGCAGCAAATTTGCGTCGCCGGAGTCCCGCTCGGTCTTTTCCCGGACACGCAATATGACGAAGTCACGGTCGACCTTCGCCCCGGCGATATCGTTCTATTTGCATCTGATGGGATCCTCGAAAGCGAAAACGCCGAGCAGCAGGAATTCGGTTTGAAGCGGCTTACTACCGTCCTAACGAAAGTCTCTCCCGAGCAGTCTGCCAGCGAAATTTGCGACCTCGTCCTTAACGCCACGGATGAGTACAGCGGCGGCGGATTCACGCCTCACGACGACCGCACGCTCCTGGTGCTGCGCGTAACCGATCACACCTCAACCGATTTCTCAAAACTCCCCATCATCTACTGAGGCGGAACTAAGGACGCTGAACGGGAGTTCTGAACGGGGGCGTTGAGCGAGAGCGCTAACGGAAATGCCAACCGGGATTTACTTGCCGGTGGAGAGCAGTTTCAGTTCGGCGCGGGCTTGCGCTTGGGCGGCGAAATAATTTTGCTCGCGAAGGCGGCGATAGATGCGCCCGGCGACCAGAGCTGCGGTCGGGCCGATGACTTGGCGAGAGCTTCCGCGCAGCAACACCGCTAGCGCGATTTTCGGATGCGCTTCGTCCGCATAGGTGACAAACCAACCTACGCGCGAAGTGGGATCGTTGCAAGTGCCCGTTTTGCCCAGCGGCATTTCGTCGCCATCGCGATCAAAGCTGCGCTTGCCGGTGCCATAGAGCACGGCGGCGAGCATGCCTTCACGAATTTCAGGAAGAACCGTGGCAATGTTCAAATCGCGCTTCACGCGCGGGGCGAAATTCTGAATGTCATCGGCAGTGCGCGGATATTGCAAATAGTAGAGGGTGCCGCCGTTGGCGAAAGCAGCGGCGAGGGAAGCCAACTGCAACGGCGTGATCTGAATGCCTTCGCCGAAACTAGACATGCGCGCGATGCCGCCATGCGCGGGCGGCTGCATCGGAAACGAACCGGGATGCTCTTCCGGCAGATTGTAGCCGGCGAGTTCACCCAGGCCGAGAAGGCGCGCGTACCGCGAAACGGTGTCAAAACCCATGCGGCGGCCCAACTCTTCAAAAAAGACGTTGTTGGAATGAGCCATCGCTTCGGTCAGATTCATGTACTTGCGGCGGCCCACCTTGAGCATGGTGTCGCGGGTGATGACATTTTCTTCGAGAGCGGCCAGTGCAACCGTGGGCTTGATGGTGGAGCAGGGAATATAGCCGGCGCCGAAAGCAATCTTCTGATTGACAACGGTGAGAATGCGGCCGGTATTGGGGTCGACGGCTACGACTGCGCCATTGTAGCGGCCGAGGCCTTCCACAGCGGCGGCGCGAACGATGGGATCATCAAAGGTGCCGATATCGGCGAGAGTGGAGTCAGCGAAAGTCGGGACGCCGCGAAAATGCGAAACACGGCGCAGCGAAGCTCGACGTAGCGAAGCTCGACGCGCGGCCGGAGCAGCCGGCAATGGCGCTATGATCGTTACAGCAAGGACTGCGGCTAGGAAAACACGTCCCAGTTGCTTCACTTTGGCTCCGAAAACTTTCTTGCCCGATTCTTATTCGTTTTGTGAAGGGTGTTTTTATCCCAGGGTGTTGCCCGGGTCAACCTTCATTTCCGCGAATCGTTCTCTCTGTACAACAACCGGTTCAAGAGAACTGAGTCGAACTGCTCAGCCTTGTTGCACCCGGTCGGCCAAAAGAATGGCCGCTCATTTGACGCAACTTAGCTTCTAAAGGTTTTGCTGCACTGTCCCTGAGAGAAACACACCCTCTCAGGATGAGACAGATAATAGGGATTGGGGGCGACGCGGGCAATAGGCAAAGCGGCCCAGTACGGACCTATGTGCTTTATTTTGAACGGCTGACCTGGAGGACGGTGTGGGGACAGGCTGGCGGACCTGCACCTGTTCCGGAGGGCGGTTTTTTGCCCCGGTCGCACATTGAAACATGCCATTTTGCCGCCGGAAGTGCCAAGCACGAATGCTGACTATCTTGCCAGCCAAATAGTCCCAACTTTTTGCTTTGACAGTGCGTGGCATGGCGATCATCCACGCGGCGTCCATCGAAGAAGCAAGGAAGATCGAGAACGAGGACAAGATGGAGACCGGACAACTGGTAGCGGAAATTCATCCGGTGATGATTGCGGACCTTTCTGGGCTGCATGTTGAATATCCTACGAAGAGAGCAAAAGTAGAATAGTAAAAGAGGTAAAGAAAAGACTTAAATCCGGAGACGCTGAACGGAGGGCACAGAGGAGAATTTCTTCTTTGTGCTCTTTGTGTTTCACAGACAGAAAAACCCTCGGCTCCGGGGTTTTCGGGGGAGCCGAGGGTTGACTAAGAACGGAGAGAATGTGCGCTGAGCGCCAGACTCCGCCGTTAGAAACGGATGTACGGACCGAGCGAGAGTCGCAAATTGTTGTGCGTCCCGTGAGAGAAATACATCTCGTCCGCGATATCGAGGCGAACGCCCACGGGTCCGAGATGTCCCTCAAGACCGCCGCCCGGATAGAAAACGCCCACGAGGTTTTCGTCACGGAGGTTGCTCACGTCACTGAAAAAATTGCCGATCGTTGCCGCCCGGTTGCTGAAGTGGAAGTTCATGAAACCGCCCTTGAGCTGCACGAACGGATGGACGTGCCAATGTTCGCCGAGATTGACCTTCGGGCCGAACTCACCGTGCAAAATGCGCATCCCCGTTCGGCGCACGCTGACTGAGCCTACGCCGTTGTTGGTGAAGCCCTCCGTGAAGGCCTGATCGAAGTCATAGTTAAGCTCGGCCTCCAGCTTGATGTTGCGAAAAGCCAGCACACCGAGGCGAGCGCCGACACCGGCAAAGTTTGTGTCTGTCTGGGAAAGGCGCAAATAATCAGCGTTGACGCCGAATTGAAAATGTTCGGTCTCTTGAGCTGATGCGAGAGGCACGAGCCAGCCCGTTAGAAGAATAAGAAATGCGAAACGCTTCATGGTTCGCGTTCTCCTTGCGAAATAAGATTTGCGATGCAAACAGAGGGCTGGCCCTGAGGACTGGAAGGGTCTGTGTTTCACGAAGTTGGATGCCCGACGACAAGAGGCGAGTTGCGAAAAAAGAACAGATTGAGGGAGAGTGCACGCCAAGAGTTTGTTGGCTACACGGCGCTCGGGCCCGTCCATACAGGGTTTGCTGTAGAAAGTGCGTGAAATTCCCAAGAAAAATGCGGGTTTTATGCAAAGTGGCATTGTGGAGGCCAACCAGATATGGATAATATGGCAAGCTCGGAGTTGACGCTCGAACACAACTGACGAATTTCATCCAGCAATTTAGGCGGATTGGTAAGGAATGCATAACAATCGAAATGGGAAGGCTCCTTTTAGGATGACCCGCCTCGAAAAATGCCTGACTGGGATTGCGGGCTTCGATGAAATGACGAACGGGGGAGTGCCCAGGGGACGTCCGACGATCGTGTGCGGCGGTCCCGGCTGCGGGAAAACAATGTTCGCGCTGGAATTTCTGGTGCGCGGAGCGACGGAGTTTAACGAACCTGGCGTATTGATGACCTTCGAGGAAACGTCGGAAGAGATGACCAAGAACGTGGTCTCGCTGGGTTTCGACCTGAAAGGTTTGGCGGCAAAGCGGAAGCTAGCACTGGATTACGTGCGCATCGAGCCTTCGGAAATACAGGAAACCGGTGAATACGACCTGGAAGGGTTGTTCATCCGGCTGCAGCACGCTGTGGAGTCGGTGGGCGCCAAGCGCGTGGTGCTGGACACGATGGAAGCGATCTTTTCGGGATTTTCGAACACGGGCCTGCTGCGCGCGGAAATCCGGCGGTTGTTTCGCTGGCTGAAGGACCACGGGTTAACGACCGTGGTGACGGCGGAGAAGGGCGAGGGGACGCTGACGCGGTACGGGTTGGAAGAATATGTGTCGGATTGCGTGATCTTCCTGGATCACCGTGTGACGGATCAGATTTCGACGCGGCGGATGCGCGTGGTGAAGTACCGCGGGTCGTCGCACAGCGCGGACGAGGTTCCGTTTCTGATTGATGAGCGTGGATTCTCGGTGCTACCGAGTTCGTCCATGAGATTGGATCATGAGGTCTCGAACGCGCGGGTCTCGTCGGGCGTCAAAGACCTGGACGGTATGCTGGAGGGAAAAGGATTTTATCGCGGATCGTCGATCCTGGTTTCGGGGACGGCAGGATCCGGGAAGTCGAGCCTGGCGGCGCATTTTGCGCTGCAGACGTGCCGCGATGGCGAGCGCTGCCTGTACGTGGCGTTTGAGGAGTCCGCCGCACAAGCGATGCGCAACATGCGATCGATTGGTGTCGATCTGGAGAAGCAAGTAAGAAAGGGCCTGCTGCGATTTGAGGCGTGGAGACCGACGCAGAGCGGGTTGGAGATGCACCTGCTGCAGATTCACAAACTGGTGGAGCAGCACAACCCAGCGACGGTGATAATCGATCCGCTGACCAGTTTGATGGTGGGCAGCACGCATCAACTGCACTCCATGCTGATGCGGCTAATCGATTTCCTGAAGATGAAGCAGATCACTGGGTTTTTTACAGCGCTGACGTCCGGACGGAACAAGGAAATCGAGGAGACGGATGTGGGTATCTCTTCGCTGATCGACACGTGGATTTTCGCGCGGGATGTGGAGCTGAACGGCGAGAGGAACCGCTGCATTCATGTGCTGAAGTCACGTGGAATGGCGAATTCAAATCAGGTACGTGAGTTTTTGATGTCCAAGGAAGGGATCCGGCTCCTGCCAGTGTACGTGGGCAGCGGCAAGGTGCTGACCGGCTCGGCGAGGGCAACGCAGGAAGCACGCGAGAGAGCTGAGAGCTTGCTACGAGAGCAAACGACGGAGGAGCAGCAGCGCGTCTTGGCCGGCAAGCGAAAGGCATTGGAGGCGGAGATTGCGGCGTTGCGGTCTCAATTTGCGCAGGAAGAAGCGCGAGTGACGCTGGTGGAACGACAGGAACAGCAGAGGGAACGTGAGTTGTCCCAAGGCGTGCTGGAGGTGGTGAGTCTTCGAGGAGGCGCGCGAGAGAGGAAAACGGGAGGCAAAAACGGGAAAATGGGGGTTGCGCATGAGAGCTAGGGCGGGCGTAAGGTCGAAGAAGTCGAGTGTAAATGGCAATGGGCGGTACGTGGAGCTGCGACTCTACGTGGCCGGACAATCGCCTAAATCGCTTGCAGCATTGGCCAACCTGAAGAAATTTTGTGCGGAGCACTTGGACGGACAATACGAGTTGCATGTAATCGACCTAGTGAAGACACCGCAACTGGCGCAGAACGATCAGATCCTGGCGATTCCGACGCTCGTGCGGAAGCTTCCCGTGCCAATGCGCAAGATTATCGGCGATCTGTCAGACAGCAGCCGCGTGCTGGTAGGGCTAGATTTGCGGGACAAAGAAGGTGCAGAGTGAGGCGAGCCAAACACAGCGCGGACAAGAATGGCAAGGAACCCGCGAAGAAGAAATTTCTGCTGCGGCTATATGTGACCGGAACGACGCCGCGATCCGTAAAATCCATAGAGAACCTGAAACGGTTTTGCGAAAAACACCTGAAAGACCAGTATGAGATAGAAGTGATCGATATATATCAGCAGCCGGGGCTGGCCGCTGAGAATCAAATCATCGCGGCGCCGACGCTGATCAAGCGGCTGCCACTGCCGCTGCGACGGCTGGTTGGGGATTTCTCGAACCAAGAGCGGGTGTTGTCAGGGTTAGATCTGCAAATCGCTTAGGGGTGCGAGCGGTGAAGAAGCATAAGAAAGAGAGTTCGTCAAACGCGATGCAGGAGCTGAAGGCGCGGGTTGAAGAGCTCGAAGAAACGCTACGCGCGATCCGTTCAGGAGAGGTGGACGCGGTGCTGGTGTCGAGCGCGCAAGGGGATCAGGTGTTTACCTTGCAGGGCGCGGAGCATCCGTACCGGTTGCTGGTGGAGACGATTGAAGAGGGCGCGGCCACGCTCTCCGACGATGGCACAGTGCTGTATTCCAACAAGAGCTTCGCGGCTTTTTTCGGAGTGCCGCTGGAGAAATTCATCGGAGCGCCGCTGCACAATTTTCTTACCGGCAATGACGCCGAATTTTTGAAGACGTTGATCCTGGGAGCCAGGCTGGCCATCACACGAGGCGAAATCCGGCTACTGAGAAGGCACGGGAAACCCCGGACCATCCGGTTAACGCTGAGCCCGAACCGCGAACTGGGCCTGGAAGCGATCTGCGCAGTCGCGACAGAGCTCACGGAAATCGTGGACGCCAACGAGGCCTTGCGGGTAACGGAGACGTCCCTGCGGCAATTGTCCGCACGGCTGTTGCAACTGCAGGACGAAGAGCGTCGGCGGATCGCGCGCGATTTGCACGACGTTACAGGCCAGAAGGTAGCTGTGCTATCGATGTCATTGGACCGGTTGGCGAGGTTGACGGAACAGCGGAAACCGGAGGCGAAGGATTCCATCAAGGAAAGCCGGGACATCGTTAGCCAAATTGGCGAGGAAATTCGGACGCTATCTTACATTTTGCACCCACCATTACTGGATGAATGCGGGCTGGCATCGGCAGTGCACTGGTACGCGGAGGGTTTCGAGAAGCGCAGCGGCATCAAGCTCGAAGTGAGCATCGACGCTGACCTGCCACGCTTGCCCGGCGACGCCGAGACGACATTGTTTCGCGTGGTACAGGAAAGTCTAACGAATGTGCATAGGTACTCTGGAAGTACGTCGGCCAAGATCAGGATCTCGGAAAATTCCAATGAAGTGCAGCTTGAGGTCATCGATTACGGTCATGGAATCAAGACTGGAACGGCGCGGGCAAGGCTGGACGGGCCGGCTCCGCTGGGCGTTGGGATCCCCGGAATGCGCGAGCGCCTGCATCAATTGGGCGGAGGACTGAACGTCGATTTTGGGACAAGCGGGACGCGGGTTGTGGCCACGCTGCCGATCAAGAAACCTGTGGAAGGCGAGCTGGAGGCTGGTGAAAGCCAAACGTCGCTGAGTTTTACAATTCGCGCCGCGGAAGATGCCCGCCGGCGAATTCTGATTGCGGACGATCACGAACTGATGCGGCGTGGCCTGAGGGGACTCCTGGAAAGCCATGACGAGTGGGCGGTGTGCGGCGAGGCGGTGGAGGGAAATGAGGCCGTGCGGAAGAGCACGGAGCTGAAACCGGACTTGGTGATAATGGACGTGAACCTCCCCGGGCTTAGCGGGATCGAGGCGGCCCTGCAAATTCGGCACGAGCGCGAAGCGGCCAAAATCTTGTTCTTTACAGTGCACGATTCGGATGAAGTGATTCGCGAGATTATCGACGTGGGGGCGCTGGGATACGTGGCGAAATCGCGCGCGAGCCAGGATCTGATTGAGGCGGTGCGGAACGTTTTGGGCGGCAAGACATTCTTCCCGAACGTGGCAGCGGCGGCGGCGCGAAGATAGTGGAGCCGTTTTCCCTTTCTAGATAACTATCGCGCGCTTACGGCGTTCCAGCGCGCGCGTTTCTTTCTAACCTAAAACCTAATCTGGCAAAGCTAAAACCTAATTCTGGCGGGCGAGCGTTTCGCTGGGTTCAAAGCGCTCAGGTGTGTCGATGCGGATGTCAGTAAGGTCGGACAGCAGGCTGGCAGCCCAACGATACACGTTGTGCTCGCGGACTGAGGCGCGCATGCGTTCCATGCGGACGGCTTGCTCGTCGGACGGCATGTTTAGAGCACGATGAATGGCGCCAGCCAGTTGCTGGACATCATAAGGATTGATGAGCAGCGCATCGGTGAGCTCCAGAGCTGCGCCCGCAAAGGTGCTGAGGATCAGGACGCCCTGATTATCTTCGCGAGAAGAGACGAACTCCTTGGCGACAAGATTCATCCCGTCGTGCAGGGAAGTAACCAGACACAGCGAAGCGGCGCGATAGAAGCGAGCGATTTCCTGGTGCGAATGATGGCGCTTGAGAAAGACGATGGGCTTCCAGCGGCCGGCTTGGAAGCGGGCGTTGATGCGTTCGGCTTCGGCGGTGAGCTCGCCGAGCAGATTCTGGTAGCGGTCAATGTTGGTGCGGCTGGGCGCGCCGATCTGGATAAAGGTAAAGCGGCGCTGGTAAGAAGGATAAAGCTCGAAGAAGAGTTCGATGGCGCGGAAGCGCTCGAGAATGCCTTTGGTGTAGTCAACGCGATCGACGCCAACTCCAATGAGCGCGGCGCTGACGCCGAACTCATTGCACAGCGCGGCGCACTCCTCGTTCATACTGCGATGCGGCTGCAGCGAATTGCCGTTTTCTTGAAGACCGATGCTGATGGGGTACGGACGCACGCGAGTCAAATGGCCTTGGCGATTCACAGAGAAGCGGTCCCATTCCGTGAGCGCTTCGACGGCGCGATCGACAGTGGAAAGAAAATTGTTGCAGTGCGACTGAATGTGAAAGCCGATAAGGTCGGCACCGAGCAGACCGTCGATCAGTTCACGCTGCCACGGACAAATCCCGAAGACCTCAGGATTAGGCCACGGAATGTGCCAGAAAATCGCAACACGGGCGTCGGGCCGCGCTTCCTTGATCATGCGAGGAAGCAATGCGAAATGATAATCCTGCACCAGAACAATGGGTGACTCAGTGCCTTCCATCTCCGCGATGGCCGCATCCGCGAAGCGCCGATTCACTTCCTGATAGGCGATCCAATCCTCGGGACGGAAGATCGGGCGAGTGTGCGCGATGTGGCAGAGCGGCCAGATTCCTTCGTTGGCGAAACCTTCGTAGTAGCCCTTCTCTTCTTCGGCACTGAGCCAAACGCGCCGCAGCGTGTAACTGGGATGGTCGGGAGGCACGCGCAGATGATCTTTGGCGTCGACGGTTTCGCGGTCCGCGTTGCCGGAGCCGTGGGCGATCCAGGTGCCATCTGTGGCAAGAAGCACGGGCTCGAGAGCGGTGACAAGACCGCTTGCGGGAACGATGACTTGGACGGCGCCATTGCCGTTGCTACGGACGTGCACGTACGGCTCGCGATTGGCGATTACGAAGAGCGGCTTGTTTTGCAATTTATTGCTCAAGCTGACGCGCAAGCGTTCCGCGGTCCATAGCGAGACATTACTGTCGCGGAGGCGGGCTTCTTCCTCCGCGGTGGCGCGAGCAGCGCTCAGATCGCGCGCCAGATGCGTCACTTCATGATGGAGCTGATCGAAGAGTTCGCCTTCCGGCAGCGAAGGCGGAGAATGCGATTGCCCGGTGCGCAACGTTCGCAGCCATTTTGCCGTGCGCGTCAGCGGGCCGGTGAGCGTCCAGCGAACCAGAACCAGCGCGAGACCGGTAATGAACAGCGTTTGCACCGCGGCGTTGACCAACGAATCGCGCAACGTATGAGCAACCTGGCGGTCAATATATGTAACATCGTGCACCAGCGCCAACGTGCCCACCAGTTGCCCACTGCGATGAAGAGGCAGGGCATAAACATGAATGGGTGCGTCATTGACACGCAGGAACTCGCCGTACCCAGTGTCGCGCTCGGCGGCGTGCGCCGCAGCGGCGGGCCGCAGTTGGTATAGGGACGCGAGGCCGGAGGTTACCGCAAGGGCTACCCCGTTTGCGTTGTAGACGGCCACACCTTTCAAGTGCTCGCGCTGGCCGAAGCGGTCTACGAGGCGCTGCAGGTTTTTCTCCGGGAGCTGTTTATCAAATTGCGGCTCCACATTTTCCTGAAGGCTTTCAGCGAGAATTTCCGCGCGGCGGGAGAGATCATTGCGCAGGATACGGCGATCGGTGCGGACCTGGTAAGCGGCAAAAAGAAGGGAAACTACAACTACACTGATAATAAGCGGCGAAATGAGTTTCAGGGTCGTGCGCATCGATGCTTCCCCTTGGGCAAGAGCGAAGATTCGTGTTCGTTTCGGATTCGTGAGGGCGATGCGAATCCGCGTGGGCGAAAAAAATCTGCCCTTATCGCGACGAGTTCGACGGCTGCACGACTATGTGAAGAGCGATGTTGTTTCCGTCATCGGTTCGGTAATCAACGGTGGCCACAGAGCCAACTTCCAGTCGCCCCTCGACTTTGGTCGTGTCGTCGATCAGGAACTGAAGGGTAACCAGGTCCTGACTTTTCTTTACGTCGACGGAAAAGGAAGCGTCTCCGATGGCTGAGATTTTTCCGGAGACCGAGCCGTGCTCGGTGCTTCCCATCGACGTGAACAGGCGGCTATTGGGCTGGGAGGCTAGCGCGTCGGACGAAATCGCGACACTTAAGCATGCCACAAATACGGTGAGAATGAACAGCGTAACCACAGTCAAGATGGCGCGGAAGCGCATTTTTACGTCCTCCAGATCACTTCCGGCTGGTGCCTAAAGGATGGCACGAGGAGGTCCAAACTCGCGCCGCTACCGGTTTTTCCGTAAGCGAAATCGAATGAGACATATACGTTTCGACGGTTGGCGCTATGACTCTAAACGATGTACTAGGACTATGAAGATTTTCCGTCTGGCTAACGCTGAGCGATTAGGAAGAGACGGCGGAAGGGGAAAAGCGTCTGACCGTTTGGCTGGGGAAGATAGGAGGCCGCCATACGTTCGGCGAAAGCCTCGATGAATCTGGCGGCTTCCTCTTCGGCAAGGGCCGAAAGAAAAGGGCGCAACGCCGTGCCGCGCATGAAGTTAACGACGGGATCTTGGCCGTCCAAGACCTGCAAATAGGTGGTTTCCCACACATCGAGATTGCGAGCATGCGGCGTAAGCAAGCGCCAGTACGTCTCGGGTGCGGCGATAGGCGCGAGTAGGAGAGGCTCGAGCTTGGCGCGCCACTCGCTTTCCATCACCAGCTCTTTCAGCCCGAGGTGCGAAGGCGATTCAAAGTGCCGAGGGACTTGCATGGCCAGGACGCCGCCGGGCCGCAAGTTTTTCAGTAGCGAAGGCAGCAAGATTTCATGGTCAGGAAGCCATTGCAAGGCGGCGTTCGTATAAATGAGATCGGCGCTTGTGTCGGGATGCCAACAGTTAATGTCATCACGGCGCCACTCGAGTGTGGGGAACTCGCGGCGAGCTTCGGCGAGCATTTCGGGCGAGGAATCGACTCCGGTGACTCGGGAGCCCGGAAAAGTATCGGCAAGGATGCGGGTTAGATGGCCTGTGCCGCAGCCGAGATCGTAAATCGTGGAGTACTGAAGTTTGGGGATGCGCGCGATCAGATCAAGGCCGGCGCGAAAGCGAAGATCGGCGTAGCGAAGGTAAGTTTGCGGCTCCCAAGTGGTCACAGGGGTCAGCCGAAATCATATCATTGCAAACCGACAGGCTGCCGAGAGACAAATCAGACGAGGAAGCCCTGTGTGCGATAGAGCTGCACCATTTCAAGGCGGTCTTCGGCTCCGATTTTGTGCTTCATGCGATAGAGGTGATTCTTCACGGTCTGTTCGGAAAGCGAGAAATGATTCGCGATTTCCTTGTTCGTGAGGCCTTGCGCGATCAAGGGAATGAGCTGCAGCTCGCGACGGCTAAGACCCAAGCGGCGCTTGCTGTTGGTGCAAGGAAGGCTTGTCGCATCCGATTCGAAATAGCGGAACAAAACGGCGCAAAGCGAGCCAGGACACACGGCTTCCCCCGCGGCAACCGCCTGCACACCTTGCAGAACTTCTCCGGCGGAAGCGTCGCGCAGCAAGTAGCCGCTGATGCCTGCGCGCACACATTGGAGGAATGCGCGCTCCTCCTTCGCCATGCCAATGAGCAGTATGCGGACCGCAGGCGCGGCAGAGCGCACCTGCAGGATGGCCGACAAGTCTTCCTGAAGGCTTCCCCGGGAAGTAAGCAGAAGAATGTCCGGACCGGCTTCGAGCAAAGCGTCCGTGTGAAATGGCACGGCGGACTCCGTCGCACTCACTTCGATACAGCCACCTTTGGAGAGAACGCGGGCCAAAGTCTCACGCAACAGCCGGTTCTCCGCGGCCACAAAGACGCGGATTTTCTGGTCGGGAGTTTTGCGAGCGTCCGCGCGCGCGGGCTTGGCGGCCCGGCGCCGGGAATCCGGGGCCGAACCGTTCGAGCGGGCGGTTTCCTTGACTAGGGTCTCAGTCATTGAAACGCCGCCTTCCTCCCTGGGTGCTGTCACGGCCCAAGGTGTGCAAAGGCGTCGCTAATCTATAACGTAGCAATGCGATTGCCAAGCTTTTCCGGTTAAGCGAGTGGTCGGGTCGGGTGAGCCGGGTTCGGAGGAGGTCAACGGGTAACAAACCTACACGACCGGGGTCGCCGGATTTGTCAGCAGACATGGCCTGCACTGGCCCGTATCGAAGCAGGTGGTGCGCCAGCTGGCTGTGGCCCCGGAAGGGCGTCTTTTCACCATTGAGCCGCCGGTGCAGCCAATAGCCGGCGAACTCCGCCACGAGACACGAGCAGATTGCCGGTTCCAATACGCCCGCCGCGGATAGAGCCACACAGAACCAAAACATTTCGATTCTCCTTGGTAAGCGCACGGTAACGGCGGAGAGGAGATGCTGCAAGCGACAAGGAGCGATTCGCGAGAAAGGCGCTTAATGTCGTGGTTTGTCGTACTGGGGGAATCGACTCCTGTACGCGGCGCGCAAAAAACGTGAGCAGCGATAGGATCCGGCCGAGAAATCGGGGCAAAGGTTCTCATTCCCGAAAGCCGACAGAGTGAAAGCCCTTACAGCAAACTTGAATCTTTCTCCTGCAGAGCTATCATTTAGGTGGTCATGCGGAGACTACCTCGTACTCACCTCGGAAACCCGGTGCTGCGCAAAAAAGCCAAGCCAATTCCGCTGCGCGATATTGCAACAGAGAATTTTCAAAGGCTCGTCACGCAGATGTTCTTCACGATGCGGAAAGTGGGTGGCGTTGGCCTGGCGGCGCCGCAAATCGGAAAACCTATTCAACTTGCCGTTATCGAAGTCAAAAAGACTCCGACTCGACCAAGGATTGTTCCCCTTGAGCCGACGGTGATCATAAATCCCAGGATCCTGAGTCATTCCAGGGAACTACTAAACGACTGGGAAGGGTGCCTGAGTTTTCCGAACGCACGCGGCTTGGTGCCTCGGTACCGAACCATTCGGGTTAGTTACTTCGACCGGTTTGGAGATAAACAAGTCAAAACACTCCGAGGATTTCAGGCAAGAGTCTTCCAACATGAGATCGACCACCTCAATGGGCTGATCTACGTCGACAAGATGGTCGACATGAGAACCCTAACGGTTTTGGGAGAGTTCAAAAAAAGATTCTTGAAGAAGGGAGGGCTGAACAGTAGATAGCATCCTCAGCGAGGGTACCTCAAACAGTCTACACCCCTCTGCCTGGACAATAGAGTCGTTCAATTTCGTGAGATTTGCGTCCGTAATCTTATAATAAGCGCAAGTCCGTCCCACCTTCGTTGGCTTCTTCGCCATTTGTCGGCTTGCGGCTGGCCGTCGTTGTGCGAATTGAGAAGCGAAAGTGTGCTTCCTAGGGCAGATGCAGGCGCTTCATCAGGTCGCGAAAGCGGGGCTCCGAGCGCAGCGAGTCGGCCATGGGGTCCACATTTAGATACACCAGGCGGTCGTTTCGTTCTTTATAGGCCTTATCCAACCAATCCATAGCCGTACTCTTTTCCCCAAGGCCGGTATAGATGCCTGCAAAGTAGAGGGCCGAAACGTAGCGCGATTTCGCAAGTAGTTGCAAATCCGAAAGAGCTCTGTATGCGCCCGCCGTGTCGCCAGACAGAGCGAGAGCATGGCCGTGCAAAGCGGTGATCGCCGGATGATTGCCGGAGAGCTTGCTCGCCTGTGAGAACTGTTCCAGAGCATCCTTGTACATTTTCTTCTCGCGATAAGCGGAGCCGAGCCAAATGTATGCCAGCCAGTAAGTGGGGTACTGTTCGATGGTTCGGCGAGCTTGCGCGATTGCTTCATCATATTGCCGGGCATTGTAATGAATTTCAGCTCGGACGGTATTGAAGAGAGGCGAGACGGGATCGAGTGCGAGAGTGCGCGAGTTCTCTTCATGCGCTTTCTGGAGCCGATTGCGCACAATGCAATAGTGGCTGAACCACAGATGTGCAGTGGGATCATTCTGGCCAAGAGCGAGGGCGCGCTGGAACTCGCGCTCGGCAGCTTCGAAGTCCCAATCGTAGCTGAAGGAGACATTGGCTAACACGGAGTGAGCCTCGCCCAGTTCCGGGTCGAGTTGCAGGGCATGCTCGGCGGCTTGCCGTGCTTTGGGCTTGGCATCGCCAGGAAGCATATCGTCGTAAGGAACTTGGCCGAGCAGGGCATAGGCGCTGGCCAGGCCTGCGTAGGCTAACGCATAACTCGGATCTTTCTTGATAGCTGCCTGGTATGCATCGATGCTTTTGTGCAGGTCGCCCCGATTGGTCCAATAGAAGCGGCCGCGGAGATACTCGTCGTAGGCCTCGGGATTGATGGAGTGCGCGGTCCCTTTCGCGCCATTGACGGCGAGAGCGCCTACGGGAAGCGCCACGCGAATCTGACTTGCCACGGCGGCGGCAACTTCGTCCTGAACGCGCAGGATATCCCCAATGTCGCCGGTGTAAGAGTCGGCCCACAGGTGCGTTTGGTCGCTCACTTGAATGAGCTGGACATCAATCCGGACCTGATTGCCGCCTCGACGAACGCTGCCCTCGAGGGCATACTGCACGTCCAACGTACGCCCGAGGTCTGCAATCGGTTTGCCGGCGACGAGCTTTGAAGATGTTTCCGCAATGACGCCAAGGCGCTCGGGGTCCAAACGCCCGAGCTGCGTGATCATTTCGTCGGTCAGGCCGGCGCTGAAATAATCCTGCTGGGGGTCACCACTCAAATTTGCGAAGGGGAGGACGACCAAGCGAATCTTCCCGCTTGCAGAGCGTATGGGAGAATGCCCTTTGCGCACGAAATAAACACCCGGGGTTACCACAGCGATGATAAGCAGGGCCAGCAGCGTGATAGTGATATGCAAACGCGTAATCCGCGGACGCGGAGGGCGCGCTTCGCTGCCGGACGATTTTTCCTTTTCTTCTTCCGTTTCTGCGTTGGCAGAAACCGTGACGTGAGCCGCAATTTTATCGTTCGCGGCTTGGCTGTTGTCTTCTTCGCCGTTGTCGGCTTGCGGCTGGCGCTCGCGATACCACTTATCCAGCTCGGAACGATAGGCGTAGACGGAGCCGAGTTTTCCTATTAGAAGGCGACGTACCGGAAGTCCTTGGTACTTTTCCCAGCGCTGGACAGTCCTAATCTCTCGGCGTAGGTACGCCGCAATCTCTCCCCATGACTCGAGTCGAGGCTCGTCGCTGGGAGGATCCGCCTTCAGACGCTCACCGAAAGGAGATTCTGCCATGTAACGCTCGAGGCTTACCGAACTGGCGGGAGTATACACCCGGCGGGCATTTGGTTGGTACTGCGGCCGTTACACGGAGGGGTATTGCTGTGTTTGGGACTTTTTCGGAATCAAGTTAGGTTCGTCAGCGCACTTCCCAGGTATCGCCGGCATGCAAGAGTTTGTTCAGGTCGCCCGCGCCACGCTTGGCAATTACGTCTTTGATCTGCTGATTCATCACGTCCTCATAGCGGGGCAGGTCGTCCCAGGCGCGAAGCACGCCGATGGGTGTTGGGAATCCGGGACGATGCTCCATGTGAGAAAGCAAGAAGGCGTACGACGGCCGGGGATGATGCGCGTCGTGAATGACGAGGTCCGATTCCGTGACGCCGTTGCCGAGCGGCACGACTTCGATGTCGCCGTCGGGCTTGCGGCGGATGCCTTTGTCGCGATTCTTGCCGAAAACGAGCGGCTTGCCGTGCTCAAGCTGTATGACATGCTCGCTGCGCGCGTCGCGTTCAGTGAGCGAAAACCATGCGCCGTCGTTGAAGATGTTGCAATTCTGCAGGATTTCCACGAACGCTGAGCCTCTGTGCGCCGCGGCGTGCTTCAGTGTGTCTTTTAAATGCCCCTGAAAAACGTCAACGGAGCGCGCTACAAATGTGGCTTCCGCGCCTATCGCCAGAGACACGGGATTGAACGGACGATCCACCGAACCAAAGGGCGTCGACTTCGTCTTTTTATTTACCTCCGATGTCGGCGAATATTGGCCCTTGGTCAGGCCGTAGATACGATTGTTGAAGAGCAACACTTTAATTCCGACGTTGCGACGCAGCATGTGAATCGTGTGATTGCCGCCGATGGAGAGCGCATCGCCGTCGCCAGTGGCCACCCAAACTTCCAAGTCGGGCCTGATCGCCTTGATTCCCGTGGCGACTGCCGGTGCGCGGCCATGAATGGTGTGGAAGCCGAAGGTGTTCATGTAATAAGGGAAACGGCTAGAGCAGCCGATGCCGGAAACGACCACGAAATTTTCGCGCTTGATACCGAGTTCCGGGAATACCGACTGCACCGCGGAGAGAATGGCGTAGTCGCCGCAGCCCGGGCACCAGCGGACCTCTTGGTCGGTCTGGAAATCTTTTTTCGTTAGCTGCGGCAGCGGCGGAAGCGTTGCAGTACTCATTGCGAGTTCTCCATCGGATCGAAACAGCCTCAGGCCTGAAGACCTGAGCTACTCCAGCAAAATGCTAGACGTCTAGCATCTCTTCGATTTTCTGTTCGAGCTCCACTTGCTTGAATGGGCGGCCCTGAATTTTATTCAGGCCCACGGCGTCCACCAGGTACTTGGCGCGCAACACCCAGAGCAGTTGGCCCATGTTCAGTTCCGGCACCAAAACCTTCTTATAGCGTTTGATGACCTCGCCCAAGTTCGAGGGCAGCGGATTCAGATGCCGCAGATGAACGTGCCCAATCCTCCGCCCCTCGGCGCGTTGTGCTTTCACCGCGGCGGTGATCGCTCCATGCGTGGAGCCCCACGCGATGATCAGCAAATCGCCTTGAGCGTCGCCGATCGGCGCGATATCCGGAATGTCTTGTGCGACGGCCTCGACCTTAGCTGCGCGGATGCGCACCATCTTTTCGTGATTCAGCGGCTCGTAGTTGATATTTCCACTGACGTCCTGCTTCTCAAGGCCGCCGATGCGGTGCTCCAGACCTGGCGTTCCAGGAACGGCCCAGGGCCGTGCCAACGTTTCCGGATTGCGTTTGTAGGGTAAATAGCCAGTCGGGGAGTTGGGCTCGGTTGCAAAATGCACGGGGATTTCCGGAATGTCGTCAGCGTCTGGGATGCGCCACGGTTCGGCGCCGTTTGCCAAATATCCATCAGAGAGAAGGATCACCGGGACCATGTACTTGATGGCGATGCGGCTAGCCTCCATGGCGGCCCAGAAGCAGTCGCTGGGTGTCGCGGCGGCGACAATCGGTATCGGCGCTTCGGAGTTGCGCCCAAACAGGGCTTGCAACAAGTCCGCTTGCTCGGTCTTGGTAGGCAGGCCGGTCGACGGTCCGCCGCGCTGGATGTCGCAGATGACCAACGGGATTTCCACAGCCACGGCGAGTCCCATCGCCTCGGTTTTTAGCGCCATACCGGGACCGGAGGTCGTGGTAATGGCCAGAGCACCCGCGTACGCTGCGCCAATCGCAGAGGTAATCGCGGCGATTTCGTCTTCTGCTTGGAAAGTCATCACGCCAAAGTCTTTATATTGGGAAAGTTCATGCAAGATGTCCGAAGCGGGCGTAATCGGGTAGCTGCCCTGAAACAGCCGCAGGCCTGATTTTTGCGAAGCGGTAATAAAGCCTAGCGCCAGTGCCTGGTTGCCGCTCAAATTTCGGTACATGCCGGGCGCCAATTGCGCCGGCGGGATTTCGTAGCTGATCTGAAAGGCTTCCGTGGCTTCGCAGTACGAATATCCGGCCTTCATGGCCAGCTTGTTAGCTTCGACCAGCAGCGGCTTGTGCTTGAACTTGTCTTCAATCCATCGAACCGTCGAATCCATCGAGCGGTTGTAAAGCCAGTAGCACATCCCCAGCGCAAAGAAGTTCTTGCAGCGGTCCACGGACTTGGCGTCCAGGCCTAGGTGCTCGAGAGCGACGCGCGTCAGCCGTTCTAACTCAACGGAAAAGAGCCGAAACTTGTCGAGCGAGTGGTCTTCCAGCGGATTCGAGGTCATCTGCGCCTTGCGCAGATCGGTCTCTTTAAAGCTATCCGAATTAACGATGAGGATGCCGTTGGCCTTTAAGTCCGCCACGTTGACCTTCAGCGCCGCGGGATTCATGGCGATGAGGACGTCCACGGCGTCCCCCGGCGTGTATACATCATTAGAAGAGAAATGGAGTTGATAGCCGCTTACCCCGGGTAATGTGCCGGCGGGGGCGCGAATCTCAGCCGGAAAGTCCGGAAACGTAGCGATGTCATTACCATACAGCGCCACGGTATTGGTGAACTGGCTGCCCGTGATCTGCATGCCGTCGCCGGAATCCCCGGCGAAGCGAATGACTGCCTGTTCGATCTTTTCCCGCCGGCTTTTGGTCAGCGGAGAATCAATAAGTATCGACATAGACTGCCTGACCCCGTTTTGGAGAGCTCCTCCACGATTTCCCCCGTGAGGAGCGCAGCTCAGTCATAGGATGACGCGGTGCAAAGAACAGGATGGATGTTGTTTGCGCCCGCCGCGAGCCGGTATGGCAAGGATACCATACCGGCTCGCCCGCGGCGGGGAGAGAGTCCGCCGCTTCGGGCAATGTGCTCTACTGAAAAAGACGTGCGGCGAGCGTTGCGGGTTGCACGATGACACGAAAGATTTTTCCACAGAGCATCTTTGTCCCGCCACGATGTTGCAAGAGCGAACGACCACCGAGCGGCCTCGAAAGCTTGCCAAATCCAGCAAGCGCGCGAAAGGAAGTGCTTGACACTTCGCTTTCTTTTCGCCTAAGGTGGATGTGACGGCCGTAGATTGCCTGGCGCTGGAATCGGAGGTTTCACCCATGACCCTGACCAAACGACAGAAAGAAGTGCTCGACTACCTTGTGGTCTTCGAGACCAAGCACGGCTACGCGCCGAGCTTCGAGGAAATCGGCAAGGGCATGAAGCTGACCTCGCTGGCGACGGTGCACAAGCACATCACCACGTTGGAGAAGAAAGGTTTCATTCGCCGCGGCTACAACCAGAGCCGCTCGATCGAAATTCTACAACTTCCGAAATCGGTCAAAGACCAGGTAATTGAGCGCAAGGTGCAGGAGCTCCCGCTCGTCGGGCGCATCGCAGCCGGGCGGCCCCTCGAAGCGGTTGAAGAACGCGAGACGCTTTCCCTCGGAGATTTCGCGCGCGGCGGAAATTCCTTTGCGTTGAAGGTGAAAGGCACCTCCATGATCGAAGACCACATCATGGATGGAGATTTTGTGGTCTGCGAGCAAACGCAGGTGGCGAATTCAGGCGAGATCGTGGTCGCCCTGATCAACGGAGAAGAAGCCACGCTGAAAAGATTTTACCGCGAAGGTCCGGGGAAAATTCGTCTGCAGCCCGCGAATTCGGAGATGGCGCCGATCATCCTTCCGGCGAACGAAGTAAAGATCCAAGGCCGCGTTATCAGCGTCTTGCGCAAGTACTGAGCGCAAGCACTCAGCCGCAACTACTCAGCGAGATACAGCCCGCAGCTCCTCAGGCAACCCGATAGGACATTCGGCGCTCCCCACGCCTTCTGCCGCATGCGTTCCTTTGCGCCGTCCCCATCATCAAACTGACAAGTGATTCCTCGTAGGCTCGGGCAATTCGTGCAATTGAGCAGCTTTCTGAGCCGACGCGCCGGACGATTCACTGCGAGGACTCATCGGAGGGGCGGAATTGTTCTCAAAAATTGGGGCGCTGCTGGCCATCCTTGCGTGCGTTATTCTTTGGCCGTTAAGCGCCGCCGCATATTCAGTGCTCTCCCATGAAGCCATCATTGATTCCGCGTGGGACACCAACATCAAGCCGTTGCTTTTGAAACGTTTTCCGGACGCCACTGCAGAAGAATTGCGCGAGGCGCATGGTTACGCCTATGGCGGTGCCATCATTCAAGACATGGGCTACTATCCGCACGGCAGCAAGTTTTTCAGCGACTTGGCGCACTACGTTCGCAGCGGCGATTTCATCGTAATCTTGCTGCGTGATTCCAAAGATCTGAACGAATACGCCTTCGCAATTGGAGCACTGGCGCACTATGCCGCGGACAATGATGGCCATCGCCTTGGAACAAACCGTGCCGTTCCGATCCTTTATCCGAAGCTGAAGAAAAAGCACGGCGACTTCGTCACCTATGAAGACGATCCGCTCGCGCACGTGAAAACGGAATTCGGCTTCGATGTTCTCGAAGTCGCCAAGCAGCGTTATGCCCCGGAAAGCTATCACGACTTCGTCGGCTTTCAGGTCGCCGCCCCGCTGCTCGAGCAGGCCTTCCGCGAAACCTATGGCTTGGATTTGAAGAAAGTGCTGCAGAACGAAGAGAAAGTGATCGGCTCCTACCGGCGGGATGTCAGCAAGCTCATTCCCAGGGCGACGCGCGTGGCTTGGACCTTGAAAGAAAAAGAGATCAAAGGCGATGTGCCCGGTATAACGCGCCGGAAGTTTCTCTACAATTTGTCGCGCTCCAGCTTTGAGCGTGCATGGGGCAAGGACTATCAGCGGCCAAGTTTCTGGGATCGGTTCCTCGCATTTCTCTATCGCCTGCTTCCAAAATTCGGGCCGCTGCGGGTGCTACAGCTCAGGACACCCACTCCGGAAACCGAGCGAATGTTCGAGGCCAGCTTCAACGCCACCCTGGACCGCTATCGCACTCTGTTGAAGCAGGAGGGCGAGGGGCGCGTAGACCTGCCGAACGATAACTTCGACGTCGGCGAGCCCACCGGCCCAGGCAAGTACCGCCTGAATGATGAAGCGCACGCCAAGCTGCTCGACAAGCTTGCCGAGCAAAATTTCGCCGATGTGACACCCGAATTGCGCGCAGAGCTATTGGACTTCTTTGCCGACCCCAACGCTCCCAACGCCATCAAGCGTAAACCGAAAGAGTGGAGCAGGGTCGAGGCGGAGCTGCAACAGTTGAAATCCACGAACCCCCAGCCGGTAAGCGCCGAGGCCGTCCCGGCGTCCTTCTAAGGGAAACTTAGAGTTTCCTCGCTCGATAACTTTTGTTCACCTTCCGCATTGAAAAAACTCCTGCGGCATCGTGTGCCGCTCATGCGAAAATCTAGAGTTTCGCGCGAGCCTGAACTCGCCCCTAGGATGACGAAGACCAAGAGCATCCAAAAATTGCTCGCTGCCAACCGCAGCGAAATCGCCATTCGCATTTTTCGTGCTGCGAACGAACTTGGACTGCGCACGGTTGGCATCTACTCGCAGGAAGACCGCTTGGGCCTGCACCGCTTCAAGGCGGACGAGGCCTATCAGGTTGGCGCCGGGAAAGGCCCGGTCGAAGCGTACCTGGACATCGCGGGAATCGTTGCGCTCGCGAAAGAGAGGGGCGTCGACGCGATTCACCCGGGGTACGGATTCTTGTCGGAAAACCCTGCGTTCGCGCGTGCTTGCGAAAAAGCCGGCATCACCTTTGTCGGGCCCACGCCGGCGTTGCTCGAGTTGCTGGGCGACAAGACCGCCGCGCGAAGACTCGCCGCATCCGCGGGCGTGTCAGTGTT
The DNA here is from genome assembly GCA_036513675.1 of Candidatus Acidiferrum sp. Classification (GTDB taxonomy): domain Bacteria; phylum Acidobacteriota; class Terriglobia; order Acidiferrales; family UBA7541; genus Acidiferrum. The sequence goes on from DATBYP010000100.1 coordinate 23,425, forward strand.
GCCCGGCACCGAAGAGGCGGTGAAATCGGCGAGTGAAACGCACAAGATCGCGCGCGAAATTGGTTACCCGGTGATCGTGAAAGCCGCGATGGGCGGCGGCGGCCGCGGTATGCGCGTGGTCCACGATGCCGCGCAGCTTGATGCCAGGCTGGAAGAGGCCCAGGGCGAGGCGCGCTCGGCTTTTGGCGACGCTTCTGTTTTCCTCGAAAAATATCTTCCGCGCGCGCGGCATATCGAAGTCCAGATTCTCGCCGATCATCACGGCAATCTGCTGCATCTCTGGGAACGCGATTGCTCCGTGCAGCGGCGTCACCAGAAAGTCGTGGAAGTCGCTCCCGCCGCGAATCTGCCCGCCAACGTGCGCGCCGAATTGTGCGAAGCGGCGTTACGCATCGCGCGCAAAGCCAACTACCGCAATGCCGGCACGGTCGAGTTTCTCTATGACGTGGACGCGAGCAAGTGGTACTTCATCGAAGTGAACCCACGCATTCAGGTCGAGCACACCGTCACCGAAATGGTCACTGGCATCGACCTGGTGCAGGCACAAATTCGCATCGCGCAGGGCTGCAATTTACATGATGCTCCGCTGTCGCTTCCGAAACAGCAAAACGTGCCGCTGTATGGTGCAGCGCTGCAATGCCGCGTGACCACCGAAGATCCGGAAAAGAATTTCGCACCCGACTACGGAAAAATTTCCACCTACCGATCTCCCGCGGGGTTTGGCATTCGCCTCGACGGCGGCACAGCGTACGCCGGCGCGCTGCTCGCCGCCTACTACGATTCGCTGCTTGTGAAAGTGACCGCCTGGGGCCTGAATCTTCCGGAAGCTTGCCAGCGCATGGATCGTGCCCTCCGCGAATTTCGCATTCGCGGCGTAAAGACCAACATTCCTTTCCTGGAGAATGTCGTCAATCATCCGCGATTTCGCGCCGGCGAAGTCACCACTTCCTTTCTCGATGACTCACCGGAACTGTTTCGGATCGCCAGCCGTGGCGACCGCGCCACAAAGTTGCTCTCTTACGTGGGTGACGTGATTCTTAACGGGAACCCCGAGGTCAAAGGAAAGCAAGTTCCAGACGCCTTCGAGCCAGCCGTCCTGCCAAGCGTTCCAGGAATTGAACCGCCTGCCGGCTCGCGTCAATTACTGCAGAAGCTGGGACCGAAAAAGTTTGCCGCGTGGGCGCGCAAGGAAAAGCGCCTGCTCATCACGGACACTACCTTTCGCGATGCCCATCAATCATTAATGGCCACGCGCGTGCGCACGCACGATCTTCTTGCCACCGCGAATGCCGTCGCGCAGCGCCTTCCTAATCTCTTCAGTGTCGAAATGTGGGGCGGCGCCACCTTTGACACCGCGCTGCGCTTTTTGCACGAAGACCCGTGGCTGCGTTTGCGCGAGCTGCGCCGGCGCATTCCCAACATTTGTTTCCAAATGCTGCTCCGCGGCGCGAACGCTGTGGGTTACGCATCGTATCCAGACAATGTCATTGAAGAGTTTGTGCGCGAGGCCCACACCCAGGGCATCGAAATATTCCGTATCTTTGATTCGCTCAATTCCATCGAAAACATGCGCGTGGCCATCGACGCCGTGCTCCAAACCGGCGCGGTCTGCGAGCCGGCCATTTGCTACACAGGCGACATTCTCGACAAAGGCCGCCCAAAATATTCGCTCAAGTATTACGTCGGCATGGCTAAGCAACTCGAAAAACTCGGCGCGCATTTCTTAGCCATCAAAGATATGGCAGGCCTATGCAAACCGTACGCTGCCGCGCAACTCGTGCGTGCGCTTCGCGAGGAAATCGATATCCCCATTCACTTCCACACTCACGACACCAGCGGCCTGAACGCCGCCTCTGTGCTGAAGGCAGCGGACGCCGGTGTGGATATCGCGGATGCCGCCGTCGCTTCGATGAGCGGTGGAACAAGCCAGCCCAATCTCAATTCCATCATCGAAGCTCTGCGCCACACGCCGCGTGATACGCAGCTCGACATCGGCGCGCTCAACGAATGCTCCGACTATTGGGAAACAGTGCGCACTTACTATTTGCCCTTTGATTCCGCTCCCAAATCAGGTTCCGCGCGCCTCTATCAACACGAAATTCCCGGAGGGCAGTACACAAACTTGCGCGAGCAAGCCGCTGCCATGGGCCTCGGTCATCGTTGGCGTGAAGTTGAAAAAATGTACGCCGAGGTTAACCAACTCTTCGGCGACATAGTCAAAGTTACGCCCTCCAGCAAAGTTGTGGGAGATATGGCGCTTTTTCTGATGGCCAAACAAATGACTCCCCAGGATTTGCTGAAGCTCGACGAGCATCACGACCTCTCGCTTCCTAACTCCGTTGTTGAGATGTTTTCTGGCGTGCTAGGTGTGCCTCCCGGCGGCTGGCCCAAGAAACTGCAAAAAATTATCCTTCGCGGCGCTATGCCCCTTCGCGGCTTGCCGAGCGATAACCTGCCTGCGGCGAATCTGGCTCATGAGCAGCAAGCCCTCGAAAAAAAAGTCGGCCATGCAATTCGCCGCGACGACCTCCTGAGCTACTTGCTGTACCCGGACGTCTTCCTCAAGTACGACAAATTCCGCCAAACTTATTCCGACGTCAGCGTGCTTCCCACTCCCGCATTTTTCTACGGGCTGAAGTCCGGCGAGGAAATCACCATCGAAATCGAGCAAGGAAAAACGCTCATCGTAAAATTTCTCACTATCAGCGATCCGCATCCCGACGGCACGCGCACGCTCTTCTTCGAGCTCAACGGCCAGCCGCGCGAGGTCAACGTTCGTGATCGCGCCCTTCGAGTTGTCGAGCGCAGTCACCCCAAAGCCGATCCCGCCGATGCTGGTCAGGTGCCCGCGCCAACTGCGGGCATAATCTCGGGCATCGCCGTGCAAGCCAACCATGCTGTTGAACGCGGCGCGAAATTGCTGACCCTGGAAGCCATGAAGATGCAATCCAATATCTACGCCCCGATCTCCGGGCGTGTCACCAAGCTGCTAGTTGCTCCCGGCCAGCACGTGGAAGCCAAAGATCTATTGGTCATGATCGTTCCGTGAACGCGCCAGATCTCCACAAGCACGAGAAATTCCGCTCCCGCTTTCTGCGTAACCAGCGCGACCTCATCGTCTATCTTCCGCCCGGCTATCACGACCAGCCGCAGCGCCGCTTCCCGGTTCTCTATTTGCACGACGGCCAAAACCTCTTCGACGGCGCCACTTCGTTCGTTCCCGGCATGGACTGGCACGTCGGCCACACTGCCGACGATTTCATTCTTACAGGCGCCGTACAGCCGCTCATCATCGTTGGAATTTACAACGTCGGCAAAGTTCGCATCTACGAATACACGCCCACCAAAGCGCCGCGTCTCGGCGGTGGCCGCGCCGACCGCTACGCGAAATTCCTCGTGCAAGAAGTGATGCCCTTTATTCAGCAACAATACCGCGTGATTTCCGATGCGCGCGTGACGGGAATGGGCGGCTCCTCCCTGGGCGGACTGGTCTCGCTGTATCTCGGACTCAAACATCCACATGTTTTTGGCCGTCTCGCAGCGCTCTCGCCGTCCGTTTGGTGGAATCAGCGCGTAATTCATCGCTTCGCAGCGAGTACGCCCGTCGAGCCTCGCCCGCGCATTTGGCTCGACATCGGTACACAAGAAGGCCCGCGCATCGTTCACGATGTCGAACAATTTCGCGACCTCCTCCTGCAAAATGGGTGGCAGATGGGCAAGGACCTTCACTACCAGCGCGTCGAAGGCGCTGAGCACAACGAAGCCGCCTGGGCCCAGCGCGTTGGTCCATTCTTGCAATTCTTGTATCCCGCGGCGGAGTCCACAGTATAATCCGCGATATTTTCGTGCTCACGGAATCGCGGCATGACTGACAATCGCCCGCTCACCATCCTCTGCGTAAGCTCCTACGAAAAGGGTCAGGAATTTCTGCGCACCTGCAGAGCCCTCGGCTGCCGCGTGCTCCTCTTAACCGTCGAAAAACTCCGTGACGGCGATTGGCCGCGCGAATCTCTGGACGATGTATTCCTCATGCCAGAGGACATTGCCCAGCATCACCTGATCTACACCGTCAGCTACATGGCCCGTTCGCAGCCTATTGATCGGATTGTTGCGCTCGATGAATTCGACATGGAGAATGTCTCCGCGCTCCGCGAGCACCTGCGCATTCCCGGGATGGGCCTCACCACCATTCGCTATTTCCGCGACAAGCTCTCCATGCGCGCTCGCGCCAAAGAAGCCGGCATTCTTGTCCCCGAATTCGTCCACATTCTCAATTACGCCGCGATTCGTGAATTCATGGCGCGCGTCCCTTCTCCCTGGCTGCTCAAGCCCCGCTCGCAAGCTTCCGGCATCGGCATGAAAAAGATTCATAGACCCGACGACCTGTGGCCCTGGCTCGATCAACTCGGCGACCAACAATCCTTCTATCTTCTCGAACAATTCGTTCCCGGCGTCGTCTATCACGTCGACAGCATCGTCTCGGAGCGCGAAGTCCTCTTCGCCGAGCCCCACGCTTACGGCGCCCCGCCGCTCGACGTCTCGCATCAAGGCGGCGTGTTCACCACACGCACTTTGTCGCGCGATGCCGCCGAAACCAAAAAGCTTGTCGATGTAAATCGCGAGGTGATCGAAGGCCTCGGGTATCTACGCGGTGTCACCCACGCCGAATTCCTGAAATCCCATGCCGACGGCAAGTTCTATTTCATCGAAATCGCCGCACGCGTTGGTGGCGCTTACATATCAGACGTCATCGAAGCCGCCACCAACATCAATCTCTGGCGCGAATGGGCGCGCCTCGAAGTCGGGGCAGGGAAGCAGCCGTACCAGCTTCCCGCCGCACGCCGCGACTATGCCGGTGTAATTCTCTCTCTCGCGCGGCAGGAAAGTCCCGACACGTCCGCCTACAACGATCCTGAAATTGTCTATCGCGTTTCGAAATATCATCACGCCGGCTTCGTCCTCAAATCTCCACAGGCCAAGCGCATTCAACAGCTCCTCGATTCCTACTCCGTGCGCTTCGCCGAAGATTTCGTCGCCACGCAACCAGTCCCCGACAAGCCGACTGCCTAGCTCTTATAAATCATTCTTTGCCTGAGCGTACAGGGTGTATGCTGTCCGCCCTGGCCTAGTAACTCTCTGGAACAGCTCTGCCACACT
>DATBYP010000101.1:0-3255 GCA_036513675.1 Candidatus Acidiferrum sp.
GGAGGCACGCGTAGACGCGAGGCGCGCGGAGAAAGTGGATGTCGGTGGGCGGGTGGTGCTGCCGGGATTTGTGGATTCGCACACACATCTGATTCATGCGGCGAGCCGTGCGGAAGAGTATGAGTTGAAGATTCAAGGGGAGAGTTACGAGGAGATCGCGCGCAAGGGCGGCGGAATTCTGAATTCGGTGAAGAAGCTGCGGGCGGCGACGGCGGAGGATTTGAAGGTGCGGGCCCGGAGGGCGCTGGAGCAGTTTGTGGCCTATGGCACGACTACCGTGGAAGCCAAGAGCGGGTATGGGCTGGACGCGGCTAGCGAGCTGAAGATTTTACGGTTGCAGAAAGAGTTGAACAAGGAGCAACCGCTGGAGATCGTTTCTACATTTTTGGGCGCGCACGCGGTTCCTGCCGAGTATCGCGGGAACTCTAATGGAGCGGAGAAGTACATTGCGTTGGTGATGGAGCAGATGCTGCCGGAAGTGGTGAACGACGGGCTGGCGGAATTTTGCGATGTGTTTTGCGATCGCGGGGCGTTCACGCGCGAACAATCGAAGAGAATTTTGAGCGAGGGAAAACTGCACGGGTTGACGCCGCGGTTGCATGCCGAGCAGCTGTCGCGTACGGGTGCGGCGGCGCTGGCGGTGGAGTTGGGGGCGGCGAGTTGTGATCATCTGGAGCAGGTGAATGCATCGGATATAAAGGCGCTGGGGAAATCGCGGACGGTGGCGACGTTGCTGCCTGGGTGCGATTTTCATTTGGGTTTGGAGAAGTATGCGCCCGCACGGAAGTTGATCGAGGCGGGAGCGATTGTGGCGCTGGCGACGGATTACAATCCGGGGACGAGTCCCACGGTGAGTATGCCAATGATCTTGTCGCTGGCTTGTTCGCAATTGCGGATGACGCCGGCGGAAGCCATTTGCGCGGCAACAATTAATGCCGCGTATGCGTTGCGGCGGGATAGGCGGATTGGGTCGATTGAAGAGGGGAAGCAGGCGGATTTGGCGGTGTTCGAGGTGGAGGATTACCGGGAAATTCCCTATTATTTCGGGGTGAATCTTTGTTGGATGACGGTGAAGAATGGGGAGATTGTGTGGGTGCGGGAGTGAAGCAGAGACGAGGGACGGTAACACAGAAGAGGCAGAGAGAGAGAGGGGTAGAAGCACAAAGTATGAAGAGAAGAAGACAGGCGACAAGATCAGGTGATCGTGCGGACATAGGATGCAGCAGTGCTGCATCCTTATTTGAGGAAGACGAAAGCTAGCGATGAAACGACTGATTGAGAGTGTGCCGAATTTTTCCGAGGGGCGCGATGCGGCGAAAGTGGATGCCCTGATCCAGGCCATGAGCAGTGTGCCGGGCGTATACGTGCTGGACCACGAGATGGATGCGGATCACAACCGTTGCGTGATTACGCTGGCAGGTGAGCCGGAAGCGGTGGGCGAGGCGACGCTTCTGGGCGCGGGCAAGGCTCTGGAATTAATCGATATGAGTACGCACAAGGGAGCACACCCGCGCGTTGGAGCGACCGACGTGGTCCCGTTCATTCCAATTGAGGGCGTGACGATCGAGGATTGCGTGTCGCTGGCACGTCGGGTGGGAAATGAATTGTGGAAGCGCTACCGGATACCGGTGTTTTTTTACGAGGCGGCGGCGCTGCGGCCGGATCGTGTGAACTTGGAAAATGTGCGGCGCGGACAATTCGAGGGTTTGCGCGAGGAGATGAAAAAAAACCACGACCGGCAGCCGGATGTGGGCGAGCCGAAACTGCATCCGACGGCGGGCGTGACGGTGGTGGGAGCGCGGAAATTTCTGGTGGCGTACAACGTGAATCTGAACACAGCGGACGTGAGGATTGCCAACAAGATTGCTAAGGCGATCCGGTATTCGAGTGGCGGATTTCGCTACGTGAAATCGATGGGCGTGGAATTGAAGGCGCGGAGCCTGGCGCAGGTGTCGATTAATTTGACCGATTACGAGCAGACACCAATGCACCGGGTGTACGAGATGGTGAAGCGGGAAGCTGCGCGGTATGGAGTGGTACCTGTGGGCAGTGAGATCGTGGGCCTGGTGCCGAAGAAGGCCATCGAGATGGCAGCGGATTATTTTCTGCAACTGGAGGATTTTTCGCCTTCCCAGGTGTTTGAGAACCGGTTGAGCGAAGCGCTTACCGGCGCGCCGTTGGAAGCGAAGGGCGGAAGGCTAGCGGACCTGGCGCGACCGTTTTTGGACGCTGTGGCAGCGCCGGCGGCAACGCCCGGCGGTGGAAGCGTTTCGGCGCACGCGGCGGCGATGGCCGCGGCACTGGGGCAGATGGTGGCAGGTCTTTCGCGGAAGAAGAAGTCGCAGATTCTGCACGTGGAAAAACTTTCGGACCAGCTTGAGAAATTGCGCGAGACCGGAGAGGCGCTGACCAAGGCGATTGACCAGGACGCGGCTGCGTATGACGCGGTGATGGCGGCGTTCAAATTGCCGCAGGAAAGCGCGGAGGAAAAACAGCGGCGCGACGGTGAGATTGAGAAAGCGACGAAGGGCGCGGCCGAAGTGCCGATGGAGGTGGCGGAACGAGCGGCGGCGCTGCAGGAGCGGCTGGTACAACTGGAGAGTATTGCCGCCGCATCCATGAAGTCGGACCTTCAAGTGGCGCGTCTAATGGCAGTAGCGGGCGCAAAAGGCGCACTGGCGAACGTGGAGATTAACCTGAATGGACTGAAAGATGCTGCCTATGTGGCGGCGATGCGGAAACGGGTTGACGAATTGAGAAATCGCCTCAGCTAAATCCTGCCCAGCAGAGTAAACTAGAGTTCCCATCGGCCCCTTGAAAGGAGCAACTAATGAAGTGGATAGATATGGGCAAGCGGACCCTCGCAGCGGGTGCCGTATTTCTGACCATTGCGGCAGCGGCGAGACCGGTAAAGGCACAAAGCCTTGCCGCCGATACGATCGGGATGTTCCCTAAGGATGTGGGAGAGTTTGCGTATGCGGACCTGAAAAAGGCGCGCACGATGAAATGGTATCCGGCACTGCAAGAGCAGATGCTGCCGGAGCGCTTCAAGCAATTCGAAAAGTTTTTGGCTTCGGCGGGCGTAGATCCGAACACGCAGGTGAATGAACTGGCGTGGGGTTTGGTGGCCGAGTCGATTGGGAAGAAGGATGAGCTAGCTGCCGCCACGCCGGGCGCTACGACTTCCGCGACAACAGCCGCAGCGGGGAACGTGCCAACGAGCGAAGAGATCGTGGGGATCGCGCTGGGCAACTA
>DATBYP010000102.1:0-5069 GCA_036513675.1 Candidatus Acidiferrum sp.
CGGCGAATGTTCATCTGGATCTCTTTGCGGAGATCGCCTTCCACGCGGCCTTCCTGCTCAATGGCCTGGCGAATGTGGTTGATTTCCTCTTCGGTCAGGTCGCGGATCTTCTTCGTGAAATCCACGCCAGCTTTCGCCGCCAGCTTTTTCGCGCGCTCCCGCCCGATGCCGTAGATCGAGGTCAAACCAATCCACAATCGTTTCTGAACCGGAAGATCAATTCCTGCTATACGTGCCATGAAACATGTCTCCTAAAATTCTCTCTCGAAAACCGATCTATCCCTGGCGCTGCTTGTGTTTCGGGTTGGTGCAAATCACGCGCACCACGCCCCGCCGATGAATCACCTTGCACTTGTCGCAAATCTTCTTAACCGATGCCCGTACTTTCATGGATCCCTCTTCCTACGGCTCCTACTTGTAGCGGTAGACGATGCGGCCGCGTGTCAAATCGTAAGGCGAAAGCTCTACGGCTACTTTGTCTCCCGCGAGAATACGAATAAAATTTTTGCGCATCTTGCCGGAAACGTGCGCCAGCACTTGATGCTTATTTTCCAGCTCCACGCGAAACATGGCGTTCGGCAACGGCTCGATGACCGTGGCCATTACTTCGATGGCGTCCTCCTTGGAGTTGCCGGAGTCGCCTTTCTTTTTTTCGTCTTTAAACTGCTTCGCCATAGTCTCCTGTGCTGCCGCGCTACAACCTTTTCACCACGACGGGCCGGTTACTTCTTTCGGCCGCGTCAGAATCCAAGGGCCGTTTGCGGTGATCGCCACGGTGTGCTCGAAATGCGCTGAGGGGCTGCCATCCGCTGTTTCCGCCACCCACTCGTCGCGCATCCGCACTTCCGGGCGCCCTGCATTCACCATCGGCTCGACGGCTATGACCATACCCTCCTGCAGCCGCGCGCCGCGCCCGACATCGCCGTAATTCGGCAGGTTGGGCTCGTCATGCATCTTGGTGCCGATGCCGTGACCGACAAATTCCCGCACCACCGAAAATCCGTTCTCTTCCACCCAGCTCTGCACCGCGTTGCCTACATCGCCGAGCCGGTTGCCCGCGCGCATTTTTTCAATGGCGCGGTCCAGCGATTCGCGGGTCACTTCCAGCAGCTTCTGTGTTTCCGGCCGAATTTTCCCGACCGGCACGGTGACCGCCGAATCCGCGAAATATCCGTCCACTTCCATCCCGAAATCAATCGAGACGATATCGCCTTCGCGTAACTTGCGTTTCGGCGACGGAATCCCGTGAACGATCTCGCTGTTCACCGAAGTGCACAGCGAGCAAGGATACCCGCGATATCCTTTAAACGCCGGCTTGCCAGGCTTTCTGGCGATTTTCTCCTCGGCCAACTTCTCGAGGTCCATCGTCGAAATTCCCGGCCGCACCGCATCGCGCAACGTTGTCAAGACTTCGTGCACAATGAGTCCCGCACGGTGCATCTTTTCGAGCTCGTCACGGCTGCGCAAATGAATCGCCATCTCTCAACGCGCCCCGCGCACAATATCGATCACCTGCCGTTTTACTTCGTCGACGCTTTTCGCGGCGTTCACCTCGTGCAAGCGTCCCAGCCGGCGATAATATGCCACTAGCGGCTCGGTCTGTCTTTCGTACGCCTGCAACCGGGGCCCGACAATTTCTTCGCGATCATCCGGCCGCTGCTCGAGTTCGCCACCATCGTTGTCGCAGCGCAGATCGCATTTGGGCTGGCGCTCGTAAATATTGTAAATCTCGCCGCCCACCTTACACATCCGCCTGCCGGTGATCCGACGCAACAACAGCTTCGGATCAATCACAAAGTGCACAACGAGCGCCGGCTTGTACCCATTCTGCCGCAGCAGAATCATCAAGTACTGCGCTTGCGCCACGGTTCGCGGGAAACCGTCGAACACGAACCCGTGCATGCAATCCGCCTGCTCGATACGCTGGGCCACCATCTTGAGCACCAGCGAATCGGGAACCAATTCGCCGCGCTTCATGATCGGCTCGGCCTTGATGCCCAGCGGCGTGCCCTTGGCGATATTCTCGCGGAGCATGTCGCCGGTCGAAAGATGCGGCACACCGTAATACTTGGCCAGCTCTTTCGCTTGCGTACCCTTTCCCGCGCCCGGAGGCCCGAGAAAAATCACAGCGCGGTCCAACGGCTCCACGGACTTACCGTCCTGCGGCGCTCCGCTGGTCTTCATTACCGCCGGCCGCGCAACCGGCCCTTCCGCGCAAAGCCTTCGTAATTCCGCATGACTAACTGCGCTTCCAGCTGTTGCACGGTATCCATGGCCACGCCGACTACGATCAGCAACGACGTGCCGCCGAAATAAAACTGCACGCCGAGACCTTTCAGGAACCAGGTCGGGAAATGGCGATCGAACCAGCCGCCGATGCCCCAACCAAGATGGTCGAGATGGATGCCGGTAATCAGCCATTCCGGAAGCAAGCAAACCACCGCGAGATAGATGGCGCCGATAAATGTAAGGCGCTTCAAAATCTTGCTGACGTGCTCGCTGGTGGTGCGTCCCGGCCGGATGCCCGGGATGAAGCCGCCGTTCTTGCGCATGTTGTCCGCTAGCTCGGTCGGGTTGAAGACGATGCCGACGTAGAAGAATGCGAACAAAATGATCAGGACGACGTAGACGAGGTTGTAGAGCGGCTCGCCAAAGGCGATGACCTTGCTGAAATCCTTGACGAATGCGTACCGGGTGCCAATTAGCAGCGCCGCCGTGGCAGGAAACGCCAACAGCGAACTCGCGAAAATCGGCGGAATCACGCCGCCGGAATTGACGCGCAGAGGCAAGTACGAGGATTGCCCGCCCATTACCTTGCGGCCAACCACGCGCTTGGCATATTGCACCGGGATACGCCGCTGGCCGCCTTCCACAAATACGATGAAGGCAACGACGGCTATCATCAGTGCTACCAAGAAGATGAGGGCGATCGGGGTAAATGGTCCCCAAGCCTGGGTTTTAGCCAATTCGTAAAGGTTCAGGATGGCGCGCGGCAAACCGACCACAATGCCTACGAATATGATGAGCGACATGCCATTTCCGATTCCGCGCTCGCTGATCTGCTCGCCCAGCCACATGATGAAGGCCGAGCCGGTCGTCAGGGTCAAAATGGTCATTAGCACGAAGCCCGGGCCCGGATGATAGACCAGCGACTGGCCGCTGTAGTTTGTGGTCTGCAGCGCCGTGGCAATGGTGGTGGACTGGATAATGCTCAGCACAATCGTCAAATAGCGCGTGTATTGCGTAATTTTGCGCCGCCCGAGCTCGCCTTCTTTTTGCAGCTTTTCGAGGTAGGGGAACACCACGGTCATCAACTGCAAGATGATGGATGCGGTGATATACGGCATGATGCCAAGCGCGAAAATCGTCAAGCGGCGCAGGTTGCCGCCGCTAAACAGATCGAAGATTCCTAGGACGGACCCTTGCCCCTGCTGGAAAAGAGTTTCCAGTACGCGTGTGTTGATGCCCGGCGTGGGGATGTGCGCGCCGATGCGGTACACCGCGAGCAGCGCCAGGGTAAACAACACCCTGTTCCGCAAATCAGGGATGCGGAAGAGGTTCCGGAATGCTTCGATGAATCTGTTCATAACTTGGCTCTAATTTCGCCTTACGCTACGACCTCGAAAGTGCCGCCGGCTTTGGTGATTTTGTCTTTGGCGGAGGCGCTGAACGCGTGCGCGTGGACCGCCAGTTTCGTGGTCAGCTCGCCATCGCCGAGAATTTTTACGCGGTCGCGGCTGCGGCGAACGAATCCGTGGGCGCGCAGCAGCTCCGGCGTTACCGTTTCGCCGGCCGGAAAAACGTTTAATTCCTCGAGGTTCAGCACGGAATACTCGACGCTGAACGGATTGTGAAAGCCGCGCTTGGGCATGCGGCGATGCAGCGGCATCTGGCCGCCTTCAAATCCGCGGCGGCGCGAATAGCCGCGGCGGGATTTTTGTCCCTTGTCGCCCGAGCCGGAAGTCTTGCCGAGCTTGGAGCCGATGCCGCGGCCCACGCGCACTTTGCGATGACGCGAGCCCCGGGGCGGGCGCAGATTCGAGAGACTCGCGAGAGTCAGTGCGCGCGGAGCGGATTTGCTCGCCGGTTTGCGGCGGCTGCTGGTTTTCTTGGAGGGCTTGCGGCCCTTGGTAAATTTTTTCGCCATTTCCCTATTTCACCACTTCCACCAGGTGGCGCACTTTATGGATCATGCCGCGCACCGACGGCGTGTCCTCGCGCTCGACCACCTGATGCATTCTGCGCAATCCCAGTCCGCGGATGGTCTGGCGCATGTCATCGGTGCAACTGATGAAGCTGACCACCCATTTCACTTTCACCGTGCCGCCGGGCTTTTTGCCTTCGGCGGATTTCTTCTTGGCAACCATCAACTCGCCTCGCTGACGGCAGCTTTTTGTTCTTTCGGCTCCCTGCCGCTGATTTCGTCGACCGTCTTGGAGCGGGTTTCCGCCACTTGCGCCACGTCTTTCAAGCCGAGCAGTGCCGCGAAGGTGGCCTTGACCACGTTGTGCGGGTTGGAGGTGCCCAGCGATTTGGTGAGCACGTTGGTGATTCCCGCCACTTGCATGACTTTGCGCACCGGGCCGCCGGCAATAACGCCGGTGCCTTCCGAAGCAGGTTTGAGCAGAACTTGCGCCGAGCCGTAACGGCCCAGCACCTGGTGCGGAATGGTGGTGCCCTTCATGTTGAGCTTGATCAAATTCTTCTTTGCTTGCTCGATGCCCTTTTTGATGGCCATGGGCACTTCGCGCGCCTTGCCCATGCCGAATCCGGCATGGCCGCGGCTGTCACCAACAACAACCAGCGCCGAAAAGCTGAGGTTCTTGCCGCCTTTCACGACTTTCGTAACGCGGTTGATGGCGATAACGTCATCCTTGAGGTCGGAAGGATTGACGTCCATGAGGCGTCGTACCGCTAGGCTGTCTCGTAAAATTTGCTTCGACATAGGCTTAGAACTGTAACCCCGCTTCCCGCGCCGCATCCGCGAGCGCCTTGACGCGGCCGTGGTACTTGTACCCGCCGCGGTCGAACACTACCTTGCTGACTCCAGCGGACTTGGCACGCTCGGC
>DATBYP010000103.1:0-6881 GCA_036513675.1 Candidatus Acidiferrum sp.
GGTGTGGAGCCCGAGTCGTAAGAACTGCCGGTTTCTACCTACAAAATCCCACAGGGAAACCCCGCTACGCATCCATTCTTTGGGAGAGACACCCCTGTTACATCCATGTGACACAGCATCTCTGGCCAAGCAGTAATCAGGCGCCGATGGACTTGCGCAGGGCTTCCGCTAGAGACTCGCTGTAGCGCTGCACGTCCGCATCCTGCTCGGCTTCCACCATGACGCGGGCCAGCGGCTCCGTCCCCGAATAGCGCAATACCACGCGGCCATTGTCGCCGAGCGCCGATTGCGCCTCGGCAAGCGCGCGCGATACTTGCGGCAGTGATTCCAGCGGCGGTTTCGCCTTCACCCGTACATTGACGATCATCTGGGGATAATCCTTGAGCCCATGGATCAACGATTCTAGCCGGCCTTTCATGGAAACCAAGGACGCAATCTTCACCGCCGTCAGCAAACCATCACCGGCCGGCGAGTCGTCCAGAAAAATCACATGGCCGGACTGCTCGCCGCCCAGCACGTTATTGCTGCGGAGCATTTCCTCAAGCACATAGCGATCCCCGACCGCCGCGCGCCCCAACTCAATCCCCTCGCGCGCCAGCACCCGCTCGAGTCCAAGGTTGGACATCGAAGTCGCCACCACGCGATTTCCCTTCAGCTTGCCAGCCGATTTCAAGTGGCGTGCTGCCGCCAATAAGACGCCGTCGCCGTTTATGACCCTGCCCGATTGGCACACGAACATGGCGCGGTCCGCATCACCGTCGAATGCGATTCCCAAAGTCGCCCGTTCCGCCACCACGCGCTTCTGCAGTCCTTCGAGGTGCAGCGACCCGCAATCCGCGTTTATGTTGCGTCCATCAGGCTCCGCACCCATAGCGATTACGTGCGTGCCCAGAGACTCAAAAAGTTCTGGGCCAAGCCTGTACGCGGCGCCATTGGCGCAATCCAGAACCATGCGTAGGCTGGAAAGCTTGGCGCCCGGAATTACCCGGCTGCGAAGAAAATCGAGGTATCGAGCGTCCAAAGATTCATCTGGAACGAGAGCCGGCGGAGTTTTCGGCGGTGGTTCGTGGCGGTGTTTGAAAATGTCTGCTTCTAGAGTCTCCTCGACCGCGTCCGGAAATTTCATCCCGGCGCCAGAGAAGAGCTTCACGCCATTATCGTGAAATGGATTGTGAGACGCGGAAATCACCACGCCGGCCTGGAACCCCCTTTGTCGCACCAGACAAGCGACGCCGGGTGTCGTGATAACGCCGGCGAAATCAACCGACGCACCTGCGGTCCCAAGTCCAGCTGCTAGAAGTGCCGCGATGTGCGGACCAGACTCACGCGTGTCCATCCCAATCAGCACCCGTGCCGCAGGACTCGTCTCCTTCAAATAGGTACCGAGCGAACGCCCGGTAGCATACAGCGTGGCGTCATCCAGGGGAGGCGTGCCTGGCATGCCGCGAATACCGTCAGTTCCGAAGAGCTCTTTGGGCATTAGTAGAGGCAGTCTTGAAGAAAGACCGGCAAAGAATTGAGTCTAGCACGAGCCTCGGCGCAACTTGTCTGGCATGCACTGGGAGTCATTGCCGCATGCGCAAAGCCTGCCATTTGTCATTTCAGCCCGTACTTCTTGCGCTTTTCCAGAAGCGTCTTACGGCTAATGCCTAGAACGGTCGCAGCTTGGCTAATCTTGTAACGCATAGCTTCCAGCGTCGCGGCGATAACCTCCTTCTCGACATCCTCGAGCGATCGCAGCCCCGCGATCATTCCGGAGGTTCCCGCCGCGGCAGCCCGAATATTTTCCGCAAAATGCTCGGGCTCGAGCGCCTCGACGCGATTGAAAACGACCGCGCGCTCTAGCGCATTACGCAACTCGCGAACGTTTCCCGGCCACGTGTAAGCGGCCAGCATTCTCCGCGTTGCCTCGCTAAACTGCACGCCATTGCGTGCATGCGCCAGGCATAACGCCCCCAGGAAATGGTCCGCGAGCGGCAGCACGTCGGCTCGGCGCTCACGGAGTGGCGGCACCGCGATGGTCAGCACATTCATGCGGAAGTACAAGTCTTCCCGGAAGCGGCCGGCGGCTATAGCGGCGGGCAGGTCGACATTGGTCAGGGCCACAAGCCGGGCCTCGATCCGCAGTGTTTCCGTGCCGCCAAGCCGTTCGAACGACCGCTCCTGCAGCACACGCAGCAGCTTGCTCTGCGCCGCCGCCGAAAGCGCGGCTACCTCGTCAAGTACAATCGTTCCGTTGCCGCCAAGCTCAAATCGTCCGAGCTTGCGCTCGACGGCGCCCGTGAACGCTCCGCGCTCGTGGCCGAACAATTCGCTTTCAACAAGCTGCGGAGGAAGGCTGGCACAATCGATTTTCAGAAACGGCGCGTCCCGTCGCGGCCCCAGCTCGTGTATCACACGCGCCAGGTAATCCTTGCCCGATCCGCTTTCGCCGGTAATCAGCAGCGTGGCGGGTGCGCCGGCAACTTTCTGCGCCAACTCAAATACGCTTTGCGACGCCGGGTCCGCCGAGATCCACGGCAGCCGCTCCGCGATCATTTTGAAACTGCTTCCCCAGGAGCGTGCGATCCGCCGATCGCGATATTTCGCGGCGTGCGGTGCCCGGATGCTCCTTCCGGCTCATCGGCAATCTCCAATTTCGGCGCCGATCGCCACAGGCGTTCGAGGTCATAGTAGCGCCGCGCCTGCTCGCTGAACACGTGCACGATGAAACTCCCAAAATCAAGCAGCGCCCATTCCGAAGAGCCGCGCCCTTCGCGATGCTCCGGCGAACGTCCCAGCTCTTTATAGAGCTGCTCCTCGACCTCCGTGCAGATCGCCTGCACCTGTGGCGTGCTGAAACCCGTGCAAATCACGAAGTAGGACGTAAACGCACCCACTCCGCTGAGATCGAGCACAGAGATGCCCGCCGCTTTTTTGTTTTGCGCCGCCTCCACCGCGAGGCGCACGCCTTGTGGCAATGAGTTGTAGTTCACCGGTAAAGACCCTGTTTTAAAATGTATTCTTCAACACGCGCCGAAACAAGTCCATGAATGGACTGTCCTCGATGCGCGCGCCGCCGAATGTCTGTCGCAGAAACGTCGCTGGACACGTTCTCCTGCAGGTACACGCTTGTGCGGCTCAGGTGCGCTACCACGCTGGACTCATGCGCCGCTTCACCCTCTTTTCTCTTCCCGTCACGCGCCATCAGCTCCGGCGGAATCACCAGCCGCAGCGCTTCCGCGCGAATGCCCGGTCGGTTGGCCACGATGAAATCGCAAAGACCCAGCAGCGCCTCGTATTCCTTCCACATCGGAATGTCCAGAAACGCGTCCGCGCCAATAATGAAATAGATGCGGTCGCCATGCCCGTGGTACGTGTGCCGGAAATAGCGCACCGTATCCACCGAATAGTGCAATTGCGCGCCGCTAAAATCTTCTCCCGCCTCGGCCACCGACGGAACAAAGTGAGGGTGCTCCGTGCACGCCAGCGCCACCATCGCAAAGCGATGTGGAAACGGCGCAAGGTGCTGCTTCAACTTATGTGGCGGCCGGCTCGCAGGAATGAAATGAATTTCGTCGAAATTGAATCGCCGGTCCGCGGCCCTCGCCACCGCCAAATGCCCCGAGTGGATCGGGTCGAAAGAGCCTCCGAAAAGCGCGATGCGGCGAGGATGATGTTTTGTGGCGGTGCGCTGCGCTTGCGCGGTGGTCAATGCGTCTCCCAAGAGCTTATGAGCTGCATTTTCTCACAAATTCTCTACCCGCGCTCCGGATGTATCGCCGGCGTTTTCGTGTGAGGTACGCTCTACTTCGCCCGCCTGCTCTGGCGCAGCCTTGGGAATCTTATCCAGCGCATCCGCAATGGACCTCACCAGTTCCCGCACGCCCTCGCCGGTGGCTGCCGATATCGCGTGAAACTCCAGCCCTCGCCCGCTGCAGAATGCACGCAGCGCGTCCAGGCGCGTCCGGTCCGTAGTGGCATCCAGCTTCGTCGCCACCACAATTATTGGCTTTTCCCCCAGCGAATCGCTGAACGCCCGCAACTCTCCCGAAATTACCTCGAACGAATGAATCGGGTCCGCATCAGAAGCGTCGCTTGTATCAATGAGATGTACCAGGAGCCGCGTGCGCTCCACGTGCCGCAGGAACCGTATCCCCAATCCTGCGCCCTCATGCGCTCCTTCGATCAATCCCGGCAGGTCGGCGACCACATACGTTCGCCCGATCTCACGGCCCTCGCTGCCGCCTCCGCCATCCGCGTTCACAACTCCCAGATTCGGCTCCAGCGTCGTAAAAGGATAATTCGCGATCTTCGGCCGCGCTGCGGAAATTACTGAAATCAGTGTCGACTTCCCCGCGTTGGGAAAGCCCACCAATCCAACATCCGCCAGCAGCCGCAATTCCAAGCGCAGATGCCGCTCTTCCCCGGGATGCCCATCCTCATGTTCCCTCGGTGCCTGGTGCCACGGCTTGGCGAAATTCTGATTTCCGCGCCCTCCGCGCCCTCCCTGCGCAACCAGCACGCGCTGTCCTGGCACAGCCAAGTCCGCGATCGTCTCGCCGTTCTGCTCATCAAAAACAAGCGTGCCCACCGGTACCTTCAAAAACATATCCGCGCCAGAATGGCCGGTGCAGTTCGATCCTTCGCCATGCCGTCCACGGTCCGCTTTGAACTCGCGGTTGTACCGATACCGCAGCAGAGTGTTGTCGTTCGGATTCGCTTCCAGGTAGATGCTTCCGCCGTGACCGCCGTCGCCGCCAGACGGCCCGCCGCGCGGCACGAATTTCTCTCGCCGAAACGCCACGCACCCGTTTCCGCCGCTCCCGGCCTTTACCAAAATCTTCGCTTCATCAACAAACACAGTCCCTACTTCCTCTCAAAAAACGATAACATAAGCATTCGGCACTAGCGCAAATCACAAAATCTTAGGGGGTCATTGATCGTGTCTCGTATCCGTGTGTGGCTGCGTCGCGCCGCAATTCTGCTCGTGCTCCTGGCTATTCTCGTTGGCATCGGCGCCTACGTTCTGTACTTCCATCGAGACACGCTGCCCGCTGCCCCCTCACACGGCCGCATAGCACCAACAGTCACTCCGCTGAAGGGCCTCGTAGCCTGCTGGGTCGAAACTGGCAGCACTTTCACCGGCTATCCCTTCGCCATGACTGCGGGAAGTATTCTCGTCAGGCACCCCAACGGCGACCTCCTCATCGATACGGGCAATTCCTCGCATTTCGACGACGAAATCGGCGGCTACCCGTTCCTTCTTCGCCTCAAGCTCAAAAATTTAGCCGGTCAGCTAAATCCCGAAGTTCCCCTGCCGCAACTGCTGCGTCTGGTTGGCGGCGATCCCGACAAGATTCGTTGGGTAATTCTCTCTCACACGCATTTGGATCACGCCGGCGGCCTCATCGATCTCCCGCGCGTTCCGGTTCTGCTCACCCGCGAAGAGCTGCAGTACGCCTTCGATCCCGCTGCGCAAGCCAAAGGCTTCGTTATTCCCGTGCACACGCAGAGATTTCCGCCCGCCGAGGCGCCCACGCTGAAATTCGATCCGCACCCCTATGAAACCTTCGACGAAAGCACCGATCTCTATGGCGATGGCTCCGTGGTCGTCGTGCCATTGCGCGGCCATACTCCCGGCAGCGTCGGCATCTTCGTGAACTTGGATCCACATCACCGCCTCTTTTACGTCGGTGATGCCGTCGATGAGGAGCGCGGCTTCCAGGACCGCGTCGGCAAATCCCTGATCCTGCGCGACAGCGACAACGATCCCGCCCGCGCCAACCAAATCGTCGCCAAGCTCAACCAGCTCCACCAAATGGTCCCAGAGCTAGCCATAATCCCCGCCCACGGCCGCAGCGCCTACCTGAAATTCTTCCCCAGCGGCGCCCTAACCTGCGTCACCTCCGACGCCCCCCGCTAAAATAATGCCAAAAAATAAAGGCGGCTCATTCAAAAGAGCCGCCCAATCCATTTGGAGTGCGGCGGTCTTGCCGCCGCTTTTCAGCCTGCAACCCTATCGAGGTGTCGCCCGTGCTCCCGGTGGGTGCCCCATCCTTGCGCCGTTTGCAAGCGTGGGTCTTCCCTGCAAGTGGCACAGCCATTTCTGGCTGTGCGCATCTCCCAAATCTAATTGACCGCAGCCGCCTTCGCGTCCGCAGGCGTCACACTAACAAATCTTCCGTGCCGCCCCTTATCCTCAAATTTGACAATCCCAGTAACCAGCGCGTACAGCGTATCGTCCTTGCCCTGCCCAACATTCACGCCAGCCTGATGCTTCGTCCCGCGCTGCCGCACCAAAATCGTTCCCGCATTGACGAGTTGTCCGCCAAAGCGCTTCACGCCCAACCTCTGTCCATGCGAATCCCGCCCGTTTGTAGACGACCCGCCGCCCTTCTTATGTGCCATGACTCATTCCTCTTCTCTGAATTTCCCTGTAGTGTAGGTGCCGGGCTTTAGCCCGGCCAGTTTTTCGGAAGCCGTTCACGCCGCGCAACAGGGGTGCCCCATCTTTGCGCCCTTTGCAAGGGTGGGTTCTTCGCCCCTACAACTTAATATCGTTAACCTGCACCGCAGTAAAATTCTGCCGGTGCCCGCGCGAAATCTTGTACTGGTTGCCCTTCTTAAACTTGAGCACCGTCAATTTCTTCGCGCGCCCCTGGCTAACAATCTTGCCGGTGACGCTCACTTTCGATGCATCTGATCCCAGCACCACTTTCTTGTCGTCGGTATGCACCGCGAGCACGGAGCCGAACGTCACCTTCTCGCCCACATCTCCGCTAACCCGCTCAATCCGTATGGTGTCGCCGGGCGCGACACGATACTGCTTCCCCCCGGTCTGAATGACGGCGTACATCGCTCCTCCAAGCTATAAAGGCAAACATCAATTATAGGGGCTT
>DATBYP010000104.1:0-6299 GCA_036513675.1 Candidatus Acidiferrum sp.
CCGCGCAGCTTGTTCACCACGAGTGTCGCGAGCGCTTCGCCCTCGACGTCCTCAGCGATGATTAGCAGGGGCTTGCCCATCTTGGCGATCTGCTCGAGCAGGGGAAGCAGGTCCTTCATCGAGCTGATCTTCTTCTCATGAATCAGGATACGCGCATCTTCCAGAACGCACTCCATGCGGTCCGGATCGGTGACGAAGTAAGGGGACAAGTAGCCGCGGTCGAACTGCATACCTTCGACTACTTCCAGCGTTGTCTCCATGGTCTTGGATTCTTCCACGGTGATGACGCCGTCTTTGCCGACCTTCTTCATGGCTTCGGCGATGATGCCGCCGATTTGTTTGTCGTTGTTGGCGGAAATGGTGCCGACCTGCGCGATCATGTCGCCCTTAACGTCGCGGGAGAGCCGCTTGATCTCTTCCACGGCGACTTCCACGGCGCGCTCGATGCCGCGCTTCAGGGCGGTCGGGCTGGCGCCTGCGGCGACAGTCTTTACGCCTTCGCGGAAGATGGCCTGCGCGAGCACGGTCGCGGTGGTGGTGCCGTCGCCAGCAACGTCGCTGGTTTTGGAGGCCACTTCGCGAACCATCTGCGCGCCCATGTTCTCGAGGGGATCACGTAGTTCGATTTCCTTGGCAACGGTCACGCCATCCTTAGTGATGATCGGCGCGCCGAACTTCTTTTCGATTACCGCATTACGGCCCTTGGGGCCGAGGGTAATCTTCACTGCGTCGGCAAGAGCATTCACGCCGCGTAGAATCGCTTGGCGGGAATTCTCACCTGTTACGATCTGCTTCGCCATACTGGTATTTCCTCCTGAGATTCATTGCTAATTCGTGGTACTCGCCGGTCTAAGGCCGGACACTACATTACTTCTGGCCAGGCTGAATCCAGCCTCGGCAATATGAGCTAAAACTTTACTTGCGGGAGCCTGCGGCCTTTGCGGCGCCGCCGAGCTTCGCGAGAATCTCCTCTTCGCGGAGGATCAACAACTCTTGATCATCGATGGTGATTTCCGTGCCGCTGTACTTGCCAAACAGAACGCGGTCGCCGGGCTTGACGTCCAGGGGAATGAGCTCGCCCTTTTCGCGCTTGCCGGAACCGACGGCGATGACTTCGCCTTCCTGCTGCTTTTCCTTGGCTGTGTCCGGGATAATGATGCCTCCCTTGACGCTTTCCTTCTCTTCAATGCGCTTCACGACGACGCGGTCGTGGAGCGGTGTCAGATTCACTGCCATCTTGGAAGAACCTCCGTGGATTTGTAGTGCGATTTGAGTGGCCTGGGAGTAAAGGGGTTTAGCACTCCTCGTAGCCGAGTGCCAATATAGCAGATTCACCTGACAAGTCAAGCGAAAGAGCGGCACATTGAGTGTTTTATGCTCAGAGCAGGTTCCTAGATAAACTGTTTATTTGCAATATGTTATGTGGTGCAAGGCAAAGCCGACACTCGGCTATTGTCGTGCTTACCTTAGAGAAGTAGAATTGGCCAATCATTTTGCGACCGGCCCCCTAACAGCGTTGTTTATGTCCTTACTCGTCTACGTTCGGCTTATCGGCTTCACCGCGGGAACGCTTCTGCAGCTTTTCTGGATGGTGGTGATTCTTGGCTACCGGCGACAGCGCAACTTTGAGCGCGTGTTTTTCCTTCTGTCCCTCGCGCTGTTTTTCTTTTATTCGGGATCGCTACTGGCGTTGAACGCGCAGATTTATTATTCCGAGCCGCCGGCCTTGCTGACCGCGTTTGCCAAAACGCTGCTTTGCGCAGGTCTGTGCTTTCTGCCTGCCTTACTCATTCACTTGCATATCGAATACGCCGAAATGCGAGGAATGCTTAACGGTGGAGTTCTCAAACGTGCGGTGCTGCTCGCTGCGTACGCGCCGGTCGTTTACTTCGTCCTGCGGGCGTATCCGCTCCTCGCCAGTTCTTCCGGGTTCGATTTTCTCGTTCCCGGAAACACGCTGGGAAAAGGCTACGGCGCATGGCTCGCGCTGGCGATGTTAGTCGGTGCGGGCTGGGAGATTCGCTTCCATCTGGGCGCTGCGGACCAAGTGCAATCCTTCTTTCACAGCTTGCTGGCGGGAGTGTTTGCCATTGGGGCGGCACTGACCATGCAGTTGCATGTGGTCAGCGGAGGATTGCCGCAGGACCTGTCTGATGTCGCGAGCACCGCGCTGGCGTTGCTGGCGATACTTCCTTCTGCCGTGCTGATTTACCTGGTGCAGCGGTTCAATTTCTTACAAATTGGCCGGCAAAAGAACTTGATGTACGCGGTTTCCGTGACCTTTCTGGCTTTGCTCTACCTGGCAATGGTTCGTCGGGTGAGCACGTGGCTGGCTCCGGAAATTCCGCCGGAAGCGTCAGCGGCTGTCCTCTTATTCGTTCTGGTCATTTTCATCGAACCGTTGCAGCGCATGTTGGGAAGACGACTGCAAGAAACGGCGCAGCGAGAAACGGACCGTGTGCAGCGGTTGATGGCAGAGATTCAGCAGGAGGCGCGGCAAGGAAATGCGGAAGCGCTCGCTCGTTTTGTTGAGAAACGCGTGAAGGAAACCTTCGAGCTCGCCGCCGTGCGGGTCACGTTTCACGAAGAACGGGAGATTGAGCAGCACCACCGGGCTTTTGCTAAACAAGCAGGGCTGGGGCCTCCGTCGTTCGGCAAGCCTAAGGTCGCCTTTTCGGAGGGAAAAATCTCGGAGCCTTTTGTCACGGTAGGCAATGTCGTGGGAATCGTTCGCGCAGAACCTCACGGTTCCGCCTTGTCGGGGGAAACTCGAGCAACGCTGGAGTTCTTGTGTGAGCAGTTGCTTGGGGCGTTGGATTTGTGCCGGCTGATTGACGAAAAAGTGCGACTGGAAAGGGAATTGGCGGAGCGCGAGCGGCTGGCGCTGCTCGGCCAGATGGCGGCGAGTATTTCGCACAATCTAAAAAATCCGCTCGGCTCCATCAAAACGATTTTGCAGGTGCAGATGGAAAATCCCGAACTCCCACCATCTTTGCGGGGCGAGACGCAAATGGTGCTGGACGAAGTCGGGCGGCTTTCGGCGAAGCTCAATCAATTGCTGCAATTCAGCAGGCCGGCGGTGCTCGGCGGAAGCGTGGAAGCGAGCTGCGATGCGGCGGCCGTGATTGAAGAGGTGGCGGGCGTGCTCCGGCATGAAGCCGAGCGGCGAGGCATTGCGTTGGAGCTGCAGCTCGGCACAAACGGCGCGCGATCCTCTGTGGCCGCCGATGCGGTGAGCGACATTGTCTCGAATCTGGTCGTGAATGCGTTGGAAGCGACGCCGCGCGGTGGCCGCGTAAGTGTTGCGGCCGCGGCGAAGAACGGTTCATGCCTTTTGACGATTGAAGACAGCGGAGCGGGAATTTCGCTGGAGGCGCGGGAGAAACTTTTGCAGCCATTTTTCACGACCAAGACGCAAGGAACCGGGCTAGGATTGGCGATTGTCGCGCGACGCGTAGCGGAGTTTGGTGGCGAGATCAAGTGGGAGAGTCCCGTACGCGAGGGACGTGGAACGAAATTTGAAGTGATGTTACCAATGGAAGGAACACGTAAGGACGCAACTAAGTAAACGGAATGAAGACGATTTTGATTGTCGATGACGAGCCGGCCGCTCGCTACGGTTTGCGGCGGGCGCTGGAGTCGAAGTATCGCGTGGCGGAGGCGGACTCGGCGGAAGCGGCGCGCGAGGCGCTAACGCGCGGGCGGCCGGATTTGCTGCTGCTGGATGTGGTTTTGCCTGGACAGAGCGGGATCGAATTTCTGCGCTGGATGCGCGAGCAGGGTAGCGAAATTCCGGTGCTGATGGTGTCCGCGCTGGACACGGCAAAAACCGCAGTAGAGGCACTGCAGCTTGGGGCCGCGGATTACCTGGTAAAGGGGTTTGAGCTGGAAGAGTTGCGGCAACGCGTTGCGAACCTGTTGAAGCTGGCTTCGCTGGAGAAAGAGAATGATGCGCTGCGGCGGCAGCTCACGAGCGAAGGACAATTCGGGCAGATGATTGGGCGCACGGCCGAGATGCGGCGCGCGTTTGACACGGCGGACCGCGTGGCGCCCACAGATACGACCGTGCTGATTCTCGGCGAAAGCGGCACAGGAAAGGATTTGCTAGCGCAGGAAATCCACGCGCGCTCGCCTCGCGCAGGAAAAGCATTTGTAGCGGTGAACTGCGCGGCGCTGCCGGAGACTTTGATCGAGTCGGAGCTGTTTGGCTACGAGCGCGGCGCATTTACTGGCGCGGCGCAGCAGAAGAAGGGAAAATTCGAGTTGGCGTCGGGCGGAACGCTGTTTCTGGACGAAATCGGAGACATGAATCCGGTTACGCAGGCGAAAGTGTTGCGCGCTCTGGAGAATCGCACGATTGAACGGCTGGGCGGCACGCAGGCCATTCCCGTCGATGTGCGCGTGATCAGCGCGACGCACCGTGATTTGCCGGCGGAAATTCGCGCAGGAAAATTTCGCGAGGATCTGTTCTATCGCCTGCGCGTCGTGACCGTTGAGTTGCCGCCGCTCCGCTCGCACAAGCAGGACATTCCCCTCCTGGCGGAATCGTTTTTGCAGATGCATGCGGCGCGGCTGGGACGCACGGCGCTACTGACGCGGGAAGCCATCGCCGCAATCGAGCGCTACGCCTGGCCAGGAAATGTACGCGAATTGAAGAATGCCCTGGAACGGAGTCTGGTCCTGTGCCGCGGCGAAGAGATTGGCGTGGCGGATTTGCCAGAGGAAGTGGCGCGAGGCGAGTCGCTGCTGCCCAGGCATTCCACAGCAGGGCACGACAATGGATTGGGCGAGAAGGATTTTCGCGAGGCGAAGCGGAAGTTCGAGGTCGCATACTTGACCAAGCAGCTTGTGGATCATCGCTGGAACGTTTCGCGGACCGCGGCGACGATAGGCCTGCATCGGCAAAGTTTGCAGGAGAAGCTGCGCGAATTGGGAATTCGGCGTCCGGGACGCGAGCCAATCGAGGAAGAATAGAGTGCACGCAAACAACGAAAGGGCGAGAAGCGGACAAGGCTACGTGTTGGCTGGCGGCGGGAGCACGCGTTTTGGGCGCGACAAGGCTTTGGTCGAGATTGACGGGGCACCAATGCTTTTGCGGATGCGGGCCCTCCTTGGCAACGTAACGCAACAAGTGCATGTGATTGCGTCTCCCAACAAATATGCGGCCCTTGGCATTACCGGCATAGGCGATCGCTGGGAAGGGCAGGGGCCGCTGGCCGGAATCATCACAGCGCTTTTGAGCACCAAAGAAGCCGTCGGCGGGCTGGAATGGAATTTGATCGTCGGATGCGACATGCCGTTTCTTACGCGTGAGTGGTTGTCGTATCTTTTAGAACGGGCGCTAGCGAGCAGGGCGGAGGTCGTCGCACCACAGTCCGCGCAAGGGCTCGAGCCGCTTTGTGCGTGCTGGCGTACGAGCACCGCGCCTAAGCTGCAGCAATTCTTTGAGGATGGCACGCGCAAAATTACGGAGGCCATGAAGCGCCTGGACATGGAAATTGTTGACGAAACAGACTGGAAGCGATTTGATACCGCGGGGCGGCTGTTTTGGAACATGAATACGGCCGCCGACTATCAGGAAGCGAAGCGAATCTTGGAGGCACAACGCGCGTGAGCGAGATTCTTACCCGAAACGAAGCACCTGTCGTGCTTGGCGATGCTTCGAATTATTTTGAATTTCGCGATATCTGCAAAGGCTTCGACGGGCGCCCCGTGCTGGACCATGTGAGCTTCACCGTAAAGCGCGGCGAAACGTGCGTGATCATGGGGCGCAGCGGCGTCGGCAAATCCGTTTCGCTGAAACACATCATGGGATTTCTCAAGCCGGACTCCGGGCGGATTCTTATTGATAGCCAGGATGTCACCGATTTCAGCGAGAAACAATTTGCGGAGATCCGGCGCAAAGTCACGATGGTGTTTCAGTCCGGCGCACTTTTCGATTCGCTGACCGTCGCCGATAACATCGCGTTTCCGATGGAGGAGCAACGGGCCCTGAGTGCGGATGAGATCGAAGCGAACGTCGACAAACTGGCGCACTTGCTGGAAGTCGACCACGTGCTGGACAAATTGCCTGGTGAGCTATCCACAGGCATGCGGCGCGCGGTGGCGATAGCGCGCGCTCTGGCGCAAAATCCGGAATCGATTCTGTACGATGAGCCGACCACCATGGTCGATCCCATCATGGCCGGGCACATGGGCAGCCTGATCTTGCGCCTGAAAAACGCGCTCCACAAAACTTCCGTTGTCGTGACGCACGACACGCACTTGGCGAAGCGCTTGGCTGACAGCGTCGTTTTTTT
>DATBYP010000105.1:0-2703 GCA_036513675.1 Candidatus Acidiferrum sp.
GACCCGCAGTACCAAGAGTATTTGAAGTCGAATGCCGATGCGGCCAGAGCACTCTCCAGTATGGTGAAAGATTTCGTAGACTACGGCAAGACAAGAAGCGCTCTCGAGAGGCTGGAGAAGCGCCTCGAAGTGGCCAGCAAATAGAATTCGGGCTGGGGACAGACCCGAAAGTAGCAGCAACTCTCTAGTGCAAACCCTTAGTGTCGCTTCTTGATCGCCGAGCGAATCGCGCCTTCGGCAAGCGGCGACATCACCGCGTATCCTTTGGCGTTGGGATGGAGTCCATCCTCGCTCAAATCCCGCTGCAGCAGTCCCTGGTCATCGACCATGGCCGAGAAATAGTCCAGATAGGTGTGCCCGTTGTCCGCGACGTATTTCTTGATCCACGTATTCACTTGCAGAATTTTCTCCGGGGGCCGGTTGATGCGCATATCGAGCGGATTTCCCTGCCGGTCGTGCCCGTAATTGCTCACCGGCAGCACCGAGGCCAGCACCACGCGAATCTTATTCGCTTTTGCCAGCTCCGCCATGGACGCCAAGTTCGCTTCAATTTGCCCCACCGTCATCGGCCCGGTATTCCCCGCAATGTCGTTCGTTCCGGCCAAGATCACGACAGCCTTCGGCTGCAGGGCAATTACGTCCGGACGAAAGCGGATCAGCATTTGCGGCGTAGTCTGCCCGCTGATTCCGCGGTCGACGTACGGCTTCCCTGGAAAAAATCCTCCGTACTCCGGGCTGACCCACGCATCCGTAATCGAATCCCCCATGAACACCACGCGCAACTCGAATTTCGCTGGCGCCACTAGAGCCGCATTTGCTTCCGCATATCGGGCAAGGTTCGGCCAATCGTGCAAAATCTTATCCGCTCTCCCGAGTCTCTCGGTCAGTACCGGTAGCTCCGCGCAATCCGCAGACGCGCCATTTGGGGCGGCGCTCGGCGCGCTGCTGGGGGCCTGAGCGCTGGCTTGTCCGGTCGCAAGAAAGAGTGCAACTGCCGTTCTTCGCAGTAACTTCGGATTCATTTTCATCAGGTTCTCCGCGTGTGAGCCTATAGGAAACTCGCTTCCCTCTCAAGAAGCGCGGAAGCACCCGTTCTCGAACGGCTGTCCAACAGACCACAGAAAGCTGTACGCGCGTTCTATGGACGCGAACTACGGACGCCGCCACGATTCCGTGTATAGCCGAATTGGGGATTTCTTACCTGAAACCCGGAGGGGGGATTCAGTGCGCACAGCAACCTTACCGAAAATCGCTTCGCTGGCCATCATTGCATTGCTTCTGCTTCCAACTTCCCATGCCGAGAACGTCGCTCAAGACGAACACGTTATAGCTCCGTTGTGGAAGGTCAACTGCCCCGGCGTTCCGAATGTGCCTATGACTTCCGACCCTGAGCAGTCCCTGCCATTGCAAATTGTTGCCACTCTAAAGTGCGGCGAAGAAGTCGCCGTGCTCGACAATGAAGAAGGCTACACCGTAAGGATCAAGAATGCGGACGGCCAAACCGGTTATGTCGCGGCGATGTACCTCAAAAAGATTTCAGGCTCGAGACCCACACCACGCGCCACCTCAGCTTCGCTCACAAAAAATGGCGTTGCGCGGTGGCAGGAAGGCGCGCCAGGCTGCGATCAGATCATCAGCAATGGCCGATTGGTTGAGTCGCTGTCCGTAAACGGAGTCACCGTGCAAGTTTCACTGCACGACACCGGATGGAAGCTACGCGCCAATATCGCCATTGCGAACGGAAGCTCCGCGTCCATCAGCATTGACCCATCTAAATTTATTTTGGACGAAGTTGGCACCCATGGCAGGCCGCTGTTTTACCAGGATCCGGAAGAGCTCGCAAAGAATGTGACGCATCAGGTCTTGTGGACCGAGACGAGTGCAGGCTCCGCTGAGCCGAAATTCCAGCAATCCGCGGCAGCACCCAGCGCGACGCCAGTCGGCTATAGAAATACGCTACTCCCGTCTGACACCGCACCGAATTACTTGATACAACATCAATCTGCAGAAGAAGACGCCGTGCGCAAGCAAGGTAAACAAACTTTGGTCAAGACGGCTCAGCAAATTCGGGCCTTAGCGCTGAAACCTGGCACCGTCGAGGCAAGCGACAAAGTCTCCGGCGCGGTATGGTTCGAGCGCGGGAAGAATCCGCAGCAACTGATGCTTCGCATTCCGGTCGAAGACCAGATGCTTGAATTTCCACTTTCCTTCAAACAACAAAAATAAGACGAACACTGACCCGATAGACGGCCCCGCCTCGCTTGCCCCCATAAGGCGGGGCTTTCTGTGTCAATCTGCAGACGGCGAGGCGGTATACTTTTCGCGCATGCTCACTTCCGCAGCCGAAGGCGCGCGGTTCCAACGCGCAAGCGATCAATCGCTTTTGATTTACTTCGGCCATCAAATCACGCTCGACGCTCACCACCGCATCCGAAAATTGCTGCGGCTGCTCGAGATAGAGCCAATTGCGGGCGTGCGCAATCTTCATCCCGCCTATTGCTCCGTGCTAGTCAAGTTCGATCCGCTGAAGTGGCGGTACGAAGAACTGGCGGAAATTCTGGCGCGCTACATTGGGCGGCTGGCGGATGTCAGTCTGCCTGAGCCGCGTCAGGTGGAAATTCCAGTGTGCTACGGCGGAGAGCACGGCCCTGACCTAATCGAAGTGGCTTCGATGCTCGGTATTACGCCCGAACGAGTGATCGA
>DATBYP010000106.1:0-4476 GCA_036513675.1 Candidatus Acidiferrum sp.
GCGTAGGTCGGTCTCGGTATCATCGTAGGGGCGCAGCATTGCTGCGCCCCAGCTAGGCACGATCTCTAGCTCTAGGAAGCGTGATTTTTTTGGAATGCGGCAGTCTGGCTGCCGCTTTCACGCCTGAAGCATAGGCAACACAGCGGCAACGGGGGGACAATGTCCAGCGGAGCGCAAATGCAGCAACAACAGCAGCAACGCCCCAACTCCGAACTCGGCGGCGTAGTCGTTCTCGACTTCGGCGGACAATACACGCAGCTCATCGCCCGCCGCATCCGCGAACAACAGGTCTTCTCCTCCGTCCTCCCATGCACCACCACGCTCGACGAAATCCGCAAGCTCGAACCGTCCGGCATCATTCTTTCCGGCGGGCCAAGCTCCGTCTATGATCCCCAGGCTCCCAAGTGCGACGTAAACGTTCTGGCGCTCGGCATCCCGGTGCTAGGAATCTGCTACGGAATGCAATGGCTCACCCACCACCTGGGCGGCAAAGTGGAACCCGCCGAGCGTCGCGAATATGGCAGCGCCGTGCTGAACATCGAAAACACCACTCACAAATCTGAGCTTTTCGCCGAATTTCCCGACTCGCTGCGCATCTGGAACAGTCACGGCGACCATGTTGTCGGACTGCCGCCCGGTTTCCGCACCGTCGGGCGCACACAGAACGCCGTGGCCGCCGTCGAAGATCCGCACCGCAAGATTTACGCCGTCGAATTCCATCCCGAAGTGCGCCACACGGACCGCGGCACGGAAATCCTTCGCAATTTTCTCTTTCGCGTCTGCAAGGCGGAACAAAAATGGAGTGGCGCGGCCTTCATCGAGGAAACCACCGAAGCCATTCGAACAAAAGTAGGGAACAGCCGCGTAATCTGCGCTCTCAGCGGCGGCGTCGATTCCACCGTCGCTGCCGTGCTCGTTCATCGCGCCATCGGCGACCGGCTCACCAATATCTTCGTCAACACCGGCTTGCTTCGCAAAAATGAATTCGAACACACGCTCGAAATGCTCCGCGACCGCCTCGCCCTCCGGGTCATCGGCGTCGACGCCTCCCAGCGTTTCCTGGCCCAGCTCAAAGGCGTTACCGATCCTGAGCGCAAACGCAAACTCATCGGTGCGGAATTTATTTCCGTGTTCGCGGACCAAGCCATGGAGCTGCAAAAGAATGAAGCCCACGGCGAAATCGCCTATCTCGTGCAGGGGACTCTCTACCCAGATGTCATCGAATCCGTCTCCGTGAAAGGCCCCTCCGCGACCATCAAGACACATCACAATGTAGGCGGGCTGCCGGAGAAAATGCCTTTCGCGCTCATTGAACCGTTGCGCGATCTCTTCAAAGATGAAGTCCGCAGAATCGGCAGGGATCTCGGCCTGCCAAGCGAGCTTTTAGTGAAACATCCGTTTCCCGGCCCAGGTTTAGCCGTACGGGTACTTGGCGAGGTGAATGCTGAAAGTCTGGTAACTCTGCGGGAAGCGGATGCCATCGTTGTGGAGGAAATCCGCCGTGCCGGCCTCTATGAGAAGGTCTGGCAGGCTTTCGCCGTCCTTCTCCCCGTGCGTAGCGTCGGCGTCATGGGCGATTACCGCACCTACGGCCTGACCATCGCCGTTCGCGTAGTCGAATCCGAAGATGCCATGACCGCGGACTGGGTACGCCTACCTGGCGACGTTCTAGAACGCATTTCCACACGCATCGTCAATGAAGTTCCCGGCGTCACGCGCGTAGTCTACGACATCAGTTCGAAACCGCCGGGCACAATCGAGTGGGAATAAGGAACTGCGAAGCCGCTTGCGAGGAACTAATAAGGGAGCAGGCGGGGAAAAAAAAGTTGCCTGAGGATACCTATAGGCGCTCTCGGAATCAGGCCGCGCTTCGCGGGTTGGCGCGGCCCATCTCGAGACTACGTCATTCTAACCGTCGATTCCAGGAAGCGAGTTTTCCGGGAACTAGCGGTTGGCCATTTTCTGCGCCATGTATAGAATGAGCTTGCGATCTTCCTCGTCGGCTTTGCCCAACAATCTGCGAAGTTTGTTGAGGAAGCGCGCCTCTTTGCCGCTCGTGCCCCACGCGATATCGTCCGAAGACTTACGCTTGGGCAGGTTCGGCAGTACGGGCGGCTCTTCGCCGTCGTAGAAGAGTTGATAGAGTGGGCATTCTAGAGCGCGGGCCATCTTCTCCAGCGTTTCAATGGCCGGTACTGTATGGCCATTTTCGACTCTGGAGATATAGCACCGAAGCAGACCCGTACGCTTTTCGATATCGCCCTGGGAGAGTTTCTTTTCCTCACGCAGTGCGCGGAGGCGATCACCAATAATCATGCAGATATTATTGCATGTAGTTACGGGGCCTGCAAGTACAAAGTTGCTTTCCCTGGAATTGAAACAGATGGTGCGGCCCCCGGAAATCCATAGTCAGAAGAGCGTAACCTAAGACCCATGGCACGCGTCCCAAAAGGAGAGTCTGCGGCTGTTGCAACCGCGTCGGCTCTGATCCCCGTAGCCGCCAAGGGGCCTGGCCCCGACGACCGGGAGCTCGTCCGGCAGGCGCAAGCCGGAAACAAGGAGGCGTTCGAAGAATTGGTCCGCCGCCACCAGCATCGCGTTTTTGCCGTCGCTGGCGGGATTCTCCGCCGCCGCGAAGACGTGGAGGACATTGCGCAGCAGGTTTTCGTCAAAGCCTATTTCTCCATAAAGCGCTTCGACCAGCGCGCCGCCTTTAGCACCTGGCTGTACAAGATCACCGTCAACGAATGCTGGGATCTGCTGAGAAAGAAAAAGGTTAGACCGCTGCTCTACGAATCCGACCTCAGCGAAGAGCAGGCTCAGCAGTTCAGCGCCACGGAAAGGCTCGCGAGCGGCGCCCAGGACGTTTCTGACAGACTCGAGGCCCAGCAGCAGGTGGAGCGCCTGCTGGAAGGCTTGGACGAACGCGACCGTATGATGCTGATTCTGAAAGAAGTGGAAGGCTTTGCCATCGAGGAAATTGCTGAAATTCTGGACCTGAACGCCAATACCGTGAAGGTCCGTCTGTTTCGTGCCCGACGCCGTATCGTAAATCAGGCTCGCAGGCGCAAAGACGGAAGCCGCAGCGGTTAAGAGTGTTCCAAACTGAAACATGAGAGATCGCTTGAACTTGGGAGCAATTTTGGTAATGCAGTAAGGAGGCGGGTATGTGGGACCTGCTAAGAATTAGAAAGAAGCTAGACGAGTGTGGACGCCTTCGCGACGCACTCGAAGGCGCCGCTGACATTGCGGCGCTTTCGCCGGCACAGCAAGAACATTTGGCCGCGTGCCCCGATTGCCAGGCTGCTGCCGACGAAGTATTTATGAGCAGGAGTCTCCTCCGGGAAATGCCTTCGGTCGCCGCAACGCCAGCGCCGTGGTTTGCGCCACGGGTGATGGCTGCCATCGCCGCCCGGGAATCCGAGCTACGCCGATCGCTGGAGGCATGGGCTGCTGTGCCGCGGTTGGCTGCGCGCCTAACCTGGGCTTCTGCCCTGGCACTGTTGGTGGCCACAACATGGCTATACGAATCGCCCAAGTTCACACAGAACTCCGGCAACCAAGCGACTGCTGAATCTCTCTTTGACTCATCGCAATCCGCGCCATTGGACGACGTCCTACCGACTTCGGAGACCGGGCAATGACCGATACTCCTGCCACGCGCAAGGCTGCCCTTTGGGTCGGCGCCGTATTTCTTCTGGGCGCGGCGCTGGGGGGAGTGCTGGGCTATCTGTTCGCGCATCGGCCGGTGAATGCTGCCAATCCTCCGCTTAGCGAACCGGAGCGTCGCGCGCACCGGGTGGAGGAGCTTACGAAGGAGCTATCCCTGACTCCGCAGCAGGCGCAAGAGCTGGACGGTATCTTGCTTCACTGGCATGGCGAAACGAAAGCCATTCATGATCAAAGCGAGGCTCAAATCGATGCCATTCGCGTAAAAGGGCGCAACGAAGTTCGCGCGATTCTTACTCCCGACCAAAAACCGAAATTCGAAGACTTTCTGAAGCGCCACGACGAAGAGCGCAAGCGCAACGGCCCTCCGCCTCCTCGATAATTCCTTGGTCGGCTTTCAGCGAATCACACCTTTACGATCAGCTTGCCGATATTCCCGCCGGTGAAGAGCATGTTGATGGCGTCGGGGGCTTTCTCCAGGCCTTCCACTATCGTTTCCCGGTCTTTCAGTTTACCGAACATTTTCCATTTGCCGAGCTGTGTGGCTCCTTCCATGAAGCGATCCGCATAGTCGAGGACGATGAAACCTTGCACGCGCAGGCGTTTCCTCAAAATCGTGGCGAAGCTCTCGAGGGCCGGATCTTCCTTGGTATAACCCGAAATCAGCCCGCACAAAACAACGCGCCCGTGCAGATTCATGCGCTTCAACACTTCGTGCATGATTTCGCCGCCCACATTTTCGTAGTCGATGTCCACGCCTTTGGGCGTGGCCGCGGCCAGCTTTTCTTTCCAGTCCGGCTGCTTGTA
>DATBYP010000107.1:0-4758 GCA_036513675.1 Candidatus Acidiferrum sp.
GGTCGCCCCACGCGGCGATTGTAGATGTCGACCGGCGCCACGCGTCCCGCCGCAGTGTCCGTTACAAACATCTCGCTGGCATCCGGAAGCAGCACACCATGCGTCGGCGCCGACCCCAGCAGCACGTAGTCGCCAACTTCGTGCGTCCAAGTATTGATCGCCTGCAGCCCATGCGACTCCGGCGAAATCACGTAGAGCTCGCCTCCATCCGGCTTCAGCAGCATCTCCGATGGTTTCCCCGCAAGCTGAAGATTGGTCAACAGCACACCGCGCAGCAAATCCACCACTGATAACCGCGGCTCCGTCCGGCTCAGCACGAACGCCACCGAGCTGTCGCCCATCACCGCGACATCCTCCGGCTGTGCCACCACCGGCACGCTGCCGCGAAGCGACAACGTAGCCGCGTCATGAATTCCCAGCGAAGCATCGCGCCGGTTCACCACCAGCACGCTCTTCCCATCCGGAGTCGCCCGCGCCAGCACCGGCTCGCGCCCCGTACGCCCCCGCGCCACAATGGCATGCGTCTGACAATCGATCGCAACCACCGCATCGCTTCCCGAAGCCGCCGTGTACACGCGACTGCCATCCACAGAAAAATCCAGCGCATACGGCATCGCCCCCACCGGAACGCGCGCTGTCACCTGATTC
Source organism: Candidatus Acidiferrum sp. (assembly GCA_036513675.1). Taxonomy (GTDB): domain Bacteria; phylum Acidobacteriota; class Terriglobia; order Acidiferrales; family UBA7541; genus Acidiferrum. The sequence goes on from DATBYP010000107.1 coordinate 649, forward strand.
ACCCGCGCGTTCAGTACCCACGCGTATCCGCCCTGCGAGCTTACGCCCCACACCTCTGCCCGCGTCGGGTGTTCGCGCATTCCAGAAAGTCCCGGTCCCACATCAATCCGCGCCACAGCGCGCAGCCGTACCAAATCCACGACGGCCACGCTCCCATCCGCCGTGCTCACATACGCATTCAGCCGCAGCCCCGGCCGCAAAAACGATGCCCGCTGCTCGCGCAACAGCAAAATCGCCGCGCTCACCAGCAGCACCGCCGTCAGCAAAACCACCCGCACATTTCGCAAAGGATTCTTCACAAGGAGTGACACTGGGACAGCCATTTCTGGCTGTTCTCATTTCTGAAATCAGTTGACCTGCCGGTGCAGCACCGCCGCAATCTGCCGCACCTCTTCCGTAAGCTCCGCAAATTCCTCCGGCAAAATCGATTGCATCCCATCCGACAGCGCTTTGTCCGGCTCGTGATGCACCTCGACCAGCAATCCGTCGGCGCCCACCACGATCGCCGCCCGCGAAAGCGGCAGCACCTTGTGCCGCTTCCCAGTCCCATGCGAGGGATCGACCAGAATCGGCAAATGGCTGCGCTTTTTCACCGCCGGCACAATCGTCAAATCCAGCGTATTCCGCGAATGATCCGCAAACGTGCGCACGCCGCGCTCGCACAGCATCACGTTGTAATTTCCTTCGGACAGCACATATTCCGCCGCCATCAAAAACTCATCCAGCGTTGCGGACATCCCGCGCTTCAACAGCACCGGCTTCTTCGCCCGTCCCGCGCGCTTGAGCAGCGAAAAATTCTGCATATTCCGCGCGCCAATCTGAATCACGTCCGCATATTCCTCGACCAAATCCAGGCTCTCGTTGTCGATAGCCTCGGTAATAATCCCAAATCCAAATTTCTCGCGCACCTTCGCCAAAATCTTCAGCCCTGGTTCACCCATGCCCTGAAAGCTATACGGCGAAGTCCGCGGCTTATACGCCCCACCGCGAAACAGCCGCACCCCGGTCTTTGCCAACCGCTCGGCAATCGCAAACGCCTGCTCTTCGCTCTCCACCGCGCACGGCCCTGCCACCAGCGCCACTTTTTCGCCGCCGACCATCACGTCACCCAAAGGCGTCGGAATCCGCAATACGCTGTCTTCTTCCTTCGCGTCGCGGCTCACCAATTTGTAAGGCTTGCTGACCGGAATGCACTCCACCACCCCCGGCAGCGATTCCAGCACGCCCAGGTCGACCGCGCCCTTGTTCCCGGTGATTCCGATCGCCGTCCGGATCGTCCCCGGAATCGGATGCGCCTTCAGTCCCAGGCTCTCGATGCGCCGGCAGACCGCGCGCACCTGCTCCTCCGAAGCATGCGACTGCATCACGACAAGCATCTCTTGCTCCTAATTGATTCATTAAACCTCTACTGTAAGCTACCCAACGCAGCCCCGCAAATTTGGAGTGCGGGAGTCTTTGCTCCCGCTTTCGCGATGCCGGCCAATCTAGGGATGCCAGTCTATCGTCGAGAAACAGGCTCCTGCTGACTGTGTTAGAATAGTGAATTCAACACGGAGCAGAATTTCTCATTGGGAATGCCTGAACAGCCCCTCACAAACGTCATCGAATTTGATCCGGAAGACGAATACCGCCCCGAACCTGAGCCCGAACCCGCGCCGCCGAACTGGATGGACGGCACCCTGCGCATCGGCATCCACACCTCCATCGCCGGCGGCCATCTCAACGCGCTCGAATCCGCGCACAAGCTCGGCTGCAACGCCCTGCAAATCTTCTCGGCCAGTCCGCGCATGTGGGCCGGTGGACCAGCGCGAGTCGCGGAAGTGGACGCCACCGCTTTTCGCGCACGCCGGGCAACTCTCGGACTTGGTCCCCTCGTCATTCACGCCAATTATTTGATCAATCTGGCCGCGCAGCAGCCCATGCTGCGCACCCGTTCGATTCAGGCCTTTCATGATGAACTCGTCCGAGGCGTCGCCCTCGGCGCCGATTTCGTGGTCGTTCACCCCGGCGCATGCGGCGACTGCAAACCCGACCAAGCCGCGCGCCTCGCCGTGGAATCCGTTAAGCAGGCGGCAAAAAATCTTCCGCCCACCTCGCTTCGCATTCTGCTGGAAAATACCGCAGGTATGGGCACCGCGCTTGGCGCGCGCCTGGAAGAACTCGGCGAAATGCTGAACGCGCTGCGCAACCTCCAAGTAGGCGCGTGCCTTGACACCGCGCACTTGTTCGCTGCCGGCTATGACATCAAAAGCGAAACCGGCCTCGCCTCCACGCTGGAACTGATCGACCGCGTCATTGGCCTGGAGCGCATCCCGGTCTTCCACATCAACGACTCCAAGATTCCGCTCGGCGGTCGCGTCGATCGTCACGAACACATCGGCAAAGGCAAAATCGGTGCCGAAGCGTTCCGCCGCTTCCTCACGCATCTGCGTCTCAGCGCCGCCCCGCCCGAAGGCCTTGCTGGCCGCGCGTTCCTAGCCGAAACGCCTATCGACGACCCCGGCGACGACCGCCGCAACGTCGCCGCCCTCTGGGAATTCGCTGGCCTCAAGGACCAAGCCCCCCAAGCCGCAAAAGGCTTCTCCATGCTGACCGCCGCGGCAAAAAAGAAGGTAGCGCAGCAAGTAAAATCGACTCAAGCAGCAAGCCGCAAGATGCGAGCAAATGTAGCGGCCGCGGTGCTTTCCCGCGGGCGCCTTTCACAGCCCACAAAGAAATCGCCCGCGAAGCCAAAAAAACGCAGAAGGGGATAGCTCGGCGTGGCGGAATACAACCCACAGGAAATCGAAGCTAAGTGGCAAAAGCGCTGGGCCGAGGCGCGCGTCTTCGAAACGGAAGTAGATCCCGCTAAGCCCAAGTATTACGCGCTGGAGATGCTGCCCTATCCCTCTGGCACGATGCACATGGGCCACATGCGCAATTACACCATCGGCGACGTGGTGGCCCGCGTAAAGCGTATGCGCGGTTTCAATGTGCTGCATCCCATGGGCTGGGATGCCTTCGGCCTGCCCGCCGAAAACGCCGCCATCCAGAACAACACACACCCACGCACCTGGACCAACAACAACATCGCCGAATTCCAGCGCGTCCTGCGCCGCTTCGGCTTCAGCTATGATTGGCGCCGCGAAATTTCTACCTGCGATCCCCAATACTATCGCTGGAATCAGTGGTTCTTTCTGCGCATGCTCGAGCGCGGCCTCGCCTACCGCAAGAAGAGCCGCGTCAACTGGTGTCCCAAGTGCTGCACCGTGCTGGCCAACGAACAAGTCGTCAACGGCGGCTATTGCTGGCGTCACGAAGACACTCTCGTCGAGTCCCGCGAAATCGAGCAGTGGTTCCTCAAGACCACGCACTACGCCGAGCAGCTTCTCCACGACCTGAAAGAACTCGAAGGCGGCTGGCCCGAGCGCGTCATCACCATGCAGCGCAACTGGATCGGCAAGTCCATCGGCGCGCGCGTGAAGTTTCCCGTAGCCGATCTTGCCGGCGTCGAGCCCATCGAAGTCTTCACCACCCGAATCGATACGATCTACGGAGCGAGTGCGATTATCCTTGCGCCCACGCATCCGCTGGTGCAAAAGCTAATCGCCGGATCGTCACAGCAAAAAGACGCAGAAGCCAAGCTCGCTCAGATGCGACAGACTTCAGTGAAGGCAGAAGACCTCGCCACTGCGGAAAAGATCGGTTTTTTCACCGGCCGTTACGCCATCAATCCTTTCAATCAAGAGAAGCTTCCCATCTGGGTAGGGAACTTCGTCCTCATGGAATACGGCACGGGCGCGATCATGGCTGTCCCCGCCCACGATCAGCGCGATTTCGAGTTCTGCCGCAAATATGGCTTGCCGATTCGCGTCGTCGTGCAACCCGAAGGCGCCGAGCCGCTAGTTCCCGAGAAAATGACCGCGGCCTTCGATGAGCATGAACGCGGCAAGCTGGTGAACTCCGGCCCGTACAGTGGCCTTCCGGTCGACGAGGCCATTCTCGCCATGTCCGCGCACGCGCAAGCCGAAGGCTTTGGCCGGCGTGAAACCATCTATCGCCTCAAAGACTGGGGCATTTCGCGCCAGCGCTATTGGGGCACTCCCATCCCCGTGGTCTACTGCGCCAAAG
>DATBYP010000108.1:0-2780 GCA_036513675.1 Candidatus Acidiferrum sp.
GAAGAAGATCCCGTCCCGCGCCATGGCATAGGGCACGCGCGCGCCGCTCAAAATTGAGGAATTCATCGAGCCAATCGCGGAGATCACCATGGCTAACGTGATCCAAGTAGCCGCGCCGCGCCCGGCCACGTGGGCGACTACATCGGATGCGATGTGCTGGGAAGATGCGACGGCGTCGAAGGGCAGCACCTTCAAGCACGCCGCGCTGAACAGCAGGTAGATGATGGCGACGAGAGAAACGCCGCCAACCAGGGCGCGCGGGAAATTGCGCTGAGGATCCTGCACCTCCGAGCCGACCAGATTTAGATCTTCCCATCCGTCATAGGCCCACAGCGCCGCAGCTAGAGCGGCGAGAAAGGCGCTGAATACGCCCGCGTCGAGCGAAGCTGGCCAGATGGGATCCGGCGCGTGCGACGAGACCGGCGCAAAAAGGGCTACACCGATCACGATGACTACAGAAATGATTTTGATCGCGGTAAGAAAAACCTGAACTGCGCCGCCGAGCCGCACGCCGAGATAGTTCACGCCAGTCATAGTGGCGAGCCAAAGCACGGCGAGGGGTTGCCCCCAGGTAAAGACGAAGTCGTAAGGCTTCATCCAACCGGTAAGGCCAGGAAGTGCGATGTGCAGGGTGAAAATCGGAGTCGCCACGGCAGGCACAAGGAATCCGAGAAAGCGCACCAGTCCCGCCGCGATGGAAGACGCCGATGAGGGTCGCCCGACGATAGAATGCATCCAGCCGAAAAGAAATCCCCACACGGGGCCAAAGCCGCGGCGCAGGTACGCGTACTCTCCGCCCGCTTCGGGAATCATCGCGCCCAATTCCGCATAGGAGAGCGCGCCAAAGAGCGAAAGAATTGCGCCCACGATCCAAGCCGCGAATACCACAGAGACGAAGCGGCCTTCGCGAGCCATTTCGGCGGGCTTGAGAAAAATTCCCGTACCAATCATCGTGCCTACGACGATTGCGCCGGAGGCCCATGCACCGAGGCCGCGGACGAGGTCGAGCCGCTTCTCCGTCGGTGTTTCCGTGAGCGCTTCCTTGGTTGCCACGACTTTCCTTTTCTCTAGCGAACGGTCGTGCTGACTTTCTGGGGCGAAGGTTCGGCCCGCTTCGTAACCCGGCTAATCATAGACCCGACGGCGAACGTCACGCTCGTTCCAATCATCACGTACCACGTAAACGCGACACTGGTAAATCGAAATACGCAGAGAATCGCTGCGAGTCCAGCGAACATGCCGATGAGCGCGCCACGCGCATTCGCGCCACGATCCAGGGTGCCCAGAAGGAACAGCCCCAGCAAGCTGCCAAATGGAAGCGACGCTATTGTCAATCCCGCTTCTAGCAGCGGTCCCCATTTTTTCAGGCCGAAAGCCATCAAGACTAGTCCCCAAGCAAGCGTCATGCGCCGCGAGAGCTTCAAAAAAGTTGCCGAGTCGGCTGCCTTTCCTCGCAGACGAGAGAAATCGAGAACGCTTGAAGCCGCGAGGGAATTCAGCGAGCCGCTGGCGTTGGACATTGCCACGGCTATGATGGAGGCGAGCAGCAAACCCGCCAGGCCAGGGGGCATCTCGCGCACCAGAAACAACGGAAGGATACGATCGGCGCGTTCGCCCGGTGCGAGCAGGGGAGTGTGCTGGGCAAACACGAAGAGCAGCACACCGATTAACAAGAAGACCGTGAACTGCATCAAGACAATGAGGCCGCTGGTCAGAAGCGCGCGGCGGCTATCGCGTTCGGTGCGCGCGGCGAGCAGACGTTGCACGATCGTTTGATCAGTTCCGTGGCTGGCCATCGTCAGGAATGCGCCGCCGATCAAGCCGGACCAAAATGTGTATTTCGTTGACCAATGGAACGAAAAATCGAATACCTGCAGTTTGTGGCCGGCGGCGGCCGCCACCTGCGTGACTTCACTCCATCCGCCCGGAATACGATGCAGGAGGACGATAAGAGTCACGGCACTGCCAGTCAAATACAGCAGCAGTTGTGCGACGTCGGTCCAGATCACTGCTTTCATTCCGCCTTCCAGCGTGTACAGAATGGTCAACGCGATGACAAGCACCACGGCCAATTTCTCTGAGGTGCCCAACACGACGCTGATCACCAAGGCGATGGCGGAAACGCGGACGCCCTCGGCCAGCGCGCGAGTAATGAGGAAGGTGCTCGCTGCTACGGCGCGCATTTTCTCGCCGAAGCGCTTTTCGATGAGCGCATAGGCGGTGAAGAATTCTCCGCGAAAATAGCCCGGCAGCAGAAGCAGCACGATGAGCACGCGTCCAACCAAATACCCGAAAACTAACTGAAGAAATGTCAGATTTCCCGCGTAAGAAATGGCAGGCGTTCCGATGATGGTGAGTGTGGAGGTTTCCGTCGCGACAATCGAAAACGCCAGCGCCCACCATGGCGCTGTGCGTCCACCGAGGAAATAATCGCGGGGGTCATGCGACCTGCGGCGGAAATGCATGCCCAGCGCCGTCACGCCCAGCAAATACACCACGACAATGGCCAGATCGAGCGGATGAATTCGCATTGCGCAGGGGATTATACGTACCCACTACCTCCGCTCCGCTATTTTTTTGGATTGGTGCGCGCACTACGCGCAAGGCTTACGATTTTGGCCCGCACCTCAGCCGTGCCGATGGTGCGTCGCTGCTTGACCGCCATGAGCCCCTTTTTAATCAGCCCCGCGTGATAGGCCTGCAGGTCTAAGTAATTGGCCACTGCTTCGTTTAGCAGAGAGCTCCGGTCGCTATTCGAGCTGTAAGCGATCGCATCCAAT
>DATBYP010000109.1:0-3107 GCA_036513675.1 Candidatus Acidiferrum sp.
ATCCATGTAGCTCGAATGCGGATCGAGTCCGGCAAGCATGCCGTTGATCGCGGACTCGATGAGCTTTCCGTCGTCGGGTTTCTCGACGTAATCGGTACGCACTCGCTCGAATACGTCGCCGAACAGGCTGAGCTGACGATAGACCTCGCTAGCCGTGGCTTCCGCGCGCGCGCCATCCAACTGGAGTCGCGGCTGAGTTGCAGCCAACGTCATGGCTACACCTGCTGCCGCCCCGAGTAGAATCAAGGAAGGTTTGCGCATCATCTGGAACCTTCTGGCCTTCGTTGCGGCCCACCGCGGGCCCGTCCTTGCGGAATTCCAAATACAGGTTGGCTGGACACAATCTTCCAGAGTCACCGGACGATGGAACTCCGCCGCGCGTCACCGCAATCCGGCATCACGATGAATTGCATAACGTCAAATATAGGCTGCGAGCAAGACGTGCATTAAAATCAAAGTTGGGCAATAATTGTGGAACCAACCGTGCCGTAGCGATAATCGCATAACGTTGTCGTAAACATTGGGCTCGACACTTGTGCCCGTGCGCTCGTCGTCATGCCGAGGCCAAAATTGCGGAGTGCAAGCGTGTATCAACATGAGGGCCATACCATGTCGCTAATTCGAACCGAATACGCGGTGTCCAGACGTTCGGGATTGCTAGGTATGTTGTTCTCGGCGCTTTTCGCGCTCCCACTGTTTTACCCCGCCGTGGCCACTGCGCAGGAGTTAAAGCAGATCAAGCTTACGGAAAAGCATATGCAGGGCTTCATCGCTGTGTCCGAGGATCTGGGGCAGCTCTATGATGGCGCGAATCCAGACAAACCAGATCCGAAACTGGAACCGGAGGCCGAGGCTCTAGTCAAGAAAAATGGCTTTGCGAACCTCGCCGAATACGACAATGTCTCAATGAATATCGCCATGATCATTTCCGGCATCGACCCGCAGACGAAGAAGTTCACCGAGCCACCGGATCAGATCAAGAGGGAGATCGCCTCTATTAAGGCCAACAAATCCATCCCAGAGCCGCAGAAGAAAGAGGACCTGGCGCAGCTTGAGGCTGCACTCAAGGACGCAAAGCCCATTCAGTTCAAGGAAAACATCGCGCTGGTGCTAAAGTACTTGGATAAGCTCCCGCCGCTCATGCAGGAGCAGGGACCTGCGGATTAGAAATCCGTCTATTAACATTGAAGCCTGATCCAGGTGGCTTGACGCCGTCGTCAGCGCGCGTCTCAGCTGGCACGGTTCACGCGCGCCGGCAGGCATCTCCAAGTCGTTGGTTCTTGCGGCGAAGGATCAGTGGTTGCACCGCACGGCTTCCGCTCCAGGTCCGAGCCATGCTGAACGAGTCCCGACGATGCGAATAGCATTGCTTATCGTAGCGGCGTTGGTTGCCGCCATCCCGGCGTTCGCGCATTCCTGGTATCCGCTAGCCTGCTGCGGCAATATGGATTGCTTTCCCGTCGCCTGCGATCAGTTGGTGGAGACAGTTTCCGGCTGGCTCTACGTCCCGACAGGCAACCTGTTCAGGCGTGAGCAGGTCCAGCCAAGTCAGGATCACCATTGCCATGTGTGCCTCGGGCCCGGTGATCACCGCCCGATCTGCGCGTTCATCGTGCCGAACGTGTGACGGGGCCGTCGTCCGAAAAAGGTCCCGCGGAATCTGGACAAATCTGTTCGGTGGGTCGAAGAAAAATAGCGAAGAAAATAGCGAAAAATAAGCGTTGCTATGCCAACACCTTGCGACCCCGCTCAAGGATGCTGTTGAAGGCGATCAGGGGGGTGCAAAATTTGGAGAGGGTAGCGTTACGAGTAACAGGGATGTTCCCGGTGAGTGCTGCATTTTTCGGCCGGCAGCCAGCTGGCTGCGTCCTCCGTTACCCGTAACGGTAAGATTGACCCAGGGGATAATGCCCCCCACCCCCCCCTAAGATGACCCAGGGGGGGGTAATGACCCCCTTAACCCCCCTTCATCGCCTTCAACAGCATCCTTGAGCGGGGTCGCAAGGTGTTGGCATAGCAACGCTTATTTTTCGCTATTTTCTTCGCTATTTTTCTTCGACCCACCGAACAAATTTGTCCAGATTCCGCGGGACCTTTCATAGTTTCGATCCTGTTGGCTTTGCTATTTTCGCTATTCTGCGGTGCGGCCTCGAAAGCGCTGAATGTTCTTAGATATCGCCAACGTCGAATTCATTCGCGAGGCGCTTTGGCGGCACAAGGCGATCGGCAACGCATCTATCATGGTTGGCACGGGATTCAGCCGCAACGCGGACCCAATTTCCGGTGTTCGGTGCGCTCCATGCCCAATTGGGTGGAAATGGCACAGGCACTTTGCGAATCGCTCTATCCTTCGGACCCCCCAAGGTTGGACGCAGCGTTGAGGGAGGCGTCCGGAACAAGTGGCTTCTTACGCGTGGCCCAGGAATATCACACAGCATTTGGTTCGAGCGCGCTGAGCAACAAGATTCGCGATCTCGTGCCGGACCTGGAATATCGGCCTGGTGATTTACACAAACGCCTGCTGCGCCTCCCATGGGCCGACATATTCAGTACAAACTGGGACACGTTACTCGAACGTACTTGCGCGGATTGTATTTGAGCGCAGCTACGACGTGGTCCGTACCACCGAAGAAATTCCGTATGCGGCGCGGCCGCGCATTGTGAAATTGCACGGCACATTTCCCGCACACGAGCCCTTCATTTTCACAGAGGAGGATTATCGAAAGTTTCCAGCACAGTTCGCGCCATTTGTGAATCTTGTCCAGCAATCGATGATGGAAACGAGCTTCTGTTTATTAGGTTTCTCCGGCGACGATCCCAACTTCCTGCATTGGTCAGGTTGGGTCCGGGACAATCTCACCACGGGTGCGCCGAAGATTTATCTCGTTGGTTGGTTGGAAATTATCGGTCCATCGCCGTCGCATGCTCGAATCGCGCAACGTCGTGCCGGTTGATCTTGCGGGCCTGCCGCAGGCGGCGAGTTGGCCACGCGAACTTCGGCACCGCTATGCCACGGAGTGGTTCATTAAGGCGCTTGAAATTGGAAAGCCCTACAACATCTCCGACTGGCCGTCGGTGGGATCACCAGCTGTTTCTCTGCCCGCGCA
>DATBYP010000110.1:0-5833 GCA_036513675.1 Candidatus Acidiferrum sp.
TGGCGGCGGCGTTACGGCTTTCTCACTTCAAGAAAATGCTGCGACAAGGAAAAGGAATCGCTGAAGCGCTTTACGAAACAGGTTATGGTTCGACGAGCCGCGTTTATGAAAGCAGTAACGCGCAGTTGGGAATGACCCCTGCGACGTACCAAAAGGGAGGAAAGAACATGAAGATCGGATACGCCATCGCGAAATCATCACTGGGAAAGATATTGGTTGGAGCGACGGAAAGAGGAATTTCGGCGGTCTATCTTGGAGACGGCGATGCAAAGCTGGTCCAAGAGTTGCGCGAAGAGTATCCGCGGGCAGAGATTTTGGCTGCCGGGGATTCCTTCGAGCGGTGGGTGAAGGAAATTGTACAGCGTGTGGAGGGAAATCCGCCGCGGTTGGAGTTACCACTGGATTTGCAAGCGACGGCATTTCAGCGGCGCGTTTGGCAGGAGCTGCAAAGGATTCCGCGCGGAAGCACGCGGACCTACACGCAGGTAGCGAAGGCGCTGGGTAGCCCGAAGGCTGTGCGCGCCGTTGCGAGAGCTTGCGCGACAAATCCTGTCTCGATTGTAGTGCCGTGCCATCGAGTAATTCGCGAAGACGGCAGCTTGGCCGGATACCGCTGGGGACTTTCGCGGAAAGAACAATTATTGGCGCAGGAGCGAGCGCGGAACTAAGAGCCTCGCGCGAACGCGAGGAGGCGGCTATTGCCGGGGCTTCACGCGAGTCGCGTTTTTGGGCCAGTCCGGCTTGAACTTGGAATCGGGAATCTTTAGGTTCTTCATCATATTCGAATACTTCACCAGGAAGTAGTCGCCGCCGCCGGCCTCAAAGAACTTCTGCTGAACGGGGAGCCAGGAGGCCTCGTCTACCCACATTTCAATCTTCGTGATCTGCTTGCGAATTTCTTCGGACTTAGGCGTGAGCTCGAGAAGCACCGTTTTTCGATGATCGACGTCTTCTTCTCCGACCAGCTTGACGTCGTAGCTTTTCTGCAAGTCCTGAGACTTGGTGCCGAAGCCTAAGCGCATGTACTGGTCGATGATGGAGCGGTTCTTGCCGAGATTGTATTCCTCGACGCGGTTGATTTTGGGCGTGTAAATGAAAAGAGAATCTCCCGTACGCAGAATCGTCTTGGGATCCGGCTTGGTAAGATCGATGCGCATTTTTTGATCGCGCCGGACGAAAATTTGACCGGTTTGGGTGGACGTGTCCTTGACAACATCGGTGTATTTGATCTGCTCGATATCCGCGGTCAAGCTACGAAAATCGGACGCGGCCTTATCGATCCTGTTCAAAACACTTTCGGTGGTCCAGTGAGGGTTATCCTGCGAGGAGGAAGCACGCAACTGCAGGACACCGGCGAGCGCGCAAAATCCGACGAGCGCGACCAAAGAAAAGGCATGTTTCAAGCTAGACCTCTGTCGCCGGAAGGACGGGGCCGGCTTTTTGAAATCGGTGTAATCGTAGCACATAGGAATGGATGCGCGCGGGAAGGCAGGCGTTTCCAGGGAATAGAAAGCGTGCACCGATCAGCGGCGAATTTCGACTTGGTAGGCGATCACAGTGCCTTTGTCGTCGCGCACAGCTTCAATGTTGCTGATTGAGAATCGACCGTTGTGCAAATCGGGGAGGGCGCGCTGCAGGGCTTGGTGCAGTTCGTTCTGCAAAGCCGGAGTTTGCTCTGGGGGCGCGAGAACGCGAGCGTCTACGCGGTACTCCTGTCGATGGCCACCGTCGGAAAACAGAACGAGCTGGACTTGCTCGGACGCAACGGGCATGCCGATTTCCGGCTGGTCGCGGAACCAGCCCCGAGGCGTGAGCAAGACAAAGACGAGAATGAGAACGACGGCAATGTCGTACTGCCAAGCGCCTCGCTCGTAGGACCAAAAAAAAGTCTTCTTGAGAATATGGGTCAGAGGGGCCATATCAGTCCGCCGGGATGCCATCAACGATCACACCGTCGCGCATGTGCACGACGCGATCGAAGTGAGTGACCGCTTCTGGATTGTGCGTGATCATCACGATGGTTTGTCCCAGATTTTTATTGAGCTGACGCAGCATTTGCAGGACGATTTCGGAATTCTTGGAATCTAGGTTGCCGGTGGGTTCATCGGCAAGGAGGATTTTAGGCTCGTTGATGATGGCGCGGGCGATGGCCACGCGCTGCTGCTCGCCGCCGGACAGTTCGGAAGGTTTGTGATGCAGACGACCTTCGAGGCCCAGCATCTTGGTGACGACGTCGAAGCGATGGGGATCGAAGCCGTCGCCGTGAATGAATTGGGCGATAGCGATGTTGCCCTTGGCGGTTAGGGTTGGCAGCAGATTGAAGCGCTGGAAGACGAAGCCGATCTTATGGCGCCGAAGCTTGGTACGGGCCGCGTCGCTGAGCTCGGTCAGATCGTTGCCGTCGACGAGGACGCGGCCGCGTGTGGCCTGTGCCAATCCGCCGATGAGGTAGAGGAGAGAAGACTTTCCGCAGCCGGAAGGGCCCATGACCGCAACCGACTCGCCGGGCATCACCTCAAAGTTAACGCCACGGAGCGCGGGCACTTCCACTTTGCCAGCCCGGTAAAGTTTCCACAAACCTTCGGTTTTGAGTATCGGCTCCAATTTATTTTGCCCAGGAGAAATCAACGCGCCGGCAGGTTCTTGTATTGTAGCCGCGATTGCCGTGTGCTGCCTAGACGTGCCCATCTTAAAGTTTGCCGCTTCTAGTCATAGGAAAGCGCCTCGACGGGATCTTTGCGACTAGCCAACCAGGCCGGATAGCTTGCGCCAAGTATGGCTCCGGCCAAAGCGATGCCCGCGGCGCGCAGCACCCATTCCGGAGTGATCAAAATCGAAAGCGTTGGAAATCCAGCAAGAAATGCGGCGCGCACGGCGTAGCTTAATCCAATGCCGGCGGCAATGCCGAAAATGCAGAGCGCGGCAGATTCGGTGAGCAGGGCGCGCACGATGAAACCGCGGTTGGCGCCGAGCGATTTCAGCACACCGATGTCGCGCGTGCGCTCGATGACGGTGGTGTACATGGTGAGAAAAATCACGAGAAGGCCGATGGCGATGGCCAGCGCGATCATAGCGTGAATGAAGGTCTCGAGGCCTGGGATGTTGGTGGAAGTCATGAGCGACAGGAAGTCTTTTAGGGGGCGGATGGTGTAACCAGGAAGGACGGGGCGAATTTCCTCCATTACGTCTTCGGTGTGCTCGTGCCGCGTGCACTTGAGCAGAAAGATGGAGGCTTTATCGTGTGCACCGACGAGGTCCTGCAATGTTGAAATGGGGACGAACAAGCGGGCGCCCTTACCATGTTCGACGATGCCCACCACATGCCAGTCGTGATTGAGAAGATTATGAGTGTCGCCAACTTTTAGGTTCTTGGCTTTGGCGGCCCAATCGTCGACCAACAAATCGTCCGGACCTTCCATATCGTGACCTTGCAAAAAGACGAAACCTCCGGAGACGGCGCGAAAGCTTTCCGGATCGATGCCGTAGATCACTTCGACGCCGCCGGTCGAGTTAAATTGCAGCAGTGCAGGGGCGACTGCCTGCATATATTTCAACTGTGCGAGCTTGTCGCCAATCTTGATAGGCATTGGCGAGCCGCTGAAGCCGAGAAAAATGGAGGCGGCAGGGGGCTGCACCATAATGTCTGCGCCGATTCCTTCGATGCGCTTGGCTGTTTCCGTTAGGAGGCCAGAAGTGAGACCGACGATCAGCACGACGAGGGCAACTTCGACGGCAACGGCCATCACGCCGACCATGGTGCGCAATGGGCGGTGCAGCAAGTTGCGGATGACGAGCTCGCCCATCATCGCGGCTTTTCCTCCGCAGCCTCGCCTACACGCACAAGCTCGGTCCCCGGTGGTTGATCGAGCTTGAAGCGGTCGGGCGGGACTTCTTCGTTTAGAAAGAGCTTGGTGATTTGCAAGTCCAGGCGGTAGTCATCGTGGGGGCGATCGATACGGATCTGGCGCGGGAATGCCGTCAGTCGGCTCGGCGTGATGGAAGCTGAAGTCTGCTCGTCGGCGGTGAGAGGCTGCCAATCCGAGACGTGAACGTCCGAAAGCAAAACGCCCTTGGGACCAAAAGATTGCAGGCGGGAGACTTGCAAATCGGCGCGATCGAACCAGATTTTGCGAAGGATCTCCGTGCGGTAGCCGCCACGCAGCACGGTCAAGACGTAATAGCGCGCGATTTCGTCGTTGAATTCCTCGAAGAGCACACTCTCTTCCTTGCGGACCTCGGACCAGAGGAGGGCGTCCAGCAGATGATGCGGACGAAGATTCTCGATGGGCTTTTCGCTGTTTCGCTCCGCCGCCACAGGGCCGACTATGAATTTGTTTTTCGAGGGAATGTAGACGCGAAAAGTCTCGCCATCGCTGGCCATATCGAAGATAGTTTTGCCGATAACGGGCGCTTGACCAATCATCCGGATTTGCGCGGGTCGCTGCGCGAGAAGGAATGCTTTCACCTCGTGATACTCCTCGATGACGCCGCTGTACCTCGAGCCAGCAGTAGGCTTGAGCTCGACGGTGGCGTTTACACTTTTCACCAAGCGGGCGATTTCGTTGTATTTCTCGAGCAGTTCGTCGCGCGTGGCGTCGCGGACTACTGGTCTTGCGCGCGGGGGCACAGTGGTGGTCGTTTTGATGGACCGACTGCCGCAGCCGCAAGAAAGCGACGCCAGTGTCGCCCAGATCATCCAAGTCAGCACGCGTACGTTCAATCCGACCGTCCTCATCGATACAAACGAAGCAATCTAGCAACCACAGGAATGCGCGTCAACGCGGAGGAGCCATGGCTTGATTTTAGTGAGGCCGCGCAATGTAAACGTCAAATTTCTGCACCGCCGGGCGAATGCGGCGGATGACTTCGGTGGGCCAGAGGGTTTGGCTAAGGAGCGTCGTCCAGCCATCTTCCGGCTCGCAAACGGCACAAAAAGCGTAACGGGCGTACGCGGGCTGATACGCATCCAAGCCCCGTCGCGAAAGCTCCTTTTCGAGCTCCGCATCGCCCCCTTGCGCCAGCCCACCAGCCCGCGCCCCGAAGGTTTCGCCTTCGAAGCGCTGGAAGAGTTCTTCGAGTTGCGTTTCGCTCGGCTGCGGCAACACCAGGCAGCGTTCGGCGGCTTCGCGGTAGTGAATTTCGTGAAGGTTGCAGAATTCGCGAACGCGGTCGATATGGCTGAAGAAATCAACGACGAAGAATTCATTTGCGGCGAGGGCGGGAAATACGGCGGCCCAAATGACGGCTGCGTCCTTGCCGCGCACCGGCTCGCGGCTTTCCGTTCCGAGCAACTCAAGTCCGACGGCCTTAATATCGGCACCAAGGTCGAGAGCTTCCACATCAAGGGAGAACGGCGGCAACTCTAACGCGCTAGGATCAAGGGGCGGCTTACCGGGGGCGCTCATACTTCGGATTCCGTCTGGGGGAATTGCGCCTGGAAATCGGGTGCTTGCTTGCGGACGTCTAGCCAATCGAAGAACGCGTCCGGCGTTTCCAGCCAGATGCGGAACCAATTGGCGATCTCGATTTTCTCGGCTCGCTTGTTGGCCTCAACTTTGGGGTTGCGGGAGATCATTTCAGCGCGGCGCTTACCGAGGCGCGCCACGTTCAAGACGCGCTCGACCGCCGCACGCTCGCCTTGCGACTGAAATTTGCGCATCAGCTCGTCAAGACGCATGATGCTGAGTTCCGCATCTTCAAGAGTTTTGAAGTGCAACAAATCTTCGAACTCTTCCTCGTACTGGTCTTCGGCCTCCTCTTGCTGCGATAGCACCACGCGCAGGCCGGCGCTTTTCAAAACGTCCGCAATGTAGTCCGCGCCCGTCTTTCCTTC
>DATBYP010000111.1:0-4472 GCA_036513675.1 Candidatus Acidiferrum sp.
GCCGGCGCAGGTATAATGCCCATCGATGATTGCATCCGCGGCCCTTTCGAAGCGCGCGCTGAGCATGTTCGGGAGGGTTTTCCCTCGCTGCAGCATGATCGCGCAGGCGGTTGCGTTCAATCTCTTCCTCGCGTTCTTCCCTACCTTGCTGATTGCCGTGGGCCTGGCGACGAGCCCCATCGGCGGCCGCACCAGCCTGTTCGATTTGATTTCGGATTTGACGACTTTCCTCCCGCCCGGAAGCCAGCAGATTGTTTCGGAGTTTCTGGTCAAGCGCGGCCCGGATGCGTGGAAATGGGCGCTAGTGGGTCTGGGCGGAACGCTGCTGGCGGGCACGCAAGTGATGAGGCTGTTGATGGAAGGAATTCATACAATTTACGGCGATCCCGAGCGCCCGAGTTTTCTTGCCAGGCAATTGCGTGCGCTCGCGCTGCTCATCTTGACGATTGCTCCGCTACTGGTGGCGGCAATTTTGGGCATATTCGGGCGGCCGTTGCGGGAATGGCTAGGTTCGGAGTTCGGGAAAGGCCCCTCGGTACAAGCGTTGTGGGCTGTTTTCTTTCATGGCATCGCCATCTTGCTGGCGATGATTGCGGTTACGATCATCTATAGATGGGCGCGGCCGAAGGAGCAAAGCCTGCGAAGCGTCCTCCCAGGAGCCATGATTGCGACGCTGCTGTGGTGGGTGGCGGACCTCGGGTTTGGCTTTTATGTGCGCAAGATGCCGTACGGAATGATCTACGGAGGATTGGCGGCCGTGATCGGATTGCTCATCTGGATGGAGCTGTCCACCGTAATTATTTTCTTGGGCGCGGCATGGAACGCAGAGCGCGCGGAAAGCCGCAGAGGAGAGCGCGCGCTTGGTTGAGAAGATCGTCCATGTGGAGTGCCATGCCGGATACAAAGGCGACGAGCGCCCGGTGAAACTGCAGATCGGTGAGCAGATGGTAGAGGTTGCCGAGGTGGAAGACCGCTGGTACTCACCTGGCGCGACCTATTTCCGCGTGCTCCTCGCGAACGGCGAACGTTACGTCCTGCGCCGGGAAGACGCGCAGGATGTCTGGACACTTGAGGCTTTCCGCTCGCTTAGGTAGCGCTCAACCCACCTATTGCGCGCATTCCGCGATGAGTTTGGTATAAACCTCCCGGGCGTGATCGTAGGCTGCTTGCGCGTCCGCGAGTTCAGCCGTCGCAATCTTAGGAGCCTTCTGAGTCCAGCACTGGTTTACAGCGGCAAGACACCACTGGGCGCTCCGACGCGACGCGCGAATCGGTTTTCCTTCCACCAATACGAAAATGGGGTTGGTGTGTGAAGAACCCAGAATACGCACTGCTAGCCAGCTGCTTCGCTCGAGGGATGCGTCAAAAGAGACATCCTGAATACTTCCATCCGCAACGATGTTCTTCCGCGCAACCGGTTTCCCATTCATCACCAGCTCAACGGGCACTTCGCGTGTGTTTCCTATGCGCGCCCTTTCCACGTGCCAGTACGGTGTTTGATCTATCGGACGATCATGGATGTTGTCCGCTGAGCTGTTGCGGTTGTTCAAAGCGGACATCCAGAAGTAATTTCCTCGGTCAGAAGGTATACCTTCGCTTCCCGACACAACGGGGCTGAGGTAAGCCGACACCCTCACCCGCGCGTGCACCGTTCCTCTTCCCGGCAGCCTCACCTCGCTCGCATTCGTTCCTACCTCAATGTTGTTCACATTGAAGTCCATGAGATGGCTCCTGCCATCGGACACGTAGCTTCGGCCCGCGCGCAGGGCCTCCACCCAGCCGCTGTAACTGAGCGTCCCGTCAACCTTGGCGTAGACACGACCCTGCCCGACGCGGGCGTCTGTGATGCATGGGAAATCTGTCTCTCCAGAGATGCGCGTGCGGAACCCGACATTCAGCGTGTGA
This sequence comes from Candidatus Acidiferrum sp., assembly GCA_036513675.1. GTDB lineage: Bacteria > Acidobacteriota > Terriglobia > Acidiferrales > UBA7541 > Acidiferrum. The sequence goes on from DATBYP010000111.1 coordinate 1,906, forward strand.
TACCAAATGTTGAGTTCCCAGGGATAAGGCGTGTCCATGGTGGAAATGAAATCGACCACGTCGGGATGCGTCACGTCCACGATGTATTCGTTAGCCCCAATGGAATCGAAGCCTGGAACTTCGTAATTTGGAAGTTCGCGCGACTTCACTGCAAGCCCCCAGCCAGAGTGCGCAAAGCCCGCGGAAGCTCCCTGCGATTTGGCCCATCGCAAAACGGGCAGATCCCACGTGGGCCACTGCTCGATCCGAACGCAATGTGGATAATCTTGATTCGTTAGCCCGAGCAACACCAAATGCCCAGCGTGGCTCGATGGAAACCCGGAAACCTCCAGGTCGTAGTGCATCAGCCGGTCCGGCTTTGAGAGGGGATGATCCTTGCCGCTAAAAAACTGTTTCTGATAGTAGTAACAGGGCCCCCAAGTTAGCACGGCGCCCACGTTCAATTTCTCGCCCTGGATTTGGCGCACCATATCATCCGGTTGCACGCCTTCGGTGGGATTCTGGTAGTGCGAGCAGCCCGCCGCGTGCACGTGGTGGTCACCAGAATACCAACGATATTTCGCTGGATTGATCCAGCGCTGCATCGCGAAGGAAACCTCGTTTGATCCCGTTGCCGTCACGTCGACTTCTTTCGTTTGCGCGTGATATTCAGGTCCCATCGAAGAAGTCACCGTATAAGAACCGGCCGGCACCAGAATCGTGTCGCCGTTCTCGCGATAGACCTGCGGCTGGAAAAAGAGGTCGGGTGCTAGCCGCTTTGCGGGATTCGGATAGAGGCGGCCCAAAGCGTCGCGAATAGTGAAAGCTGCCATCGACGGTGCTCCGGTCTCGTCGCGGACCCACAGTCGCAACGGACGTGCGGGTAGAGCTGTGAAGACAACGACCATCTCATCGCGAAACCCGACGTCTTGCGTGCCCTGCCCGACGTTAAAACTGATCGGTGCGGAGCGTTGCCCTGGGTCACGGCTGTAGATTTGGAGGATTCGGTATTCGAGCGGCAGGCCTGAAAGCCGTGGGGACATAGGATCCTTGTCGTAGAGCTCGAGGTCCATCCACCTGTCACGCGTGTCGGCAGCTGACATTTTCTTCGGCGGCTCGGGGCTAAGGTCCGATTGAACAAAAACAGGAAGGGCACTCGAGCTCTCCGCTACCAGCCGAGCTGTTACTCCAGCCTTGTTGATGACTTTCACGAGAAAGATGCGTGCCCCGGCTTCCACTAGTTCGGGCTTAGCGGGGCCCGGCTGCACTTTGACGCGGCTCTCGGCATTGATCTCCACAATCGCCAGCGTGTACTTGTCAAGGATCTGCTCTAGACCCTCAATTGCGGCGGCCTCGTTTGCATTTCCCACAGCCTGATTGATTGCATCCCCATCATTCTGGGCGAGAGGCTGCCCGAGATAAGCAAGGCTCGTTTCCACTTGACGCACCTGCTGTGCAAAGGGTTGAAGCGGAACCCGCGTCTGCGCGGCAACGGGCAAGGCAATCAGCACTGGAAGCACAATCCAAATCAGACAAGAAACGCTCCCGAAGATGCTTGCCGGCCTACGAAAAGTTCTGTATTCCATGGCACACCTGCCTCCTCCGTTGCGGGTGATTGTGCGCGAGAAGACGGCGCCAGACAAGTGCCACGAAACACGCGTCCCGCACGCTAGCGTATTGGCTGAGAAATCTTAGAAATGGTCGTATTGAGCCTTGCGATTTGCGCTGCCACGCGATAACTCCCGATTGTCGGCTACTCAGAAGCTGACAATGACAGCCAGGCGCTTCGTTGACACTGAAATTAACCGGAGAGGTAGGGAGGGCATTTCGAGTCGGAGTATAATCCCCGCGGTATGGCGATCGCGGCAGGCACGCGGCTCGGGCCCTATGAGATTGTGGCCCCACTCGGCGCTGGCGGGATGGGCGAGGTGTACCGCGCGCGGGATACGCGACTGGAGCGCAGCGTCGCCATCAAGATTCTACCTGCGCAATTTTCCTCTGATCCCGTACACAAGCTGCGTTTCGAGCGTGAAGCGAAAACCATCTCGCAGCTGAATCATCCACATATCTGCGTGTTGCACGACGTCGGTCATCAGGACGGAATCGACTATCTGGTGATGGAGTGCGTCGAGGGCGAGACGCTGGCGAAGCGTCTGGAGAACGGGCCGCTGCCGCTGGAACAGGTGCTGAAATGGGGCGCACAGATTGCGGACGCGCTGGATAAAGCCCATCGCGGCGGAGTGGTGCACCGGGATCTGAAACCGGGAAACATCATGCTGACGCCGAGCGGTGCGAAGCTGCTGGATTTTGGATTGGCTAAGCCTGTTGCTCCGCTGGCGAGTTTGGCGACTCTAACGGCGAGCAAACAGGATTCGCCGGTGACGGAGCGAGGGACGATTGTGGGCACGTTCCAGTACATGTCGCCGGAGCAGGTTGAGGGGCAAGACCTGGACGGCAGGAGTGACATTTTTTCGCTCGGGACGGTATTGTACGAGATGCTCACCGGCAAGCGGGCCTTCGAGGGGAAAAGCCGCTTGAGTGTCGCATCCGCGATATTGGAAAAAGAGCCGCCTCCCATCGCCGGGATA
>DATBYP010000112.1:0-48623 GCA_036513675.1 Candidatus Acidiferrum sp.
CGAACTCCGCAAAGGCGGCGAGGCACACAAAGTTCTCGATATCGCCGCCGGTCACGGCATCTTCGGAATCTCCGCGGCAAAACAGAATCCCGCCGCACACATCTATGCATCCGATTGGAAGAATGTGCTCGAAGTCGCAAGGAAGAATGCGCAGGCAATGGGGGTTGCCGATCGCTACCACCTGCTTCCCGGCAGCGCCTTCGAAACCGATTTTGGCAGCGGCTATGATCTGGTGTTGATCACCAATTTCCTGCACCATTTCGATCCGCCCACCTGCACAACTTTCATGCGCAAGGTGCATGCCGTGCTAAACCCAGGCGGCCGCGCCGCAATTGCTGAACTCGTTCCCAATCCTGATCGTGTTTCGCCGCCCACCGCGGCGGCCTTCAGCATGATGATGCTGGCCACTACGCCCGCCGGCGACGCTTACACTTTCGCCGAGCTCGAAAGCATTTCGAAAAGTGCCGGCTTCGCGCGAGTTGAGCTCGCCCCTCCGGAGATCGGTCTCGATCGCCTGGTCATTGCGTATCGGTGAATTGTGGACGGAGAGGTAAGCCTTGAGAGGGCTGCACCTGACCCGACTCACTTTTCATGAGGACACTGGGGTGTGAATGCGAGGTTTTGACGCCCACCCGGCTGCTCCTTGGGATTGGGCCTGGATTACGGGCAACCCGGAAGTAATCGGTTCGCCGGTCGGGTTAGTACCGACAAACGCGCTAGTGTTGACTGGTCTGGCCACCTTCCGGTGGTGGGCAACCCGAAAGTTATTCTGAGACGGGGCCTGAGAAATTCAGTAACTCGGCCAAATCTGGGTACAATAAGGGGACGATAAGAAGTGACATCCGGTACCATGTGGTATCAAAAGATGTCCGCCGACACCGTTTGATATCAATCAGTTACATCACAGCGCTGCCCTGTCACGGCAGAGGCCGCGGGTTCGAGTCCCGTCGTCCCCGCCATTCCTTCTCGTTTAATTTCAATCAGTTCGCACGCGTTGGCTTTCCGTGTACCTCTGGCGTCCCCTTCGTCTCGAGGAGCACTAGGGGATCAGTCGCCCATGAGCGCGTGACGTCTGCCTCGGCTTGCTCCTGACGCGCACGGTTCCACGGGTTGTAATGCTTCTCGGTGATGCGCACGCTTGAGTGCCCGAGAAAAATTGAAACGCGCTCGATCGGAGTGCCCGCCTTCAGCAGCTCCACCGCGAACGTGTCACGGAAGCGGTGCGCGTGACCATCCTTCACCTTCGCGAGGCCGAACAAATCAGCCAGCGCTTCGCTCCATTTTTTGCGCGCCGTCTCTACGCTTCCCTGTCCTGTCCAAAACCAATATCTCTCACTGACCTTGGGCACAGCTTCGAGTTCGGTCAACACGAACGCCGGCAGCGGACAGTAAACGTGCTGCCCAGTTTTCTGCGTATACAGAAACAGCTTGCCGCCCTGCAGCCGGTCCGCCGCGCAGCCCACCGCGTCAGAGATTCGCAATCCGGTGTAGCGCAAGAACAGCAGCAACGCCCGCGCACGCCGCCAGCGATTCTTCGCCTCAGGGCGCACCTCATCTATTTTCTTCGCTGCCTCCGTCAGGAGTGCCAGCATCTCCTCTTGGGAAAAAGGCAGAGTCGGATTCGGCCGGATCTTAGGGTTGCGGATCGCCGCTGCGGGGTTCTGCTTAAGGTAGCCGTTAGCCTGTGTGAATTTGAAAAAGCTGCGTAGCCTCTCGAGCTTTTTCAAGTGAGCTAAGCCACTATCGCCCTTCCACGAAGCACGAAATCTGTTCAGCGTCGGAGTGTCGAGCTCTTTCAGAAAGCGGATGCCTTCTTTCACCGCGAATGAATCGAGTTGCCGAAAAAGAATACGATAGCGGTCAAGCGTCGAGTTTCTTAGCTTGCGCGCGTCACCATCCGCGAGGAACTCCTTCTTGGCCCGTTCAATCGTGACCGGCTCGCGGCCGTCGCCGGCTGGCAGTTCACCGGCTGCCTCCCACTCGCGAATCATGTCCTGCGCTTGTTCCCAATCACGGGTGTCTAGTGTTTTGCGGATCTCGTGTCCGTCGAGGAAGCCGTCGACCCAGATCGGGCAGCGGCAGCGACGGTACTTTCTTCCCTCGTCGCGGTGCTCACAATCTTTTCGATGTCGTCGATAAGTCGTCAGCATGGCGGGGAGTCTACACCTTTGACAGTCTTCGGTGAACTCGCTGGGCAACGTGCTCCGGGATTCGCAGCGTCGTGTAGCTTCTCTTCCCTCGACGGGGCTCTGGATTTCCGAGCACGAGGACACCAGGCTCGTTCTCAAAAATCTTTCGGACGCTGTCCACGCTCAGGCTCCACAACTCCGCGATCTCTGCCGGCGAGTAGTGGCGCACGGCGAATTCGGGCGCCGCGATCGGCGTCTCCATTGCCGCCAGCCCGTTAGCTTTTCCGCTCACCTATCTGCTGCCTCTCTCTTCATCCTTCCAGAATCACTCCGTTAAAATGCGGTCAAACCTTTGTCGCGCGTTGCTCTGTTTCCAACAACTTCCAGCCCGTCTTCTCGCCGGGATTTTGGAAAGGCATCAGTTCACGAGCCCGCCCTTCGGCTTTTCTTCCGCTGGTTGCGCCGCAAAGTTGAAAAGCTCGAAGCGCCGAGTACGCGCGCTGACCGGTGCGGTCCGAATAGCGCCGACCGCCTCGAGCTTCAGCCTCCAAATCCGAGCCGTCGCGGCAGGTATCTCTAATCGCATAGCCAGCTCCTCATCGCTGATTCCGTTCCCGTTCGCAACGAGCAGCCATTGCTCGCCCGTGTCCGCCACGTGTGTGCTCAAAAAGAGCCACAGGTAGACGGCCTCTCGGATCTTCGGGCGCAGCGCGTACAGGTTCATGCTGTCTTCTGCCTCATCACGATCAGGTTTGTTGGCAGCGCAGGTTCGAGCTGCTCCGTCGTAGTGGCGGGATGGTCCTGTAGAATTTTCTCCTGTTGCCGCCTGATTTCCTCCCTTCTCAACCGTTCGTGAAATCCCGCTAGCGTCAATTGCTCGGCTCCGCGCTCGTCGGAAAAGCACGGCAAAACGGGGCGGAGAAATTGGTCTTGCCAGGTCTCAACCGGTTTCCATCGGCCAGCGATCGCCGCAATTTCATGGGCACACGGAATCGCGACCTTCTGCGTCTGGCCGTCATGTGTCACGATCGTGAAATCCCGATATCCCGACCCTCGGCATTCTTCGCACTCCTCTTGCGATACAGCCGTCCGTGGAAACGGCAGGAGACTTGAGACTCGGAGACTCGGTGTTCTTAGGTCAGAGACTCGGCTTTGTTTTCTGTAACTTATGGAGCATTTCTGCGTGAGACTCGGAGACTCGCAGAATCCGACGAGGTGGTAACGTCTAAACCGTTTGTTTTCACCATGCTTGGTCAAGCGTTCGATTTCGCGAAGCTCCTCGAGCCATGCGAGGCAGCGATACAGTTGCGGTCGCGAGATTCGAGCCTCTCGCTGCAAGTTTAGAGCGGTGGAAACCACGACGCATCCTTTCGCGAACCGTGCGAGGGCAAACATGAGAGTCCGCGCAGAACTGTTTGCCTTGGAATAGTCCCTGACCCAGTACTCGGCGCCGGTCATTCGCGCGCCCCGCCAAAGAGCGGCAGCGTTGTCGGTTTATGTGGATCCGGCGGCGGCGCCGGTGATGGCGTTGGCTCGATGAGTCGATAGCGCCACATCCCACGACCTTCGCAGGCGGCCGTGATCTGGTGGCCACACTTACGAAGATCCGCGATGCGGGAGTTAACCGCATGGCATATATCCCAAAGTTCTGTGTTCAAGCAGCCGCGATCACCGGCCCTGCCGAGTCTCTGTAAGATTTCGTGTGCTTGTCCGCGCGCGCGTCCTAGATCGGATCCACTTGATTGGCGGCATTCCCCTACACGTTTAGCATGTAACAAAGCTCCCTTCTTTCTTCCGCCCTGCTGAATTCGCCGAACCCGACCGCGCGATCTGAGCCGCGCAGCGCGGCGTTGCCGGTTCCGCCCACATTTCCGCCGGCAAAGCGCTGCGCTGCGCACCATGCCCGAGTAAAGCCTTAACTGGAAGGCGCGTCCCAACAATCTGAAATGCATGGTTTTCGGGAAGTTCGGGAAGTTGAACTTCCCGAATAATTCCTCTCCGGGAAGTCCGTCCGCGGGGGGGCTACTTCGTGATCTGCTTGGTTTGGTGGCGAAGGAAAAGACTGTAATCGTTTTGGCCGGTCTTGAGCGTCTTACCTTCCTTGTCGCAGATCCACCGAATTGCAGCGGCTTCGGCTTTGCGGCTCGCCAGGATTGCCGAAATCTCTCGGTCCGTAAACCCAGATCCTCTTAGCTGTGCTGTCCAGTGCTGGCTGCTTGAAGGGTTCTCCCTCTTCGACTTGACGAGCAAATCGAAAGCCTTGCGGAACCGGGGGAGCATCGTCGCTACGGATTCGCCAAAGACCAAATACTCAGGCTTTGACTTCTTAGGGGCTCCGACCTTCCTGGCGCGGGCGCGTTTGAAAATAAAACTCGCCAGTGTAATGACAGCGGCGCTGTCGCGGCGCGAAACCAATTCTTGAACCAAGCTAGGCTTGTCGTTCAGTTCTGCTTCGAGATGGGAGAGAAACGGGCGGAACTCTTGAAAGAGTTCGTCGGCACCACTGCGCAACCCAATCATGTGTCGCTGAATGATCGCTTGGACAGTAGGGACCTGCTCACCGGCCCGGAGCCACGGGCGCAGTTTGAAAATATATTTCGTGATGAGCGCGCGCTTAGCTTTCGCATCCTTCGCGGTCCACCCGTGTCGTCTCTGAGCACGGCGATAGAAGGCCGTCGGAGACAAACCGGCTCGTCGCGCACTCTCTGCGATCGGCAGGTTCAGGGCTAGGATTTTCTCGATTTGTTCATCCGTAACCTCGGGCCTGCGAAGGCGGCGAGTCAGACCGCGGCCGTGGCGGCGCAGTTTCGCTTCCAGCCTCAGGCCGCGCCGGATAGGATGCGCGGATCTGTTCGCCCGTTGAGTCGCGAACGCTTTCGATGTCCTGCCCCAATTCTGTTTCTGAGCTCGCCGAAACTTCTCGCTATTTTTCTTGCTAAGCGATGCGTGTTCCTGCCACTTCGCGGAGGCCAGCGGGCTTGATCGGTTGAAGCCCCACATCTCTCGATATTCTTCAGACGACTGCTTTTTCTCGGCGCAAGCACTGGGATGGCGACTGAGGTTGTCACAAATCAAACCGCAGTTCAGGCATACGCACTTTTTTTCGTGGCCATAGGTCAAAGCCTCCAGCCGGTTCTCCCCTAATCGGAGGCGTTACAGTTCGGCCTCTGACACATGTGGCTGCTTGCGGCGCCGGCGAGCACTCTCCGCATTTCGCCATCTAGCGGGATCCTGTCGGTAGATTTCACGTCGCGGCATAGCAGCCTTCGTTCAGACTGTGGCTCTTCACGCGTACTCGTATTCGAGCTTCTCGGTGTCCACTTCAACGCGGACGCGCTTCTGCTGGTCCGCAGCCTTTAGGAAGGCTTGGATGTGGGCGGCGGCTCGCTTTTCTAGGTGTTTGTCGCGCGAGATCACGACAGTGCGTGCTAGCAGGTCGCTCCGAATGCCGATCGGGTCTTCGTCGTTTTCCCATTTTGAGAGCGTAGTTTTGTCTATGCGCATCAGTTTGCTGAATTCCTCTTGGTTTAACCCAACGTGCTTTCGGAGGAATCGCAGCTCTGCACCTTCTAGGCGGTACTGCTTTTGCAGCACGGCAACGGCGAGCAGATCCAGCACATCATCTACGCCCGAGAGGATGGGATCGACGTTCCCGCACTTTCCGCACTTGACGAGGTTTATGTCGAGCAGGGTTACATCGCGGAGACCGGATTCCTTGAACTCGTAGTCGCCCTTCACAATTCGGGCCTCCGCTCCGCAGTTGCTGCATAGTTGCTTTCTCATGGTCCTTTCCTCTCTCTCACCGATGGGAAAACACGGTGATCAGATACGCCGTGTCGATTTCGTCGAAGTCTTTGAAGCAAAACACGATTTTCAGCACCCGGCCGTCTACTTCTCTCCCCTCAATTCGGTACTTCCACTCCCCGGTCTTGATGTCTTCCTCTGGCTCATCGTAGATTCGGCCCGTCCTAAGCACATGGAGCGCATCCGGCAGCGTCAGTCCTTCTTTGGCCAGTTCGTCTCGGAAATGGCCGCCTGGGATGACTCTGCGACCGCTTTCGAGGCACTTCCTAACCAGGCCGGCCGCCTCCGTTCGACTCAGGCGCTTTATCGACACTTGGTATTATACCACCTTTCGCTAAACAGGTTGTGAGTGTCGCAGATTTCTCTTGACACGTCAAGGAAATATGCGTATAGGGGTAGTGTAATGCCGAACTACTCGACGGCGCAGGTTGCAGAAAAACTCGCAGTTCATAAAGCCACTCTGATTCGCTGGCTGCTGGATGGGAAGGTTAAAGAGCCTCGGCGAGTGAAGCAGGTTGGGCAGGAAATTCGAGTTTGGAACGAGGGCGACGTGGAGAGGGTTCGGAAGTACAAGCAGGAAAACTATCGCAAAGGGAGAGGCCGAAAACCGAAACCGAAGCGATAGAGAAACAAAACGGGCCACCGCGTAGCTAGAAACTACCCGGCAGCCCTAATTCCCACAGGAGGGTAAACTCCCATGGCAACTAGTCAGAATGTATCAGAAGTTCTCACGCACTCTAAACTCGTCGTCGTCCCATTCCCCGCACCACAGACCATCACACAGTTAGAGCTGACCACGCTCTTGTCTCTGCGTGGGCGTCTCGCGCAGCTCGAAACCCAAGTCGAAACCGCAGAGCAGTCCATCAAGACGCGCCTGGAATCAGGCTGCGCCATTGAGGCAGGCGATCACGCGGCTTCGCTGAGGGAGTCCTTGCGGCGCAACGTCGCTTGGCGAGAAATCGCGGAGCGACTTGGCGACCGTCTCTTTGGAAACGGGAAAGGTGAGCCGTACTGCGAGAAGGTTCTATCCAGCACTAAGCCCAACCGCACTGTCAGCCTCAAGATCACGTAGCTCCGAAACGCCAGCATGGCCATTCCCGGCTTGCTGGCGTCCGCCGCACTTTCGCACCCGCCGCGGCGCCGATGAGGAACGCGGGTCACCGGAGAATCATTTATGGCCGAGAAAATCCCTACGCGCGTTATCCGAATGCGTCTGCCAGTTGAGCTCGCCGAAGCATTGACGGCGATGGGCCAGGTTGAGATTGGCGGCCGTCTCGTAACGCACCGCGAAATCCATAGCATGATCGTGTGTTCTTTGAAATACGCCGTCTGGAAGCACACCCACGGAAGCGGTCCAGACGTGGAGATGATGCCTAGTCGCGAAGACCGCCGTGGTTACGGCAAGTGGAATGACAAAATCCGCGAGCCACAGGAAATAGCCGAGCTAGAACGGCTGTTCGCGCTTGGAGAACCGGGCGATCAGCAGGTCAGCGGCTAATCCATGGTCCGACTCTTCAAACGTGGAAGCGTATGGTGGATTCGCAACTCGTTCGATGGGCGCCAACAATCCCGCAGCTTGCGCACTCGTGATCGGTCAATCGCGACGGTCTTAGCCAGACGCATTGAACTGGACATTTTGAGTGGCGGGCGCCTGACAGAGCGGATGTGGCCCGAGTTCGCGGAAGAATTCGAGCAAGCAGTTTCGAGCCAGGTCCGGCGCAGCACTCTGAAGTACTACACCTTCATTTTGGACAAACTCAGCGGCTTTCTTCAAAAGCGTGGAGTCAGGTTCCTCTGCGACGTGACACCCGCCGAGATAACCGCGTTTATCGAATCCCGCCGGCAAGAACTTCACCCATCGAGAAAGCGAACGATGACGGACGGCGGCGTGCGGGCATATCTCCGCGTGCTGCACCGCATTTTCTCGTTTGCTGTTGAGCGCGAATACCTGCTCAAGAGCCCGATTAGATCAATGAAGAACCGCAACGCCGTTGCCGGCAGAACGCAGCCGTTCTCACCGGAAGAAATCACGGTGATGCTCACGGCGCCGTACCTGACCGACAAGGCCTACCTGCGAGCGGTCGTGCTGATGTTTCTGCATACCGGTTTGCGCATCGGCGATGTGATCAACCTAAAGAAAACCGATGCGGACGGAGCCTGCTTAGCCCTACGTGCGCGGAAGAACAACACCGACTTGCGCCTGCCGATTCATTCGGAACTACGGGAGGCGCTCGGGGCGGCCGGCGCCGCGCAAAACGCTGCGCAGGGGCGATCGCCGTATTTGTTCTCCACGGAGAGCGGCCAGCCGATCGTCAGCCTCGACAAGCACCTCAGAAGACTTTGGAAGGCGTGCGGCGTTGTAGGCGGGCATGCTCACCGATTCCGGGACACATTCGCTGTGCGACTGCTCGAAACCGGCGCCTCGCTGTACGACGTGGCGAAGTTGCTTGGGATCAGCGCTGTGGTTGTAGAAGCCCATTACGCGCCGTACGTGAAGGAGCTGCAGGAGCGAGGGCGCCGCTTGGTGTCCCTGCTGAACTACACGACTGCAATCACTGATTTGACGCCGTTGCAGCCTGGCAGCGATGAACCCGGTGCAGCGAAGGTCTGGACCAACTGAGAGGAGTGTGAAATGCCGACTGGAAAACTGCGCGAAGGACGCAAGATGCAGTGCGAGGAAGAGAACGCTGCTCACCTCACAGAGTTTGTGAAGGATCTGCGCGTCGCAGGCCGATCTGAACACACCATCCTGGCCTACCAGATCGCCATCCAAGATTTTCTCAAATTCACTCTCGGCCTGGACGTGCGACAGGTCACTCACAAAGATATCCGCGAGTGGCTGCACTGGCTGCACGCCCAAGGGATGAGCAGCCAAACATTGTCCCAACGAAAGTACGCTCTCGCCTCGTTCTATCAATTCCTGACGAGAACCGATGAGGTTAGGGATTCGCCGGTCCGCCTTGTCGCAAACCGAAAAATTGTCAGAAAACTGCCGCACGTTATGAGCGTCAGCGATGTAGACAGGCTCATCGCCGCAGCAAAAACTCTGCGGGACAACACCATCCTGGAAGTGATGTACGCGACGGGCTGCCGCATTTCCGAGATCACGGGACTGCTCGTCGAGAATCTCGACCTCGACGCCAGAATCGCGAGAGTCACCGGTAAGGGCGACAAGCAACGAATGGTCCCGTTGACCGGCCGAGCTGCGGAAAGTCTCCGCACCTATCTGGAGGGCAGGACGAAAGGTTTCGCGTTCGTCGCTGAACCTACCGTCCAATTCGGCGGCGTGTCCCGCGATAAATGGGGAACCTGGCGCGGCTTCTGGCGCGAGGATGGGGCGGACAGCAAGCGCGTTATGCGCAGCGTCAGGCTTGGGGATTATGAGCTGGCGACCAGGGAAAAGGCTGAGGAAGCACTCAATCGCCATCTCGCAAAGAATCCACTGTCACCACGCGCGAGGAGAGAGAAAGCCATTGACGCGCACACCATCCGCTCCATCCTCGACGCCGCGGCGCGTCGTGCAGGCCTCAATTACCACGTCCACCCGCACATGCTGCGACATTCTTGTGCCAGTCACCTGTTGGAACGCGGAGTGGATCTCCGCCTGATTCAAACCCTTCTTGGCCACGAATCGATCTCCACGACAACCATATACACGCACGTTTCGACGCTCCACCTCCGCGAAACCATCGGAAAGTGCCACCCCCATGGAGGACAAAATGGGTAAGACGATGCGAATGGAAGTATTGCCGTCCCCGCAAGAGCTCCTCCGTGAGCCCACTGACAAAGCCCAACTGATGAGGCTCGCGGCAGAAATGGCAGCGCAAATGGTCGCGCAGCGAGAGGAGTTCCTATTCGAGCCGTTCTTTCGCAGTAGGCGGGTCGCCTACGAGTTGAAGCGATTGCAGACCGTTTCGGAGCAGCGAAAGTGGAGCGTGTTCTTTGAACGCTTCGGCTGTCTGATCTGCGAAACGATGGAGCGCATCCACGGCGGAAACGGGATGTGCTGCCGCTGCTACTCCAACACTCTGGGAAGGCTCAAGCAGATCATCGGCGAGCAGATCAAAGAAGAGACTGCCCGGCCCGCGCGCGGCCGCCTATGGCGAGAGCGACTCTTGCCGCAAAACGCGCTCAAAGACGGCATTCATCATTGCAGGTTCGAGCGCAGCTCCAAGAGCGAACGAGAGCTTTTTGAGCGTGTCGCCAAGCAGCTAGGTTTGACTCGGGATTACGTCCGCGAGGTTGGGATGGGGAATCGGCGGTCTGAAGCGATTTCGGCTGCGCTTAAGAAAGAGCGCGACAAAATACTTGCGGAGAAAAAATAAATTCTGAGCCTTGCTCGACGAGCGGTTCGGCTTAACAACGGGTCGCAGTGTTGAGTGAGGAATTTCGCAATTGGAGGCGACACATGAGAGTCGCGGTGTACGCACGCGTCAGCACGGCAAACAACGGCCAGGACCCGACAATGCAGACGCGGGAGGTCCGGGAGTATATCGAACGGCGAGGATGGCAGCTTGCGTCCGAATACGTGGACGTCGGGATCTCTGGCAGCAAGGAGAAGCGGCCAGAACTCGACAGGCTTATGACGGACGCGCACCGGCGCCGCTTTGATTGTGTTGTGGTCTGGAAGTTCGATAGATTCGCGCGGTCCGTCTCTCACCTTCTCCGCGCGCTCGAAACGTTCCAAGCGCTCGGCATCCATTTCGTGAGCCTCAGCGAATCTGTAGACACATCGACGCCGGCGGGAAAGATGGTGTTCACCGTCCTGGGTGCAGTGGCAGAGCTCGAGCGGAGTCTGATCGTGGAGCGAGTGAAGGCAGGGCTACGGAACGCGAGGGCCAAGGGGAAGCGGATCGGTCGGCCGCATGTTTTCGTGGATGCTCGCAGAATAGCCACATTGCGCGCAGAAGGCGTGTCCTGGCCCGCGATAGCGAAGCAGCTCGGAGTTGGAGTCGGAACCGCGTACCGCGCTCACCAGGAGCTTTCCAGAAACCGCTCTTCGCACGCGGCTGCAGCCGACTGATTCAATGGGGACCTAGCGGGGCTTTTCGGCTTTCCAAAAGGTGCTGCTTTTGGAACATCAGAAATGGCCGCATCTTCCGCAACAGCCTTCGCGGCCTCAATCCATCCCTGCCGCTCGGCTAAGCTCAGATGGGAGAACTCCGCCCGTGTCGGCACGCCCGGGTAGTGCTCTTCAGGAACGCGCCGGTAGTGTACAAATGCCAGTTCTCCCATCCAGTCGTCTTGCACGGGAGTAACTGTTTTCCGATTCCAGTTACCGAAGCAATCGGGTAAACCATTCAAAAAGTCTCGCTGTTGCGCCGATGCAAGGTACTTTAACGGGTTTCGGTGAGATAGAATCCCGTTCGGAAATGAGAAGGGCGACTGCTTGCGGCAATCGCCCCGGGAGAACGTGTTTGATTGAGCCGGGAGGCTCTTGGTGTCTGCATCCTACCGATTGCCCTTCCTGCCCGTCAAGCCGGATCGTTTTCCTTTGGGAGCTGCCGCGAGCAAGGCATGAAGCGGCCGCATGCACCGTAAATCGTGAATGGCCGCGAGCTGAACGGCTCTTTGGAACCCATGGTCCCGCACAAACGCTATGAACAAAATCTCATCTGCTGAACAAGCGATCTCGGCCCTCATGAAACTGAAAGCTAGATCCATTCCCATCCGAGTCAACCTTTCGTTCCCACACACGGTTTTCTCTTTCACCGGCCTTATCACGTCCATCGATAAGGAAGGCTTGGAGATTGTGTATCCGCAGCAGTCAGAGTTGAAATGGGATTTCGCCGCCCCGCGTTTCCACATTGCACCGCTCTCCAAGTTCGGCTTTGGCGGACAGCTAGATGAGGGCGAATCTGCGATCTCTCTAACTCTTTCAATCGTAAGACTTGATCAGCCGGACGATCCACGGCCGGTTCGGATACACCTACATTCGGAATGGCCACCACCCTCCGAGCATTCAAAAAAAGTCCACTAACAAACGCTCTCCACGACGAGTTCGTGAAGTACCGGCAGCACTGGGATTTCGGCGGCTGTGCGGCGTGTTGCCTCTTCTTCCGCTGCGGCGATCCGCTCAGCGTGTTCTGCCGAACTAGCGAGCGCGTCGAATTCCCGCAGCACTCGGTTGCGAAACTCTATCGCACCCAAGATCCAACACCCTTCGTCGGGATGGTCTTCGACAAACCTGAATAGATCCCGCGCGATGTGTGGCTGGATGTAAATCTGCTCTCGGATGCTGCGTGCGGTTTCCCCGCTTTGCCCCACGAGCTGAAACAAGCTACGCGCCTCTTCTTTCACGCGGCGCCTGAGCGCAGCTTTGGGATCATCTGCGAGCCCGGAATGAGTTTGTTCCCTTTGCTCGGAGTTAGGCGACTCACTCGGCGCGGCAAACAGATTCACGATCGCGGCCGACGCTGCTGATAATCCCATCGCTCTCCTCCGGCTAAGACTTTTGCTCGTCTGCTTCGGTCGCAGACTTCAGGAATGCCCTGCGCCGCACTTCGGCTTTGGTTTGAATTTCGCGGTGATCGGGATGGAAACAGCGCTCCGTCCCGCATGTTCGGACGGCCAACTGAGTTGGCTTAAGGACGATCCCTCTCCAAAGCGCGATTGCCAATCGATGCACCAAAACTCGCGTCCGGCCGAGCTTGATTATTCCGGCGCCCTTGATGGCTGTGCCTGTCCAGATCCAGCAGCCTTTTTCTGGGTCGATGCGCCTCTTCCGAAGAACGCGCAGCTTGATCATCTCGACCCGGATCTGCTGCGGATCAGTCAGGCCTGCGGTGTCTTCGGGCATGGGCTTCAGAGAAGCGGAACAGAGCGGGGCTTCGTACGTGGAAGTCAGCTCCAGCGGGCGGTGAAACCGGATGCTACTCCTCCGTTGAAACCCCGCCTAATGGGCCGACCTGGCCGAGGACGGCACTTCGTTGTTTGTACGTCATTCCCCAACCTTAGGCAATGGAACGATTTGCGGGCGTTTCCCGCTCCGATAGTGATTGCCGCACCGGTTTGAAAGAATTGAAAAAATGACGAATCAAAAAAGCGAACTGCTTGAGGGTGTGGGACTTAAGTCGTTGCCCTACCCTATTGAAAAGGTCGTCGTAAAATCAAGAAATCAAAAATTCTAAGTCGTTGAATCCGCGAGCTCTACCGCTCCGCCTCACTCGCGCGCCCGCAAGAAATCAAAGCCGCTCTCGCGTCTAAGTCCAGCGTATCTCTCACTCGCTGTGTGACTTGCGATGGTTTCGGCCCATGGTTTGAATTCGGCGGAATGCTACAGTACGACGAATTGTCGCATCCCAACGGCTCACCGCTGTGGCACTTCTGGGCTGAGCGAGCGTCCCAACCGTCCGAGGAACCCGGGAGCGAAGGTCCGGCCAGATGGTTTGCCTCGCTCGCGCCGCTCGAAGAGCGTGTTATTGAGCCAGTCGGCATGTTGCAGCAGATTCCGCCGCGAGTTCTCGATGGTCTCCAGCCGCTTCTGTTTGTCGGCGTCCGGAAGGCCGCTGTTTTTGATGGCCTCTTTCGCCTGGTCCATCCGCCGCAGCGTGCTCTGCATCTGCTGCAAATCGTGATGGAAAAGCGCGAACGCTGCATTGTCGGGGTCTTTGACGAACTCGCGCGCCTCTTTCGGATCGCTCTTGGCTAGGCGGGAGATCACCTGGTGGACGCGATCCGCTTCGCCTGCATTTCGGATGAGGCGCTTTTCGGCGTCATCGCGATAATTCGGCACGCCAAGATTGCCGCCAGCAAACGAACGCCAGTCCATCTCTTCGCTGCTATCGAGGAGACGGTCCAGCGCGGGGATGGCCTTCCGCACGGCGAACACCGCTTGCTTTTCGATCGCGCGCGAAGGAAGGATTCGACCGGGCATGTCGTAATCTTCGCGGCTAACAATTTCTTTGCCAGTGAAAAGCCCTTGGCGATTTGTGGCCAGCGCAACGAAACCACTCAGGTCCGGGCGCAGCATCGAAAGCAATCCGCCAGCGCCGGCCGTAGCTCCGCGGGCGGCTTCATCCATCGCGCGGGCGTCACTCTCACCGCGTAGCTTCGCTTGTGCGTACCCGATGGCCGGCCGGAAGAGATTTCGCGCAACAGACTCGCGCAGCAGGCTTGTGCCATAGCTTCTGTCGCCGACGTGAATGTTGGAGATGTCGTACTGGTCTTCACCGCGATTCTGCCCGAGCTGGTGTAGCGCCTGATTTGCCAACAGAACGACGAGGGCAGGCGGCAACGTCGTTTTGATCGGATGCTGAAGCACCCATTTCACGCTCGAGAAGTCCCACCCGGGGAACATCATGAACTTGGCGAGCATCTTCTGACGGTCCGTCCAATTCGCGCGGTTGTAGTCGCCGAGCTGCGAGCGGACCGCTTCGGCAATCTTCGCGTCGGTCAACTCTGGCCGTTGCGAGCGTACCAGGTCCGCGATGTAGAGCCGCGCACGCTGATCGAGGCCTCCGAAGCCTTTTGCTGCTTCCGGGTTGAAAAGAACTTCGTGCCCGATCTGCGCGAGCGAGCGGGCCCAGTTCGCCGGGTTGAGATTCCCGCCGATGTATTCCTTGAGGTTCGCAAACTCGCCGGTAGAAATCGCACCGTGCTTGGCGAGCATGTCGAAGGTCGGATCGTTAAGTCCGGAGATCCCGCGCTCACGCAGCTCTTTACTCAGAACGACGCGCCACGCTTCCACCCAACCCTTCGGATTCGCCGCGCCGCCTGGGACGCTCTGGCTCACGCGCCGCATTATGTTTGCGATGTGTGGAACGCCGAACCCGAAACCCAATATCTGCTCTTGGAAGAATCTGCGGATTGCCCCGGGCTGCGCCTCTTCTTTGCGGCCGTAATCGGTGAGCACCTTCACCATCTCGCGCGGGCCGAGGAACTTCCCCTCCGCTGGCACCGGGAATTTCTCTCCAGCTGTCGGATCGTAGCGATCGAAGTCTTTAACGCTTTTCTGTCCGGCGTCCCGCATCTCTCGCGCAACGTCGGGCCGGTAATAGCGCTCACCGTTGTACATGATGAACCGCGGCTCAGACGCTCCCGCCGGCAGCATTGTGGCGTTGCCGATGAACTCCCGCGCAACCTGGTCCCGAAGTGCCCGCAGGTGTGTCCCGATGAACTTTGTCGCGAAAGCGGGTCCAAACTCGTGCAGCCCGTGCTCGTAGTGATATTCGGCGGTCGCTTCGCGGGAAAGATTGCCGATGCGTTGCGGCCGGATAACGCGGTCGTATGCCGAAGTGCCACGCTCGCCCGAGGAGCTCGAGGCCTCCGGCTTGTTCACGCCGGCGACGTGCTGGTCGTACACGCGACGGAGATAGTCCTGGTCGAGAACTTCCCCGCCCATGCTTCCACGCAGCCGAGTCATCTCTTGCTCGATCGGGCGATATTTGCGTAGCGCGTCTTGGATGGCGCCGTCGTTCATCGCCTGCCGGTATTCGTCGGGGTGATTTGTGCGTAGATTTTCGCGGCTGTCGGCGTCCGCAAGGAGGGTGAACAGTCGTTCTTGCGCGCGACTCAGGTCGCCAATAATGCTGTGAACCTGCTGCGCGGCTTTTTGCCGTAGGTAGGTTGGTGCGTTATCGAGGAGATGGAGACCTTCAGCGACGGCGGGATCAGCCTCGCGAGCCTTCTGATACTTGTCGCCGATCTTCAGGACTTTGTTGATCAGCGGCTGCGCGACTTTTTCATCCCAGACGCGCTGCAAGACCCTTGCGCCTTCGACTAGGGCGCGCGGGTGAATGCCGGAATAGAGCTCGCCAGGCCCCTTGGTGGCGTCCTTTGCCTGCCGTTCGAGTTGAGTCCTGTGCTCTTCGCGGATCTCGCCGGCAACATCTCTGCGCTCCCCACGGAGGCCGGCGTCGATGTTTCGCTCCACGTCGGCTGAGGCAAGGACGTTGCGAAGTTCGCCCGCATCTCTCGTATTGCCAAACTCACCGCGACGGGTCGCGGACAGCCCTCGCGGATGTTCGATTCCCGTTACGTCTGCAACTTCCTGCGGATTGAGTGCTTGCGGTTCTGGGAGGGGCTGAAAATCTACTAATTCGCGCGCCGACGCGCTTTCTCTTTCGCGTGCTCTACCACCAGGTTCAGCAACTTCCTCAGCGCCGGCCTCGCCTCTGGCTTCGCTGGCGGCTTCCTCAATGGCCCTGCTGAATTCGGCTGCTGATTGGGCATCGGTGATCTTCCCTTCGATGTATTGTCGCAGATTCTTGAACCCGCGCGTATGTCCTTCCGCGAGGTCCACCATGCTTTGCGCGAGGTCTGGATCTGTGTCGCGGACCTGGTCGGCGAGCGAGCGGAGCTGTGGCGCAAATTCTTCGATTACCGGCCGCGCACTCTCGCGCTCGTTATGAATGTGCGTAGCGGCGCGTTCCAGTAGCCGATCGTACGCGGCGCCCTGTCCTTCTTGAACGGTTTTGCTCAGCGTCTCCGGACCTTCAGCCACGTCCGCATACCATGGGTGCATGTCCTGGATCATGTCGCGCGCTGACCCGACGCCGTACCATGTTCCGCCAGCCTGAACGCCCTTCGCAGAAGACTGAGAGCGTTGCGGAATCATCTCCTCGGTTTGTCCGATCGAGGAAAAATAGCGCCCGGGCCTTTCAAAAGCCGACGCGAGACCGCCCGCTGCGCCGAGTTCCTGACGCGCCTCGTCGAGGACGTCGGGACCAAAGCGCTTCAACAGGGAGTTATCTTGCTCGTTAAGGACGCGAGACGCTAATTCGCTGGTCGTTTTTGACCGTCCGCGCGCGCCTACCAATTCGCCGGCGACTGTTCTCTCGACGCCTGCACCCTGAGCAGTCGCTTCCGGTGCCCCACCGAGCACGTAATACGGCGGTTGCGACGAATCTTCAGGCACAACACGCCGCAAGTCGCGAACGGTGTACGCCGGCCGCTCACGCTCGGCACGCTCCTCGCGCACGCGGCCTGCTTCCACCTCGAGGGGATTCCGTTCCGGTCCTTGCGGGCGACCCGGTAGGATTGCGGGCTCCTCGCGTGTTGGCGGAACTTCGACCGGTCCATTGATGCGTGCTTGCCGTTGCGCTTCGATGCCGCGCTCCGCGTCGGCGAGATTGCCCATTCCACGACGCGCCGCGTCGTTCGCTTGGAACTCCTCTAGGCGACGGCCGCCACGAGCAAGAGCGTCATCCATCATCAGCTTCGAGCCGATCGCTCCTCGAGGCGCGGTTGCCGGTGTAGTTTCCTCGAACATTCCACGGCCCGCGAGTCCCGCAGTGCCAGCACTCAGCACCGCTTGCGTCAGAAGGCGCTCGCCCGTTGCTGTATCTCCGCGTCTGAAGGCATCCGCTATCTGCGGCGTTAAACGCGCGGCATTGACGAGCATCGGGACCGAGAAACCCGCAGAGAGCAAACGCTTCGCAACGGCTGCGCCAGGCCCAGCGAGTTCACCCGCGCCCGCCGTCAAGCCAATCAGCAGAAGACTCTCGGGGGTGGTCATCCCGCCGGCAAATTCTCCGGCACCCGTGAGGATCGGGTGTCGCTGTTGCTCGGCCTCCGTCATGAGTTGCTCAGGAGCGAAAAGACGTACGTTGTCTTTTGTTCCAGGCTGCCCAGTCCACTCGGCAACCTTGGAGCCTTCTGGCGCGCCCGCACCAAGAGCACGCTGGACTCGCTCGCCGACTGTCTGTCCTCTCGGTCTGATTGTGCCGGCGCGCTGCTGTTCTTCTGCCGTCGCCATCGGCGGACCGGTGACGTAGCGATTGGTGAATGGATCGATCGGGACGCGCGACAGATCCGCAGATTTAGGAGCAAGCGCGCGCACATCGGGCGACGGTTCCCCAACATGCGCGGCTCGCTCGGTGACTGAGGGGCTTTGTTGCGGGGCTCGATAGAGGCTGTCGAACGCGGCGGGCTTTTCTGCGGGCTGGAAATCTATTTCGTCGGAAGCTTTCGAGGCAGCACGTGGCGTCTTTGATGGCCTTGCGCTCGCCGGCTGAAAGTCGATGCCGTCACTCGCTGTGGCTGCGCGTGGCTGTGGCGCTGGCTTTCTTTGTGTGGACTGGCTAGGCAGCGGACGAAAGTCCAGCTCGTCGCCGCCTGGCGTGTCTGTGAATGCTTCAGGCATTCAATTAGGAAGGCTTGCTTGATGAAGACGAGCGTTGGTCTGACGAGAAATTCTTCCAACAGATCGCGAGTGAGCTTTCGCTCACAAATCCCATGCCTTTGAGCTTCTCGATTAGAGATGCCAGAGGAAACGGGAGCATCAACATGATTCCGTCGACGTGCGCCCCACGAAGTTCCCTTTCAGCTTGTTCGAGAAGTAGCTTGAGATTCTCGGCCATCGCGTCTGATTGCAGCTTTGTTGGGTCTGCCAGGAGGGTCAGTACTGCGAAAACCGCGCGGTGCCCGAGATACGCCATCTCGATTTCACCATCAGGACTCTCGATCACTACTCCCAGAGAATTCTTTTCCGGCGGCTGGGAGTCTGAAGCATCAACTTCTAGCCCGAATGCCCGGAAAAGAAGCGCGTTAACTCTCGGTCCATCTGCGTCCGTAACGGGCCGGACTGCGGAGAATCTTGACGGATTGGCCGACTTCTTTTGTTGCTCCGAATCGTGCGACATTTTCCCCTCTAAGCGTGTCGGTCTAATGTGGCCCCAACGCGGCTGCCCCAACTTGTCCTGCGCTGCTCACTCCCTGTAAAGCCATGGATTGTAAGAAGCTCGGCTTCTGCCACGCGCTGTTGTACTGCCCCAAATATTCCACCGGGACGCCTAGGCTGCGCGCCAGCAGTTGCTGGTCGACGCCGTAGAGACCGCTCAAGCCTGCCTCGCCAGCACGCACGTCCGATCGTGCGGCGTCGGCAAACTGGATCTGGTCCTTGCTCGCCACGTCCGCCATCGTGCGGCCCTTCTCCATCGCCAGCGCATCCTGCCCCGCCGCCACTCCCGCGGAGTTGTTCGTCCGCGCAGCGCCCCGATCAATCGCGTCACTCGCAGAGCCAAAACTGGCCGCCGCTGCACCCTCGCCCGCGTTTGTAATCGCCGCCTTAGTTTTCGGATCGTAGCCGGGGTTCTGGATCAGATTCTGGTACTGGGGCACAAGGTAGTTTTGAATGGCCGTGTTCTGCCCCTGCACTTGCGTATTAAACTTCTGTGCGTCCGTGAATCCTTGGGAGGATAGGTCCTCCGCCTTTTTTTGCGCGCCCCTGCTCAGTTTCTCATCCCCTTTGGCAGAGTCACTTCGCTGGACATCTTTGCCCGTCCATGGCTACCCCTGCCGCTGTTATCGGTTTAGTTTTACTGCTGAACTCTGTAGCCCTTCTTCTTCGCCTTCTCAATCTGTGAGCGAGGGATCGTTCCACTCCGTCCGTCAGGATGCATCACCGTGACGCGGTCTTCGTTTGCGCCAGCACTGTCAGGCTGCACGGCATCTAGGAACGGCCGTTCTAGCGTTTCGATATCCTGAAGCTGCTGCTGCTTCTGCTGGTCATCGAGCGTGAAGTCGCTGTTCACTTCGCGGCGCCTTTTATCAAAATAGTTCAACATGCGTGTAGCCGTGCCTCGGTCTGGCCGGTTCGCGCCCTTGTCGCCGAACATGGCTTTGTAGTCCTCGGGGTGCTCTTTGAACAGCCGATAGCGCTCCTCAAATTCGCTTTCGCCTTTATACTTGCGCTGGAATTGATGCTCGAGGTCGAGGAAGTTTTTAGCCGACTCTTTCTCTTCCGGCGTGCCGTACGCGTAGGCTTCAAACGGAGTCTTGTGCTCCGTCGAACCCTGCTTCTGTACGATGTCCGGAAAAACCTTCGTGTATTCGGTCCCATTGGAACGCTGGTACACATGCACGCGCTGCCCTTCCTTGTTGTAGCCCTCGTCGATTTTCTTGTCCTTGGGGTCATCGGGCTTGTCTTTGTCGCGCTTATCGATTTCGGACTGGAGGTTGCGGTCCTCAAGGTCATCGTGACGAAGCTTCGCGGCACGCATCAGATTGCCAACATTGCCCTCCCAGGCCTTGTGCGCCTGCTTGAACTGCCCTTCGGCTTTACGTTCTGGGCCGCTGAAGAAATTGCGTGCTGTCTCTCCTCCCACGTTAGGATCGCGCAATCCCGCAGCCGTCGACGCGACTGCGCCCAGCAATTTCTTCCACATAGGCATTTTCTGCGCTGGAAATTGAGCGCGTGTCGGTTCAGCCTTTAACAGATCGCGGTACTCATCCTCTGACGAGCGCGGTTGAGTTGCAGCTCGCATCAGCCCCGCTGTATTCGATACGCTGCCTGGTTGACCCGTTGAAGCGACTTGGGCTAGGTCATCCTGTGGCCCCGCTTGAGGATTTTGCGAACCTACAAATGAAAGGCGAGGCGAACCCTGGGCGTTTGGATCGGCGGGATTGCTTTGCGAGACATGTCGGTCAAGGTCGCCGGGTTGCAATCGGCTGGTCGTGTGCGGATCTCGAGAAGGCTGCGCAGCGGAGTTATCGCGGAAAGAAACTGCAGGAGTGGCCGGCTGCCCTGGCTGCACAAAACTCATTGCTCTGCCTACCGGTTGTTGTGGTTGCAAATCCGGTGCTGGAATGTTCTCCGGCCCAGGCTTTGGCCCCATGAAACTTACCGGCGGTGTTGCCGACGTGCCGCCAGCTCGCTTGATCAGTTCCGCGTTTGCAGACGGTTGCGCACTCGCAAGCTTCGCGATCACGTCTGGATGTACTCCGCGCCTGAGCAGCTCTTTGTCCATCAAATCCACGTCGAGAAAACTCACCGCTGGCGTACTCATGAGAATTTCCCTTTCTTTCGTGACTACGCGGCGGCCGATGCCGCGACGGGCTCTGCCGGCTTCAGAGCGGGAATTCGCGCAACTCGTGCAAAGAGCCAAACCGGATCTGCTTGGAGTGTCTCGGCGATGCGGGCCTTCAGATGCGTAGGCATCCCACGGCGGCCGTTGAGGTATTCGCTCAGCGTTGTGGGCGGGACGCCGATCGCCAGCGCGAGGTCTGCTTGCCGCATACGGCGTTCAGCGAGAGCGAGCTTCACATTGGTCAACATCGTGGGTTTTCCCTTCCGTCGAACTTCTACGGACTTACGCCCAAAATAAAAAACCCGCGCCTTGGAGCGCGGGCAGACAAATCTCTGATCGCTATAAGTATCCCGTCGAGCGGGGCACCGGGTCTACTGGTCTGACGTCCAGTTTTTGGGTTGGCGTGGCCGAACTCTGAAGTTTGGAATCGCGGGAAGCGGAGTCGCTACACACGTCCGCTCCGCGTTTGCCAGTTATTCTGCCTTCCCTCTATCCGCCCGCATCGTAGCACCGTTTGCAGTGAGGTGTGGTTTTGCAAACCTGGGCTCCGCGTACCCGCCGTGTACCTCAGTTCGGCGTTTCTGCCGTTTTTGTCCGCTCTCTCGGTACGTAGAATGAATAACTTACGTGCCTTCAATGCGGGGGGACGTTCCGAGTCCCGTCGTCCCCGCCATTTCTACAAAGTACTTACCAGGAATGGGCAAAACCTGGCATGGTCCGTTCCGTCCTGAGCGGCCTACCCCAAATGACTACATTCAAATCGATGCGCGAGGAGAAGTGTTGAACCGGCGCGAGCGGTCGGAGTGCGCTCTCTGGATCGACACAAATCGCAATCGAGGGCTGGCCGACTTCAGCGTCGCACGGTTTCTAAAATAGGTTCCAGAGGAACTGGTTGTAAACTTCGTGGTGATACTGCACCTCGGGCGCTTTGACGAAAGTACCCAGATGACGCGGACAACGATCCGCCGAAGCTTGTTTGAGATCGGCATAGCGCGCTTTCACGTCCGCTCCTAGAAGAGTCGTGGTCCACTCCGCGTCGCGAAAGTGGCCGAGCGCCGTATAAATGTTGTCCGGTAAATAGCGCTCCGCCTGCCGCAGGTTCTTGATCTTTGCAGTGTCTCCGTCGACGCCAGCCTTGAAAATCGAATACATGACGAGGTATGGATTGGCGTCCGGTGCCACGGAGCGAACTTCCACGCGCATGCTCTTTTCGTTTCCGATGGGAATGCGAATCATCGAGCCGCGATCCACGGCCGAAGCCTTGATCTGGTTGGGCGCTTCAAAGTGCGGATCGAGACGGCGATAGGCATTCACGCTGGCATTGAGCAGAAGGCAAATGTCATTTCCGTGAGTAAGGATGCGGTCGAGGAAAGCCCATCCAAATTTGCTGAGCTTCTCTTCGCCTTTGGGATCCCAGAACAAGTTGTTGCCATTTTCGCTGATGGAAACGTTTGTGTGCATGCCGTTCCCGTTGACGCCCACAACCGGCTTGGGCAGGAAGCAGGCGGTCAGCCCCATCTTGGTAGCGACCTGGCGGCAGATCAGTTTGTAAAGCTGGATCTGATCGGCGGCCGCGACGACCTCGCCGTAGCCATAATTGATTTCAAACTGCGACGGCGCGACTTCCGGATGATCCTTCTCGTTCTGGAAGCCCATCGCCCGCTGCACTTCCGCGGTCGTATCGATGAACGTACGCAGCGGATCGCCAGGGAGGGAATGATAGTAACCTCCGGTGTTCACGTAGCTAAATGTATTTGTCTCGTGATAACGACGCTCGGCGTCCGAGCCCTGAAACAAGAACCCTTCAATCTCGTTCGCGGCATTGAGGGTGTAACCCTTTTTCTTGCGCAAATCGTTCGCGAAGCCCTTTAAGAGGCCGCGAATGTCGGCACCGTAAGGCGTGCCGTCCTTGTCGACGACGTCGCCAAACACCAGGATCTTTCCAGTGCCAAAGACATCCGCGGGCGCCCAGTAGAATGCGTCCCAACAAATACCCAGACGCAGATCGCTCTCGCGTTGCGCGGTAAAGCCACGGATCGAGGAGCCGTCAAAAGTGAGGTTGTCCCAGCTCTTGATGAGGAACTTCTTGTCGTAGTCCAACATGTGCAGGCGGCCCTCAAGGTCGCTGAACAGGACAGTGACGGCCTTGATGCGCTTTTCGTCGGTGAGATACTTCAGGCGCGCTTCCTGAATCTTGTCGATCGTTACGCGATTCTTGCGCTGCTCCTTAGACTCCAGATTCAACTGTTCCAGTTCGTCATAAGAGAGTTCAAGAAAATTACGCAGTTCGTTAGCCATGAATCTCCTTAAAATCGAAATGAGGAACGGAATTTGAGAGAGAATGCAATTACATCAGGCCACGTAGGGTATCGCGCAGATTTGAAAAGCGCCAAATCGAAGAATTGCGCGAGTCAATCGAAAAAACGAATAACTCCGGAGGCTTCCTATGCAAGCTCTACGCCGCCTAGGAAAGTCAAAGCCAACCGCCGAAGCGGAGGAGAATTCTCTCTGGGATGGGGCAGATGGTGACGTTCGGAGTGGTGTACGGCCGGGAGGATCCCTCCCCCGGTTTTTGCATAAGTGTTCATTCTGCAGGTACTTAAAGTGGTTTGTTTTGTTACACTTTTGCAAGTGTTGATTCTAAAGGGTATTAGCGGTACTCGGTTTTGTGATCCACACTCGGCATGTGAAGGTGGGGAAAGGGAGGCGACGCCGCGGGCGCACCGGGGCTGAAGCGCGATGTTCACGGCTTACGATAGCGGGGGGAGTACGCTGGGACAACTGGTCGGAAGGACGGCTGAGGTGCAGGTGGTCAACGTCTCTTGAGCGAAATAATACCTTGCGAGTGGTGCTGCGAGCTAAATCAGGCCTTGTGACTGAAATAAACGCCCCAACGATGGCTGCGACTCCGGTGTACTAAGCCAACAGTGGGAGGGCGAACAGAAAAACCAGGGCGATGTGAAATTCCGCCTCATCGGCGCGAGCGCGGGATCCAAAAATGGGCAGGAGGCGCTTTGTTGCAGTTGTGCCCCAAACCGCCATCACGATAGTGAAGGCGGACGCCAGCGCCGTTGACACGACAATGCCAACTCCGCATGGCAGCCCGACAGGGATATCGCAGCGAGCCTCAACTTCCGAATCACAGGACGACCCTCAAAAGAACGGCAACAACACTTATGATGACGCCGAGGCAGATCACCGGGATGAACAAAGACTTTTTCCAATCAGGTTTGATGACGACCTTCCCGCTGCGGGCGTTCCCTCCGCCAGAGGCACACAAACCAGCCGAAGGTAAAATCAGGCATCCGCACAGCACGCCGTCCGTCCGAGCGGCAGAGGCTGACCGTAGCTGATCCCGGACTTTCTCGGCTCCGTTAGTATTCAGACCCAGCGACCACAGCATCTTCAGGATAAGCCTTCATGCCAAACTCCGGCACGTCGAGACCTTCCAGTTCAATCTCAGGCGCGACGCGCATACTCTTGATTCTGTTCACGACCGTAAAGACAACGTACGTCGCGCCGAATGCCCAGATCGCGCAGAGGGTGGCGCCCATGAGCTGACAGAGAAACTGTCGCATATCGCCGTGAAGCAATCCTGTGACTCCTTGGCCCGTGTGTCCCAAGTAACTTGCCGCACCGATGCCGTTCCAACCAGCGCCATACGTGCCGTCGGCGAAGATACCGACGCAGACAGCTCCCAGCCAGCCACAAAAGCCATGCACGGATATGGCACCGCAGGGGTCGTCAACTTTGATCACGCGGTCGTTAAAGAGAACGCCTAAACAAACCAGGATTCCAGCAAGGACGCCGATGATGACTGCCGCAGTTGGCGAGACAAACGCGCATGGTGCGGTAATCGCAACAAGACCCGCGAGCATCCCGTTGCAGGCCATGGTGACGTCGGGCTTGCCGAACAGGACGTACCAGAGAAACATCGCCGCCGCGGAGCCAGCCACGGCGGCGAGGTTCGTGTTCACCGCGATCACGGAAATGCGAAGATCGGTCGCTCCCAGGGTCGAGCCAGGATTGAAACCCATCCACCCAAACAGGAGAATGAAAGTGCCGGTAACCACGAAAGCCAAGTTGTGCGCGGGAAAGACTCGCGCCTTGCCATCCGGCCCATATTTGCCAAGACGCGGCCCAAGAATGATGGCCAAGGCCATGGCGCAAAATCCGCCTACGGCATGGACCACGGTGGAGCCGGCAAAGTCGACGTAGCCGTGGGCGAGATTCATGGTGGAACCTAGCTGCGAAAGCCAGCCGCCGCCCCACACCCAGCACCCGAACACCGGGTAAAGAATGGCGCCGACGAAGAGTTCGCAGAGGAGGAACGACCAAAACGTGATGCGCTCACAGATGGCACCCACGATGATATAGCCAGCCGTTTCCATGAAAACAACTTCAAACAGTGTCAGGCAAAGGCTGCCCGCGTCGTAAGCGGGACCAGACAAGAAAAAGCCCTTACCCCCCAAAAACCCCCATAGGCCACTTCCTAGAAGAAACTTGTTAAGTGTGGGTGTACCGCCGAGATTCGTCGGCGCGGCGTTGATCGCAACGCCGCCAAACTGAAATGCGTAGCCGACGGCGTAATAGGCAAGAAAAGCGAAGACATACGCTGCGAAGTTCAACATCATGAGATGAGCCGCGTTTTTCTTTCGCACCAACCCACAAGTGAGGAGGGCAAACCCAGCCTGCATGAAGAGGACTAGATACCCGGTGAGCAGTGTCCAGGAGAAGTTTGCGGCGATTCGGACGTGGCCCACACCATCCGCCAACTTTGTGGCGAGGGGTTCCTTGGCCGCCTGCGCCTGAAATTCATCGAAGTCCTTCTTTTTTTGGGCATAGTCCGGGGCGGTCGGGTCCGTTGGAGCTGGAGGGACAAAGGGGTTACCGGCAGCGTCGGTCACACTGGTTCTGTCTCCCGTAGCTATACCGGCTGGGTCTGGAGCAGGGATCTGGTCCCCGAAGCATTGGGATGCTGTGGCTCCAAGCAATGCGGCGCAAAGAAGTGTCACCAAGATGCCTGAGAGCAGGAAGCTTCCCAAACTTCTTCTGGAAAGTTGTGCCACGCTTTCTTTGTTCCCTTCTGCCATTTCCTTCATCCTCCTCAATTCCTCCGCGCGGGCGTGTGCGCACGGTGCTGTAAGTACCGATGTGGCCTACTGCGAAAACTACCCGAGAAAGAATGGTTACCGTCTAGGTTCGAAAAAACGCGAGGACACCGACCTGAGATGTCCTCGCGATGTTGGGAAAGCAAAACACCATAGAGCTATCATGAGCTGGCCGGTTCGACCGCTGGCACCCGCGCGGGCGTTCTTGCCGCAGTTGTTCCGATGACTTCTGGAGGCATACCTGAGGGCGCAGCCAACTGAGAAATGACATATTCGGGATAAGCCGAGATGCCGTGCTCGTGTAGGTCCAACCCATACAGCTCGCCCTCTTTTGACACGCGCAGCGTGCCAGTTGCATTGACGGCGTACATAACCGCCAGCGCAACTCCGAATGTGGCGAATGTGATGACTGCGCTGCCGATGGCTTGGGCTGCGAGGACTTGGGTTCCGCCGCCATAGAAGAGTCCCTTCAATGGCGCGGAGTTGTCGGCCGTGATCGGACCGGTAGCTCCATATCTGCCGCACGCAAATAGGCCGAGCGAAAGCGTTCCCCAGATTCCGCAGAAGCCGTGAACGGGAACGGCGCCGATCGGATCGTCGATGCGCAACCATTCGAGCAATTCGACTCCGGCAACCACCAGCCCACCCGCAATGCCGCCCAGCAGGATCGCGCCAGTAGGGCTGACCCAGTAGCATGGGCAGGTGATGGCAACCAAACCCGCCAAGAAGCCATTCGTTGTAAAGCCCGCGTCCCATTTCTTGCTCATGAAGTAGGCGTAAGCCATGGCCGTCAAGCCAGCTGCGCACGCTGCCAGAGTGGTGTTGGCAGCGACCCGGCCGATCCCCTCGAAATCCATTGCCGAGAGAGTGCTGCCGGGATTGAAGCCATACCAGCCAAACCACAGGATGAGACCGCCGCTGACTGCGATGGTCAAGTCATGCGGAAGCATGGGAGCGCCGCCGTCACGCTTGAATTTGCGGCCCAGCCGCGGGCCAAGAACGATGGCACCCGCGAGAGCGATGAAGCCGCCAATTGTGTGCACGACCGTGGAGCCAGCAAAATCATGAAAGCCCATGCCCAATGAAGGAAAAAAGTGCCCGTCGCTGCCCATTGCAGCCAGCCAGCCGTCTGGACCCCAGGCCCAGTGACCGATGATCGGATAAATGAAGCCGGAAACGGCGACGCTGTAGAGAAGATCGCCGACAAATCCGGTACGGCCAATCATTGCACCAGAAGTGATCGTCGAGCAGGTGTCGGCAAACGCAAACTGGAAGATCCACACCGCCAAGAACGCGACCCCTGTCGTTTCGTACGTCGCCGGCGCATTCTGCAGGAAGAACCAATGATATCCAATGAAGCCGTTACCGTGGCTGAACATGAATGCGAAGCCAATCGCATAGAAAAGAATGCCGCAAAGACAGGTGTCTACAACGCATTCCATAAGCACGTTCACGGTTTCGCGGGAGCGACAGAAGCCAGCCTCCAGCATCGTGAAACCAACCTGCATGCCAAACACTAGAAACGCGGCCACTAACGTCCAAGCGGTGTTTACGGGATTGACTACGTCAGCGGCTTTTACCTCCGGATCGGCGGCATAAACGCGGCCGAAAAAGAAGTACGACACGGCAGCCATCAGCACGAGAGTCAACCCGACGCCCGCTAGCTTGCCCGCGAACAGCAGCTTTCCGTAGCGGCGCCATTCCGGAGCCCGCAACCGCACAGCAAGCCGCGAAAACTTCTCGGAAAGTGACAGCTTTTTCCCAAATTGCGGGATTGCACCCATTTCATTTCCTCCTTCAAATTTACTCAGAAATTTCCTCCACATTCTCGCCTCACTGAATGCGTTACCGCTTGGGCCCGAAGTACGCTAAAACGCCAAGTGACACCGTGTTCTGGCTTTTCTTCGATCCGAGCACGCCGCCATAATCGAAGAACGGCTGGTTGGTCCAGTCGCGGCGGTATTCCAGCCGCGCGAGGAGTCCCTCGACCATCTTGTACTCGCCCGTAAATGTGCACTCCTTGAGGTCTTGGGAGACTCCGGTGGCAAATCCATCTTTGTCTTTGAACCACTCGACGCGCGGCGTGAAGGACCAGTGAGAGTTAGCTTGCAGGTGAAGCGCGCCAGCCAAGCCGTACCATTTGCTGAGGGGAGGAACGCCGGGTACAGCAACCCCAGACACGAGAGAGAAATTCGCGTTTTGGCCATAATCGAAATTGATATAGCCGTTGAATTTAGTGGAAGGAGTGAACAGCACAGTAGTGTCGTACAAATGTCGCCACCCCTTACTGGTGTCGTTGTTTTCGGGCCCGGCATAGTAGTTGTTGCTCCAGGCGAACTTTTTGGTTGTGATCGTTCCGGTTAGACCGATCGTTTTTCCAGAATTGTTGTCCCCAATGTTGTTCCAGCCGTTTACGATCTGCACTCCACCGGTGAAATACTTGCCGATCGGGATAGAAGTGCGCACCCCGAAGTGGTAGTAAGGAATGGCTAGAGCGAAGAGGAGCGACCGGGAGTAGTTCCAGTTTCCGTTGGTCTCAATTACCTCAGCACCGGCGCTGGTAACAAACTTTCCAAAATCTACTTCCAGCCCCTTGGCCTTCGGCGGCTTGATGCTCAAATAGGCTTGCTCCAAGAAGCGAAATGTATCCGACGCTCTTTCGCTGGGTTGACGATTAAAAATCTCGAACGCGCGTCCGAAACCCAGATCGACCTGAAAGCCGACGGGGTCTGGAGTATGGGCGAGGCTAAGCTTCGCCATGTTCAGGCTGAACTGATTGGTTTTGTCGTTGAAGTTATAGAGCTGATTGACCTGCGATGCCGGGTGGTTGGAGTTAAAGCTGTAATACCCGTCGACCAGGCCGCTGAAATCGATGGGACCGACTGACCAGGTCGGCGGTGCAGGAGCGGCAGGTTCTTGCGCCGGTGGAGTGGCGCTTGGCGCTGTTCCGCTCGAGGCCTTGGGATCTTCGGTAGAAGGCGTTTGCGCCAGAGCGGGGAGCATGAGCACCGAGCTTAGTAAGAAAGCTGCAAAACACTTTGAGAACACTGTCATTCCGATTTCTCCTTCTCGAGTGGCTTTTGGGAGAACGACGCTGCCGTCGCTTTGGCGGCAGACTGTACGTGTTGCTTTTTCGGAACGCCAACGGAAAATAGCAATCCGTCGAATTCGAATTCTGCGTGGCCAGTAAAATTCTGATTCATTGAATGCAAAATCTGCGGTTGGCGAACATGCGCGCTCTCGTGCATGATGCGCCCACGCGCCAGGCAGTCTGACTGCTGCGATAACCCCGGAAGAACTCAACAAGTAACCAACGGAAGGGAGAGTTAATGAAGAAAATCGAAGCGATCATCCAGCCGTCGCGGTTTGATTCGGTAAAAGACGCCCTGCTCGAAATCGGCGTCGAGGGCATGACCGTAACGGAAGTGCGCGGCCATGGCAGGCAGAAAGGTCACACAGAGGTTTACCGAGGACGGGAATACACTTTGGATTTATTGCCAAAGGTCAAGATCGAGATGGTGCTCCCCGACCAGCGCGTCGATTCGGCCGTCGAGGCGATCCTAAAAGCTGCGAAGACGGGCAAGATCGGGGATGGCAAGATCTTTTTGTCGACCGTGGGTGACGCGATCCGAATTCGCAATGACGAACACGGGGAAAGCGTGCTTTAGACAACGTGACAACTGCGGCGAGACCCGGACTTGACACAAAACCGACTGAGTTAAGGAGCCTTGAGGACTCGTCTCAAGTGCGCGGCAATTCCAGGGCGGAATGTGAAGCAGAGAGACACAAGATACAACAGGCGTTTCTCGATGGCACGAGTGTACATGCAACGCTGCAGGCATTGTGTGAAATGGCCGAGCGAAACATTCAAGAGGGTCTGCAGGCCGCATCTCACGCTCACAACCTAGGACCGGAAGGCTTCGCTGTTCTCGCGATTGGCGGGTTTGGGCGCCGAATACTTTTTCCCTATTCCGACCTCGATATTCTTTTGCTGTTCGAAAATGGTCGAGCGGAACAGAAGCTGGAGGCTGTTGTCGCAGAATTGACCAGAACTCTCTGGGACCGAGGATTTCGTGTCAGCTCAGCCGCACGCACACTGGATGAAAGCAAGCGCGTGGACCGAGACAACGTGGAATTCCACCTTTCGATGATGGATCGGCGTTTCCTGGCGGGTGATCAAACGGTTTATCAGAAGCTCGAACAAAAGGTTCTGCCACGCCCTGAGAAAGTGTATCGGTCATTTCTGCATGAGGAATTGACCAAACTTACCAAACGAAGACTGGCTAAGTACGGGAATACCATCTTCCATCTGGAGCCTAACGTAAAAGATTCGCCCGGAGGGCTGCGAGATTTTCACGCGAGCGCGTGGATGCGCCAGGTTGCCGGGGGAACGAGTGAGATCCGAGGTGCAGATGCTGTCGAGCGGGAGCTGGCTTTGAATGCCGTGGATTTTATAAGCCAGGTGCGATGTTTCCTTCACTATCAGAACGGAAGAAACGACAACACACTGACCTACGAGCTGCAGACTATTGCCGCCGAGGAGTCTTTGGGAGCCAAGGACGGTATCAAACGAAATGCAGCAGAGTGGATGCGAATCTACTACAGACATGCGCGGACGCTGCACCACCAACTTCAACGTTCCTTGAGCTTGCAATCGATTACAGCGCATAGTTTGTGGCAGAAGTTACTCTTCGCGGGTCGCCCTCCAAAGATCGAACTTAGCCCGGGTAAACCATACGCCATCCGAAACGGTCAGTTTGACATCCTCGACTCCACAGCATTCTCCGATCGAACCGCGGTCTTGGCCCTCTTGACGGAAGCTGGCCAGACGGGATTGGAGATGTGTCGACATGCCGAACGCACAATGGCCTACATTGTTTTTCATTCCGAACTGCCGGCTACGAATCAGGAAATCTCCTGGAAGCAGCTCCAACAGATCTTGGGCTCGGACTATCCCGGCGTAGCGTTGCGGCCGATGCAACGATTGGGGCTACTTACGGAAGTGTTGCCCGAGTTTGCATTGATCGATTCACTGGTCATTCGCGACTTCTACCATAGGTACACGGTTGACGAGCACTCTTTGCGAACCATCGAGCACTTGCAAGCGCTGGCAGAAGCTAGCGACGCGCGCGACATGCCCTTCTCCACTCTGTGGAAGACCGTAGAAAGACGCGATTTGCTTGTTTTGTCCCTTCTGCTCCACGACGTGGGTAAGGGAATGCTCGGGGAGAATCACGTTGCCGGCAGCTTAACCGCTCTGAAAACAGCGGCACAAAGATTGCAACTCTCACCGGAGGATGAAGCCGAAGTGCGCTTTCTCATCGGACAACACTTGGAAATGTCCGCCACGATGCAGCGCCGGGATGTATTCGACCCTGTAACGGTCCGTTCCTTTGCGGCAGTGGTTGAGACTCGCGAGCGCCTCCAGCGCCTTTGCCTCCTTACCTATGCTGATATTCATGCTGTGAATCCTGAAGCCCTCACTCCATGGAGGGCCGAGATGCTTTTGCAGCTTTATCTTGCGACGTCGAATCTTCTGACGCATTCGCTCGATTCCAACCGGCTGCATGCCCCTGCCGAAGAACCTCTTTTGGAGCAACTGCGCGCATTAACCGGATGCGAAGAGTCGGGCAAGATCGAGCGTTTTCTCGAGGGTTTCCCCAGGCGATATTTGGGCGTGCATTCAGCACCGGAAATTGCGAATCATTTTGGTTTATGTCAACGCCTGAGTATCGAGCCAGTGCAAATAGAGATGATGTCAGCACCCCATGCGCTTAGTCTTACGCTACTGACCGCAGACCGACCGGGTTTGTTCGCCACGATCGCCGGCGTCTTGACCAGCTGGGGAATGAACATCGTCAAAGCCGAAGCCTTTGCGAATACCGCCGGCATGGTTCTTGACTCCTTTCACTTCAGCGATTCCTCTCGCACCTTCGAGCTAAACCCGGATGAAATAGATCGATTTCGGCGCAATCTTACGGAAGTTCTGCAGGGTACAGCTTCTCTTGAATCGCCTCTGCGCACACTGGGGGCCGCCTCCACAACGAAAATTCCAAAGGTCAATGTGGAAACGGCAATCAAATTCGACGATACCTCGTCGGAACAGTGCACCCTGTTGGAGATCGTGACCCAAGACAAAAGAGGATTGTTGTATCTGCTAGCTTCGACAATGGCGCGCCTCGATTGCAACATCGAGGTTGCCTTGATCGATACCGAAGGCCAGAAGGCAATTGATGTGTTCTATATGACGAAGAAGGGCCAGAAGCTTTCCGCAGATGATCAAACAATGCTTTTGGACGCATTGCAAAAGGCACTCACTTAAACTCGAGTGGGCTCCGGCGCTTTGGAGGCTATGTGCCTTTCTCGGTGTCGTAACTCCCTGCCCCGCCTGTTGCGTCCAATATCGCGGGATGTCTGGCATCTTCCGCTCCTTGCTTCCGCAGATTGCTTCTTAGCGCGTCGCGATCGAGTTCATTTTCCCAGCGAGCTACAACCAGGGTTGCGACGGCATTGCCGATCATATTAACGACAGCCCGGCACATGCTGAGGAAACGATCGACGCCGAGAATCAGCGCCATTCCCGCAACAGGTATGGTTGGGATGACCATCATAGTGGCGACCAATGCTATGAAGGCGGCTCCTTGCACGCCACTTGCGCCCTTAGAGGTGAGCAGGGCTACGCCGAGGATGGTGAGTTGTTGTGCAAGAGTTAGATGGGTGTTGGTGGCTTGCGCGACGAATAATGCGGCGAGCGTCATGTAGAGGCTCGTACCATCGGCATTAAAGGTGTAACCCGTCGGCACAACCAGGCCGACCAGGGCTTTCGAGCAGCCGAGCTTTTCGAGCTTGGCCATGAGAGCGGGAAGCGCAGGTTCCGAGGAGCTCGTGGCCAGCACCAAAAGAATTTCTTCGCGAAGAAACCAGAGGAAGCGCAGGATTCCGAAGCCCGCGAGCCGAGCGATTCCACCCAGCAGGACGAAAACGAAGAGTATCGATGTGATGTAAAGCGTGGCTATCAGCTTTACGAGAGGACCCAAAGAAGCCAGACCATACTTGCCAATAGTGAACGCCATCGCGCCAAATGCTCCGATGGGAGCGAAGCGCATCAAGATGGCGACCACGCCGAAAACGACGCGTGTTAGCGCGTCCAAGAAATCGACGAGTGGTTTGCTGCGTGGCCCGGCGAGTGACAACGCAAATCCAAAGAGAAGAGAGACGAACAGCACCTGCAGGATGTCGCCTCGGGTGAAGGCGTCAACAACCGTGTTCGGAATGATATGGACTAAGAATTGAACGATAGTTTGGGCTTTGGCTTGACCGGCGTATTCGGCAACGGCCTTGGCGTCGAGCGTGGTGGGATCGACATTGAAACCGCTGCCGGGACGCACCACATTGCCCACGACGAGTCCCATGAGCAGAGCGATGGTGGAGACTACTTCGAAATACAGGAGAGCTTTGCCACCGACGCGGCCAACTTTTTTCATGTCCTCCATGCCGGCGATTCCGGTCACCAAGGTGCAGAAGATGACCAAGGTGATGATCATCGTAATCAGGCGGATGAAGGCATCGCCGAGCGGCTTCATGGCGATGGCAGTGGCGGGACTAACGTAGCCAAGGATGATGGCAATACCAACGCCGACTAGGACCTGAAAGGAAAGGCCTGTGTAGAAGGGCTTTTTGCGCACAGGCGAGGTTGTTTCAGATGCGCTGGCGGCTGGAACCAACATCGCTTGGATCAGCTCCTTTGAAGAGCGGGCCTGAGCTCGCGAACATCCCTCAGAGTTTCTAGAGAAAGCAATTTGTCGATAAGGGTCGAGCAGGTAGCAGCTCCGAGGACCGGCGCTATCAGATCGCGAGCTTTCTCGACGACCTCGTCGCGGGTCATGGGATTTTCCGCGGTGCCGCGAACATCACGAACCCATTGGGTGAGCTGCGTTCCATCGGCAAGAGTAAGCTCGACAATTGCTTCGCGTCGCGGACGGCGAGCATCAATGCGCGGATCGGCGAGCACATCGACCTTGGCGCGCACGCGGAGAACGGCGGGATCCTTCATGCGCGCGCGATCATGCACGGAAGCGAACGTGACCGTCTTATCGAGGAGCATGATCGCGATCATATGCTGCATGCAAATATCGGGCATGTCGCGGTTGCTGACGGTATTGGCCTCGTCACTGGCAATGCGGACTACGACTTTGCTCACATCGTCGGCCGAGAACGAGCGCTGTTTGAAAAAACCGGCAAGGGCGTCAAGCGGGGCTTGAATAGGTGAGCCGACCGTCCATTTCTTGATGTTGGTGCGGGTAACCTCGTAGCGCTCTCCCAGCTTATCGACCAGCGCGCCAGGGTTGGCTTTGATGGCACCATTCTCGCGAGGTGCGAATGCCTCGAAGAAATTGTCCGGGCCAGAAAAGACATCGCCGACGCCGCTCCAGCCAGATTGAATCAGCGTGGCGGCCATGACAGCGCCAGCCGCAGGTTTTCCGGCGAAGAGGAATGCCTTCTCCATGTGTTCGGCGTCGCGAGACCATGCGCCGATTCCGGACGTCTGCTGAGCTGTATAGTCGAGCAGCAAACGCATTTTCTCGGCGTTGAGGGACGCAGCACAACCCGCGGCAGCTCCGGCGCCGAAGGCCGCAGCGGTCCCATGCGTGCTGCGATGGGTAGCGGCCTGGTAGGCAGGGCCGCCCATGGTCATAGTAATGCGCGTACCGATGTCATACCCAAGAGTCACGGCGCGCAGGAAATGCGCGCCAGTGATCGAAAATTGCTCGCCAGCCGCAAAGGCGGCCGGAACGACGGACACGCCCGGATGCGAGCGCGAGGGACCATGCGAGTCGTCGGTTTCGTCGGAATGTGCGAGCACGCCGTTCGCGAAGGCAGCCTCGATCGGGCCGCACACGACGTTGGAGGCTACCACCGTAGCGATCTCCTTTCCGCCATAAGCGCGGGCAAACTCGAGCGCGGCGCGACCGGGAGGCAAGCTGGAACCGGAAATCATCGCGGCAAACGTGTCCAGGATATGTTGCTTGGCTTTCTCGACTACTTCGTCGGGCAGAGCGCGCGTGCTTGCCGCGCCCATATACGTGCTGAGCTGTTGCATCATGGGGCTGACGTTTTGGGGCGGCTCGTCCGGCTGGAGAAATAGGGCAGCTTTCGCGACGCGAAGCGGAAGCGCCGACAGGAGCGTAGACAGGCCACCAACCTTGATGAAGCGGCGACGCGTCACGTTCAGGTGTTTCTTCTTTGCTCGCATACACTCTTTTGCGTAACTCATTCGTCTCCCATTCGCAGTGCTTGACCGCCCTTAGTCGAGGGCGCGGTGCGGAACGTAAGTGAACTGACGTTATGCTACGAATGAGCGAGATACCTGAAATCAGCATTAATTTCTTGTAATCGAAAGCAGGCGGCGTTTACCAAGACCTAAGCCTCAGCCAACGCTTTCATAATGCTGAATAACTCGTTTTTCGCTTCAAAGCCGATGCCCGGCGTGTCCGGCAGGCGAACGTAACTATCTTCTACAGGAATGCCATCCGCGAATCCACCGAAAGGCTGGAAGATTCCCGGGTAGGATTCATTGCCTCCGAGCCCCAATCCAGCAGCAATGTTCAGGGACATCTGATGGCCTCCGTGAGGAATGCAACGAGTCGGTGACCAGCCGTGCTCTTTCAACATGTCAAGGATGCGCAGGTATTCGACTAAGCCATAGCTGAGCGCGCAATCGAATTGCAGAACGTCGCGATCCGAACGTAGCCCCGCGTAGCGGATGAGATTGCGTGCATCTTGCAGCGAAAATAGATTTTCGCCCGTCGCCATCGGGCCTGGGTATTCAGGTGCGAGTTTCGCCTGGAGATCATAATCTAGCGGGTCGCCGGCTTCTTCGTACCAGCGGAGCCCATAGGGAGCGAGTGCGCGCGCGTAGGAAATGGCAGTGTCCAAGTCGAAGCGGCCATTCGCATCGACGGCCAGTTGGTCCGGCCTTTTTACAATTTGCAGGACGGACTCAATCCGCCGCAGGTCGGCGGCGAGCGGGGCACCGCCGATCTTCATTTTCACGACAGAATAACCAAGAGCTAGGTAGCCGCGCATTTCGTGTTGCAGGGCTGAAAGACCTTTTTCGGGATAGTAATAACCGCCGGCAGCGTAGACGAAGACTTTGCTGTCAAAAAGGCCGGCGCGGTACCGGTTTGCCAGGAGGCGATACAGCGGAAGGCCTGCGATCTTGGCGACCGCGTCCCAAACAGCCATGTCGATTACACCGACGGCCACGGAGCGCTCGCCGTGGCCCCCCGGTTTTTCGTTGCGCATAAGGACTCCCCAGACGCGATGGGGATCGAGGTTTTCTCCCGTCTGGTCAAGCAGTGATTCGGGGGCTGCGGCTTTGAGGCGAGGAATGAAACGATCGCGCAGGAGACCACTCGGAGCGTAGCGCCCATTCGAATTGAAACCGTAACCGACTACGCGTTTACCATCGCGCACGACGTCGGTAACTAGCGCAAGGACGCTGACCGTCATTTGACTGAAGTCGATATAGGCGTTGCGAATCTCGGATTTGATGGGCACAACGGTCTCGCGGATATCGACGATCCTCACGGCAATACCTTTCTCATCAGAACGCGGAATGGTTTCACGAGCGTTGCAGCAGCGGCCGAAGCTCGCGAATATCGCTTGCCGTTTCCAGGCGGAAAACGGTTTCGATTAACTTCGAACTCTTCGCGGCTCCGAGGATAGGCGTTATCAGATCATTGGCCTTTGTGACGATCTCGTCGCGGGTCATCGGATTTTCGGGAGTGCCGCGAACGTTGTCCACCCGCTGGGTGAGATGAGATCCATTCTCAAAGGTGACACTGACGATCGCGACGCGAAGTGGCATGAGTCGTTCCAACTCCTCATCTGGGATCAGCTGTACTTTCGCGCGCTCGCGAAGCGTTGTGGGATCCTTTAAACGCGCTTTGTCATGAGCAGACACAAATGAAACAGTTTTATCCAGCAGCATTACAGCGACCATGTGCTGCAGGCAGATGTCCGGAATTTCGCGGTTGTTCACAATGGCCGCTTCATCCGTGGCAAGCCGCACCGACACCTGCTTTACCTGAGCGGTTTCAAAGGCGCGCTTCTTGCGCAGAGTTTCGATCGCGTCGAGTGCAGCTTGAATTGGAGAGCCCACGGGCCATTTCTTGATGTTTGTCCGGGTTACTTCGTAGCGCTCGCCTAGCTTGTCGACCAGACCAGCCGGATCAGCATAGGGATTATAGGCGGCAAAGAAATTGTCTTTCCCCGAGAGGATGTCGTCGACGCCGGTCCAGCCGGCCTGAACGAGCAAGGCGGAGGTCACACCGCTGCGCGCCGTCATGCCGCCAAAGTGGAATGCTTTCTGAACGTGTTCGGTGTCTCGATTCCATGCCCCGAGACCCGAGGACTGATGCGCCGTGTAGCCCAGCATCCATCGCATCTGCTGAGCATTCAAACTTGCTGCGCAACTTGCGGCTGCTGCCGCGCCAAACAACGGAGAAATGCTGTGCGTACTCCAGTGGCTCTCTGCCTCAAAGCGCTGACCGCCCAAAGTGACCGTGAAGCGAGGGCCGATATCGTAACCAAGAGCAACAGCGCGTAGAAAATGGGTACCGCTGATGCCAAATCGCTCCCCGGTTGCTAGAGCAGCGGGAACCACGGCGCAGCCAGGATGCGATTGCGACGGGGCGTGGGAATCGTCGGTCTCGTCGGCGTGGGCTAGCACGCCGTTAGTAAGGGCGGCTTCGATCGGACCGCATAAGAAATTCGAAGCCACTACCGTGGCGACTTCCCTGCCGCCATAGCCACGAGCAAACTGAAGCGCTGTACGACCCGGAGGCAGCTCTGAACCAGAAATCATCGCAGCGAGAGTGTCGAGGATGTGTTGCTTGGTTTTCTCGATGACTTCGGGCGGTAAATCACGGGAGCCAGCTTCACTCATGTAGGCGCTGAGTCTTTCCATCGTTGAGCTAACGTTTTGTTGTGAGCTGCCGCGAGCTTGCGGTGTGGAGGCGGAAATCGTCCGAGGTGGGAGCGCAGCGGCTGCAATGGCCAGCCCGGCGAATTCAAAGAGACCGCGCCGCGTTAGCGAACGACTAGCGCCCAGCCCTTTGGCATCATGATCTGCCGTGTTTCTCATCGCTGATCCACGGACCTCATTTGTCGGAATCGCTTTGTAACCCAACGTAACGAACGGCAAGAGAAACGTGGAGTGAGCGCCTGTGCCGGAGCACTTGGTCGTCGCCGATAGCCTTATCTCTGCCCACTCACTCGCGAGGCTATCGCTGCCCCCAATTCCTTAGTCGAAGCCGTGCCTCCGATGTCTGGAGTCCGCACATTCCCTTGTGCCAAAACATCCGCGATGGCGGTCTCGACGGCATCAGCGGCATCCGGAACGCCCAGGTGTCGAAGCATCATCGCGCCAGACCAGATCTGACCAATGGGATTCGCAATTCCTTTCCCCGCGATATCCGGAGCCGAGCCGTGGACTGGTTCAAACATGGAAGGATATTCGTTTTCCGGGTTGAGATTTGCCGAGGGAGCGATGCCGATGGAGCCGACAACCGCAGGACCCAGGTCGGAAAGAATGTCTCCAAAAAGATTGGAGCCCACGACGACATCGAACCAGTCAGGATGGCGGACGAAGTGAGCCGTGAGAATGTCGATGTGATACTGGTCCGTGCGGATGTCGGGATACTCCGCCGCGAGACCATGAAAGCATTCATCCCAAAAAGGCATGGTGTGGATGATGCCGTTGGACTTGGTGGCTGAAGTCAGATGTTTTTTTCGTTTGCGAGCCAATTCGAAGGCGAAACGCAGCACGCGAGTTACGCCGCGCCGCGTGAAGACCGTTTGTTGGACGGCCATCTCGTCCTCTGTGCCCTCGTACAGACGTCCGCCAATATTCGAGTATTCCCCTTCGTTATTCTCGCGAACAATGGTGAAATCAATTTGACCCGGCTTCCAGTTTTTCAGGGGCGACTCAATTCCGTCAAATAGGCGGACGGGGCGAAGATTGACGTATTGCCGAAATGTGCGCCGGATGGGAATGAGAAGTCCCCACAGAGAGACATGGTCGGGGACGCTAGGGTGGCCAACAGCCCCGAGGAAGATGGCGTTAAAGGGCCGCAATTGACGAAGTCCGTCGTCCGGCATCATTTTCCCGGTTTGCACGTAGGTTTCGCAACTCCAGTCATACGCGTGGCAATGCAAGCGAAAATTGAAACGCTGACCCGCCACCTCGAGCACACGCAGACCTTCGGGAACCACCTCTTTTCCGATGCCGTCTCCGGCGATGACTGCGATATTGAAGGTTTTCATCGGTCGCAATTCATCCCTCGGCCGACAGTAAAGAAGACAGCGCGGACATATCGGGGACAGACTCTAAGTCTTTCGTGAAGGTAATTATTCTTTCGGTCTTTGCTTTGGGCCATTCGGCAAATTCCGCGCAGCCCCGGAACTTCGTTGAGGCCTCGTCAAAGCTCATTGGGTTTGCGGGACTGCCTTTGCCGAAATCTGCGCGCCCAGTGATCACCGCCCCGTCCTTTAAATGAATCTTCAGGATCGATGTCATTTTGTCGTATCCGGCGCTTTCGGCTTCGGGGTCAACGTAGAAGTTTGTTCTGCGGATCATTTCTTGCACATCGGGCCGCGCAACTACTTTATCCGAAAATTGTCCCAAACCCGCCTTCCGCTCAAGCAGGAGAATGGCCAGACAGAACTCCATACTAAATTTTGCTTCGAGGCCGGTCTTGGGTTGGTGATGGAGAAGCGTGGTCGTCATGTTATGGTTTGCGCCGATGTCGACCTTTTCCACCTGCGCCGCCTGTATTTTATTAGCTTCCATCAGGCGAGCTAGTTCGGTCATCGCAGGATGAGTGAGAGAGCCGGAAGGATAGGGTTTCAACGAAACACCTGGCGAGGCGAACGTCCAGGGTTTCCCCAGGCGATCCACAATGGCAGACAAGTCGTAAGAACCGCCGAATGCATGGAAGAAACCTCGATCCGCCTCTAGTATTTGCTCAGCGGCGGTCCAGCCCAGAGCCACCAGTTCGGCAGAAACCAGCCCGCTTTCGGCCGCATGCCCAGCCTGGAACGGCTTGGTCATGGTGCCAAAATTTTCGCGCAGCCCTCCCGATTGACTGGCAGCCAAGCCAAAGGTGTTCAGCGTTTTTGACAAATCAAAATTGAGCAGCCTGGCGCAAGCCGCTGCGGAACCGAACGGCCCACAAGTGCCGGTGGTATGAAATCCATCTTGATAGTGACGCGGTGAGATGGATTCCGCGATTTTGCATTCCACCTCGGCGCCCACGTGATAGGCCAGCATCCAATCTTTTCCTGTCACTCGCCTTTGCTCGGCAAGCGCGAAGATGGCCGGCAGCACGGGGACGGTCGGGTGCATCAGCAAGCCGTAGACACGGTCCTTTGCTGCCGCGAGCTGGGTATCGTCGAAGTCGTCGGCGTGAATAGAAATGCCGTTCAACAGCGCAGCGAAACGCGGAGAAGTCTTTCGCGCTGAACCAATTATTGTAGCGTTTCCGCCGATAAGGCCGGCTTGCTCTACGTAACGGCGGGAAATCGACCCGCTTTCCGCGCGCGAGCCAGCCAAAGCCAATCCCAAACTATCCAAGATGGATTTCTTGCCGAGTTCGATCACATCGGTAGGAATTTCTTGGTATTTCGTTTGTGTTACGAATGTACCGACGTACTTTGTGAGCCCGGCATTTTTAGGGAAGTCGCCCGGTGCAGACGGTTGGGCAGCTCGTACGGAGTCTCCCAACATTGTTGCGGCAAGCACACCGAAAGACGTTTTGCCGAACTCACGCCGTCGCATTCATCACCATTGTTGGCGCAATCTACGGCTGAATTTCATAGACACGCACTTCGGCCTCTTTGCCCGCGTGATGTGGGACGGCAAGATAATACCGGTTCAGCTCCGGAACCAGGATTCCTGTCTTGGCTCGAAAGCTTCCGGGAATTCTACCGAGCAGCGAATAATGATCGGGATCCTTTTGCTCGAAAACGTCAACGAATTGATCCCCCGCGACGTAGATGCGGTTGTGCTGCGCGTCATATGCGGCATCGTCGACCATACCGACGGCAGGAACATCGGCAACGACTTTGCCGTTGTCTGAATTGAGGACCACCAACTTGCCGGGAGTGCGCGTGACAACAAATAACCGGTGATTAGGTTCATCGAAAGCCATTGCCACGTTGAGCTTATCGCCTGGAGGCAGCGGCCAAGTGGTTGTGAGCGTAGACTTATTGCGATCCATCACCCCTACAGCGTTTTTGCCGGTAATATTCATAAACAGGCGTGGACCGGATTTTTCAAGCACCAACGCTTCCACATGATTCGAATCTATCTTGATGTCGCGCACCTTCTTCGCGTTATTCGTATCGATCACGCTGATCAGGGAGTACGGTGTGTGGGCTTCCCGGCCGCCATTTACGACGTACAAGTAAGACGTCGCAGGATCGTAGGCCAGAGAGTCCGCGTCGACAGAGACCTTGACCTCACCAAGCGGCTTGAAACTGTCGCTGTCATAAATCTTCACGGCAGAAGCGTCCCCTTCGACCACAAAGAGCTTCTTTAGGTCCTTGCGAAACAGCATAGAGTGGGGCGCTTTTACGTCATCCATTGTGTGAATGAGCTGGTTTGTGTTGGTATCCAGCACTTGCACTTTGTCGTTTTCCTCGGCCGTCAAGAAGAGGCGGTGCCCATCAACGTCAGGAGCAAAATGATCGAAGTCTCCATCCTTGAGACCAGGCAGTGGAATAGTCGCGACGAGCTTCAAAGGCACTCCGTCGCCGGCTTTGGCGCTGATCCCGAGCGAAAGTAACAGTGCCAGAGTGCAGGCTCGCATTGGGTTCATTGTTATGGCTCCTTCTCCACGCAACGCAGCCAGCATCTCGTTTAGACCCTTCTATTTCCTGTTCTGCAGGGTCAGGAGAGGCTTCAGCGTAGGCGCTGGTTCGTCAATTTACTTCAATAGCGGGCACGAACTTCTGAACTAAACAGAAATTAATCTTCGTTTAAGCTAGCAGGGCCTCTGATGAATTATG
Source organism: Candidatus Acidiferrum sp. (assembly GCA_036513675.1). GTDB lineage: Bacteria > Acidobacteriota > Terriglobia > Acidiferrales > UBA7541 > Acidiferrum. The sequence goes on from DATBYP010000112.1 coordinate 41,869, forward strand.
CTCTGCCCTGCAAAATTGCAGGTCAGAACCCATCAACGCTCAGGAGAGACAATGAAGAAACGGTATTCTATTTTGGCGGCTTCTCTCGTTTTAGTTGCGATTCCAGCGAGAGCCCAGGACCCTCCGCCGCTTAAACTTGCCCAAACTCTAACACTTCCGCCGGACGCCAAGGGACAATTTGATCACTTCGGCGTAGACCTCAAGGGCAATCGGCTGTTTGCCACGCCTGAAGGTTCTAAGTCGGTGCGGGTCTTTGAATTAAAGAGTGGCAAACCAATTCACACGATCGCCGGAATCGAAAAACCGCACGCAGTCCTCTATCGCGAAGATCTCGATCGAATTTACGTTACGGATGGCGAATCTGGCGACCTCAAGATTTTCGATGGCAAGACATATAAGTTGCTCTCCAGCGTGAAACTCTTGGAGGATGCGGACTCCATCGGGTACGACCCGAAGACAAAGTATCTTTACATCGACAACGGCGGCGGCGACGTGCACCAGACCTACTCGATGCTGAGCGTCGTGGATACAACGGCGGGAAAGAAAGTCGCTGACATCAAGATCGATGGAGAAACGCTCGAGGCCATGGCACTTGAAACGTCCACTCCAAAAATGTACGTCAATAACAAGGCTAAGAACCAAGTGGACGTGGTCGACCGGGAAAAACAAGCTATTGTTGCCAGTTGGCCGGTGGCAAAGTGCAAGACCAATGTGGCTATGGCCCTCGATGAAACTAACCATCGGCTGTTTATTGCCTGCCGCACGGCGTCCATGGTCGTTATGGATACGCAATCGGGTAAGGAAATCACCGCTTTGCCCATCACCAAGGGCGTTGACGATGCTGTTTACGATCCCGCGAGCAAGCGCATCTATGCCGCCTGCGACGGCAATGTGGACGTTTACGAGCAGTCTAGCCCCGATGAATACAAGCTGCTGGCGAAAGTGCCGACCGGACCTATGGCAAGGACAGCTCGCTTAGTGCCCGAATTGAAGCGGTATTTCGTGGCCGTGCCACAGCACGGCACAGACCCAGCGAAAATCCTTGTGTTCGACGTGTTGTGAGCGGATTGGGCAAGACGGCCTGAGCCACGCCGCCGCTCAGGCCGTTCACACCTCCCGCCCATCGCGGCAGAATGAAGGCGTCGAACGAGCACATCGGGCCTAGCCGGCTGGTTACACAGGGCTCGCATCGTATGCAATGATGTGAGTATTCGCTATGCGGATCCTCTTAGTCGAAGACGAACGGAAGGTCGCCAGCTTCATCGCACGAGCGTTGCGCGAAAATTCCTATGCGGTGGACGTCGCCGAAACGGGCGAGAAGGGCCTTGAACAAGCCACCGACGTAACCTACGACGCGATCCTCCTCGATGTTCGCCTACCCGGCATGAGTGGTCTTGAGGTCTGCCGAGAGCTACGGCAGCAAGGAGTTGAAGCTCCGGTCCTAATGCTCACCGCGCGAGGTTTAGTCGAGCAAAGGGTAGCCGGATTGGATGCCGGCGCTGACGACTACCTGGCCAAACCGTTTGCACTAGCGGAACTGCTGGCGCGAGTGCGCGCGCTCGTGCGCCGCGGTTTTCACAGCGGAAATGCCAAGCTGCGCTATGCCGATCTCGCGCTGGATCGACATCGTCGTCGTGCCACGCGGGGGTCGGAAGTAATTCCGCTCACAGCGAAGGAATTTGCGCTGCTCGAATTATTTCTGCTTCACGCTCCGGAATTGGTAACGCGAAGCGAAATCATCGAGCATGTCTGGGACTGCCACTTCGATAGCGAAACCAACCTGGTAGAAGTCTATATAAATCGCTTGCGTCAGAAGATTGACGAAAACCGCGCCGCGAAGTTGATTCACACCGTGCGTGGCGTCGGCTACCGGCTAGGATTACCGGAATGATGAAGGATCGCTCGCTGCGCTTCCGCATGATGGTGCTCTTCTGCACCGTGGTTGGCGTGATCCTGGGGGCTTCTTACTTGGCATTCTGGGGCCTTTTGGCTCACGAAGTCTCGACCCAGCTCAACCGTCAACTGCAAGAGACTACGCGGCCCATCGTTGCGGACCTCATAGCCGAGCCCAGCTCGCAAGATATAAACCGGATGGATATTGCGGGACAATTTTTCGAGCTACTGGATCCGGCCGGCCACGTGCTGCAGCGATCGCGCAATTTGGAAGCTCCCATAGACCTAAAGGGGCTCAGCATTTCCATTTCCCAGCCAACCTTTGGCATTGCGACGCTTGGTACCGGCGAGTCCGTACGCATAGCGCTGATACCCTTTCAACAGGGAACAAAACCCCTCGTGTTGGCTGTCGCTATTCCCACGTTTGGCACCAATCGCGTCGTGGACAGTTTTGGAGGTATCGCTGTGTCGCTTTTCCTGGTGAGCCTCTTGGCGACCGCGCTGATTTCCACGCTTTACGTGGGCAGGAGTCTCGCGCCCATCACGGCCCTCACCGAACATGCTGCTCTTATGGCCAATCGCGTAACCAACCGCGAGGGATTCTGGAGCCCTCTGCCGGTTTCCTCTCGTCACGACGAACTGGGCCGGCTGGCGGAAACTTTTAATCACTTGCTTCAGAGCGTAGACTCTGCAGTCCGGCAATTGAGGCAGTTCGTGACCGATGCCTCTCACGAGCTCCGCACGCCTCTCTCTGTTCTACACGGCGAAACAGAGTTGATGCTTTCTAAACCGCGAACTGCCGAGGAATACCGCGAAACCCTTTGTCTATTCGACGACGAATTCAAAAAACTAACGCGCATCGTCGAAGGTCTGTTCACGCTTTCGATGGCGGATGCTGGGCAACTACACCTGGTATGCGAGCCTCTCTACATCAATGAAGTGCTCGAAGAGGCTTGCGCCCTGGTGAGCTCCCGAGCGCGCGCTAAAAATATCCGCATCGTGCGTGATCTGGACCAGGAGGTTCCTTACGTCGGCGACGAAGCTTTCCTGCATCAGCTCTTCTTGATATTCCTCGACAATGCCATCAAATATTCTCTCAGCGGGACGAGCGTCCGCGTCACGTTAGAAAATCGCGATGACGAGGTTCGCGCCTCTTTCGCGGATCAGGGCGTGGGAATCTCCAACGAGCACTTACCGTTTATCTTTGAGAGGTTCTATCGCGCCGCCCCAGCCAATAGCGGCGAGGCCCAGAGCGGCGGCCTCGGTTTGGCCATCGCCCAAGCAATCGTGGGCGCGCAAGGGGGCTCCATCGAGTGCGAGAGCACGCCAGGCGTCGGTTCAACGTTTACAGTAGTTTTGCCCGTGACTCAGCTTCGCGAAACCCCTTCAGAAATAACACCTAAACGGAAATTAATTCTAGGTTAAGGTATCCTCACGGCGTCTGCACTAGGCTGCGCCTCAAGGTGTGGAGGTGATCCTGTGTCCTCTCGACGATTTTCCAAAATGGCGTTCTCCGGTCGCTTAGCAGCAATTATTTTGCTGGTGGCAATCGCCTTTCCTGCTGCTCTTCGCGCGCAGGTCTCCGGCGGAACGCTTTCCGGCACCATCACCGATCCTACCGGTAGAGCTGTTCCCCAAGCACAGATCGTGATTGCGAACGTAGCGACGGGTGTGGAGAGAAGCCTCACCACTAACGCGGATGGTTTCTACACCGCCGTGAATCTGCTCCCCGGGGAGTACCAGGTTACGATCAGCGCCAAAGGTTTCAATACGGAGGTAAAGACCGGAATCACGATGAATGTAGGTGCGCAGCAAACTTTCGATCTGACTTTGCACGTGGGAACGGTTTCCCATACGGTCCAGGTGACCACCGAAGCGCCCGCTGTGCAGGTATCATCCTCAGAAATCAGCGCCACGGTGAACGCCACCACAGTTCGCGAGTTGCCGCTCAATGGCCGCAGTTGGACCGATCTTGCCGCCTTACAGCCGGGTGTTGAGACGATTCAAACCCAGCCGAGCTTCTCCACTGGCGCCGATCGCGGCAATCGCGGCTTCGGCCAGCAATTGACCATCTCAGGAGCGCGCCCACAGCAGAACAACTATCGCCTCGATGGCGTGAGCCTGAACGATTATGCCAATGGCGCGCCAGGCAGCGTTCTGGGAGGAAACTTGGGAGTTGACGCGATCCAGGAATTCTCTGTCCTGACCAGCAACTATTCCGCGGAATATGGCAAAACTTCGGGAGGCGTCGTCAACGCTACAACGCGCTCTGGAACAAATTCAATTCACGGGAGCGCTTACGAGTTCTTACGAAATAGCGCTCTGGACGCGGCTAACTTTTTTGAAAATGCTGGTGGTATTCAAAAGGCGCCATTCAAACGCAATCAGTTTGGCGGCGCTGTTGGCGGCCCGATCATCAAAAATCACACTTTTTTCTTTGCTGACTTCGAGGGCATCAGGCAGTCCAAGGGCATCGCCAATCACAACTTTGTGCCTTCGTTAGCGGCTCGGTCTGGACTAATGTGCTCTAACCCGGCGGGCTCGGACACGAGTAACCCTTGCACAACAAACCAGCTCCAACCCGGGCCAAAGACAGACGCCAATGGTGTGGACCTCACAGCGAAGAAATACTTTCCGCTGTACCCGCTGCCCAATGGGGCTATTCAGGGCAACGGTGACAGTGCGCTGTTTACCTTTTCAGGCCAGCAAGTCATTAACGAAAACTTTGTAACCACGCGAATTGACCATAAGTTTTCCGACAAAGACAGTTTGTTCGGCACCTACCTTTTCGACCGGACTCCTTATAGTTCTCCAGATTCGTTTGGAAACGTTGGACTTAACACCCTCTCCTCCAGACAAATCGTGGCGGTTGAGGAGACTCATAGTTTCACGCCCAGCTTCGTGAACGCGGTTCGCTTTGGCTACAATCACGAAAATGTTGACAATGACGCGAGCGTCAGCGCTATTAACCCGGCAGCGGCAGATACTAAGCTTGGCGCCTTTGCGGGTAGAAACGCAAGTTTCGTGAATGTCAATGGGCTCAGCTCGCTCCCAGGGGGAGTCGGCGGACTGCCCACCTATCTCTACCGGTGGAACTCCTTCCAGGTTTACGACGACGCATTCCTTACGCGCGGCACCCACACGATCAAGTTTGGTGTGGCCGCTGAACGCATGTTCCTTCAAGTCACTGCGCTAACCGATCCCAACGGGATCTGGTTTTTTGACAGCGTGCAGAATTTTGTGACAAACCAACCGACCAAGTTTCAAGGTGGAATCGCCAGCTCTCTTACGCCGCGCGATCTTCGTCAGACTCTGTTTGGCACTTATATCCAAGATGACTGGCGTTGGAAACCGAATCTCACGCTGAACCTGGGCCTCCGTTATGAAATGGCTACTATACCGACCGAGATTCACGGCAAGCTTTCTAACCTGCGGGACATCACTTCCGGTAGTCCCCACCTTGGCGAGCCTTTTTTCGCCAGCAACCCTACAACAAAGAATTTTGAACCGCGCGTGGGCTTTGCTTGGGATCCATTCCGAAACGGAAAAATGGCGATCCGCGGCGGCGCGGGGCTGTTTGACGTCGAACCTCTGCCGTATGAGTTCATTCTTCTAGTAACCCAGTCAACTCCTTTCTTTCAATACACAGTGCTTAAGAACACGCCCGCAACGCCGATAAGCTTCTACTCCGGCTTACCCTCTACATTCCCGTCTAACAAGCTGCGCGCAACCTACACCGATCCCAATCCTAAGCGCAACTACGTGACGCAGTGGAACCTCAATGTGCAGTACCAGCTTACGTCCAGCTTGGCTGCGATGGCTGCTTACGTGGGATCGCGCGGCGTCCATCAGCCCTTCCGCGTTGATGAGGCCAACCTCGTCATTCCCACTAAGACCTCGGCAGGCTATGTCTGGCCGTTTGATCCCACTGGTGATCCTACTGACCCTACGTCCAATTATGGCGCGCCCTTGGACCCCATTAACACTCACTTTGGCTCTATAAGGGGAATGTTTTATCAAGGGCGCTCTTATTTCAACGCCCTTGAACTGCAGTTGGCCAAACGCATGAGTCATGGCTTTCAAATGCAGGGCACGTACACATGGGGCAAGAGCACTGACACGAGTTCCGCAACGCTAGCGGGCGACGCGTTTGGAAATTCGATTTCGAGCTTGGATTGGTTCGACATGAAGTTGACGCGCGGCCTCTCGGATTACAACGTAGGCCGCACCCTAGTGATCAACGGCACATGGGAAGTGCCTGCCGCGAAGTCATTCTCTGGTCCGGCTCGCTGGATCACGGATGGATGGGAACTCGGAACCATATTTACCGCAAGCGATGGTGTCCCTTTTACCCCGACATGGGGCACGGGCGGAGACCCCTCCAATTCCAACAGCAGTGACGATTTCGCCTATCCGAATCGGTTAGGCGGATCCGGCTGCAACGCGCTCACGAATCCTGGCAACCCGAACACCTACGTTAAGACTCAGTGCTTCGGCGTTCCGACTGCCCCGGATCTGGCATTCTGGAACGCCAATTGTGATCGGAGGCCACCAAGCCTGGGCGTTTTTATCCAGGATCCCGTCAAGGACTTTCAGACTCTAGGTCTCCCACCGCTGGCATGTTTCAATCTTCGCGGGAATGCAGGCCGCAATAGCTTGATCGGCCCGGGGATAATGAGCCTCGACTTCTCTATATTCAAGAACAACCACATTCGGAAAATCTCTGAAAATTTCAACGTGCAGTTCCGAGCTGAAATGTTTAACGTTCTCAATCATGCTAACTTCGCGCCGCCGGGCCCGGGTGACGGCAATACCGACCTTTTCACTGCAAACGGAAAATCCCTAGCTGGCTCGACAGCGGG
>DATBYP010000113.1:0-3549 GCA_036513675.1 Candidatus Acidiferrum sp.
TACAAAGCCGCCAGAATCAGAAAGACGAATAGCAACGAAAGTCCGAAGATAACCGAGGCGGGCACACCTTCCCGCGCTTTTTGTTCTTGAAACGACATGCCCGAATAGTCGAAGCCCATCTCGCGCGGCATTGTCTGTTTAAAAACGTCTTCAAGGGCCGCCGTCGCTTGGTCCGCGCTGTAGCCCGACGCGGCGCTGCCATTGATCTGCGCCGAACGATATTCGTTGAAGCGCAAAGTAAACTCCGGGCCGAGGCGCGGCTCTACCCTGGTAAGCGTCGAAAGCGGGACATTTTCTCCCTTGTTGTTGCGCACATAGAACTGCCCAACGTTTTCTGCCTTGGCGCGGTCCTCACTTTCCGCTTCGATATAGACCTGCCACTGGCGCCCGAAGCGGTTGAAGTAGTTGATGAAATATCCCCCCATAAATGCTTGAATCGTACGGTATACATCGTTGAGGTTCACACCTTGCTTCAGCACTTTGTCGCGGTTTACTTCGACAAATTCCTGTGGGACGCTCGCCAAAAAAGTGGTGCTGAGGGTGCCGATTTCCGGCCGCTTTCGGGCAGCTTCAAGAAAAACACCCAGGTTTTTGGCGAGGAACTGAATATCGCTGCCCGAACGGTCTTCGAGTATGAAGGTAAATCCGCCCGCAGTGCCGACACCTGGAATGGCGGGCGGGGAAAAACCGAAGGCGACTGCCGTCGGCAACTTGCTCAACTGCTGGTTCAGATGTGCCTTGAGCGATTGAAATTGCTCAGCTCTGGTCTTGCGCTCGCTCCAAGGCTTGAAGGTCACAAAAAAGGTCGAGTTGTAACTGGTGCGAACAAAACTGAGCAAACTGAAGCCGACGAAGCAGGAAATGTGTTCCACCCCCGGCGTATTCAGCAGGATTTTTTCCACATCCGCCGTGACCGCCGTCGTGCGTTCCAGCGAAGCCCCATTCGGCAACTGCACATTGACGTAGGCATAACCCTGATCTTCGTCCGGAAGGAAGCTCGACGGTATTCGGTTGGCAAAAAAGAAACCGGCCACGCAAAACACCGCAAGCAACACGACTACGACCACCGTCTTTTGGACCAATACTGCGCTCCAACGCACATAGCCCTCTGTGGCTCGCTCAAATACGCGGTTGAACCAATCAAAAAATTCCCTCAAGAGTCCTCGGCTCGGCGCCCGTCGCTTGAGCAGGAGTGCAGCAAGCGCCGGGCTGAGCGTGAGCGCATTGAACGCGGAAAGCACAACGGAAATGGCGATCGTGACCGCGAATTGCTGGTACAGCTTCCCGGTGATTCCGGGGATGAAGGCGGTGGGCACAAAGACAGCGGAGAGAACCAGAGCGATGCCAACAACCGGGCCGGACAGTTCTTCCATTGCTTTAAACGCCGCTACCTTCGGCGTCAGGCCCTCCTCGATGTGGCGTTCAACCCCTTCGACCACGACGATGGCGTCGTCCACCACCAGACCGATCGCGAGCACCAGACCAAACAGAGAAAGCGTGTTGATGGAAAAACCGAACACCGGAAAAAGCACGAACGTGCCGACCAGTGAGACCGGCACCGCAAGCAGCGGAATCAGCGTGGCGCGCCAGTTCTGCAAGAAGAGGTAGACCACAAGGATCACGAGCGCGAGGGCAATCAAAAGCGTTATGACGATTTCCTTCATGCCTTCCGTGACCGCCCGCGTCGTATCCAGCGCTACGACGTAATCCATGTCCTCCGGGAAGCGCTCCTTCATCTTCGCCATCAGCTTATTTACGCCGGCGGCTGCATCCACTGCGTTCGATCCCGGCAGTTGGTAAGTGGCAATGATGGCGCTCGGCTTCCCATTAAAACGTCCAGCGACGGTATAATCCTGCGCACCCAACTCGATTCGAGCGACATCGCGGACCCGGACGGTCCCGCCGTCGGGCGTCTCACGCACGACGATCTGTCCGAATTCTTCCGGCGACACAAGACGCCCTTGCGCAAGAACCGAATAAGTGAATTCCTGACCCTTCGGTGCCGGTTCGCCCCCCGCCTTGCCGGCCGGGTTAACCGTGTTTTGCGCTTGAATTGCGCTGACGATCTCCGGGACGGTGATGCCGAGTTTGGCCAACGTGTCGGGTTTGACCCACAATCGCATCGCGTATTGGCCGGAGCCGAATACCTGAACGTTGCCGATGCCGGGGGAACGCAGAATGGGATCAGTGAGATTGATGTAGGCGTAGTTGGCCAAAAACTTGGCATCGAATGTTCCATGAGGCGAGTACACCGCGGTTAATGTGAGGGGAGCAGTAACAGACTTTCGAACCGTGACTCCGTAATTAGTCACGTCCACGGGAAGCTGAGAAGCCGCCTGCGTTTCACGGCTTTGCGCGAGAATGTAATCATTGTTCGGATCGGTTTTTGCGTCGAAGTCCACGATCAGGCTGGTGGTCGAGTTGCCGGTCGCATTCAGCGAATACATGTAGTTCATGTTGTCCACGCCGCTCATCTGCTGCTCGATGGGAGTGGCAACCGCCTGCTCCAGGGTTTGCGCGTCCGCCCCGACATAGGTGGCCAGAATTTGAATCTCGGGCGGAGCGATCCTGGGAAACTGCGCGACCGGCAAACTCAGGATGGTGAGCGTGCCAACCAGCACCAGCACGATGGAGATCACCATGGCGACGATGGGACGGTTGATAAAGAACTTTGACATCGGATTACCTTCCCTTGGTTTCCACACCAAATGGCTTGGGGTTCACCTGCATGCCCGGACGCACCTTCTGTATGCCTTCCGCGATCACCCTTTCGCCCGGCTTAAGTCCGTCCGCAATAATCCACTGGCTGTCGACACGGTCGCCCACCTTGACCGCTCGGATGCTCACTTTGTTCTTGTCGTCCACCGTCGCGACTTGATAGCTGCCTTGCAACTCCGAAACAGCACGCTGCGGCACAAGCAACGCATCCTGCTGGAGTCGCACAGCCGCGCGAACCTTGCCGTACCCGCCTGGACGAAGAATATTTCCAGGATTCGGAAATAGCCCGGCGATCCGAATTGCGCCCGTACTCTCATTTACCTGGCGGTCCGCAAAGTAGAACGTGCCCTCGTGCGCATAGCTTGAGCCGTCCGCCAAAATCAGTTCGAGGCGCAGATTCCTGTCGGCCGCCAGTCGACTAGTCTCAGTCGGGAAGCGTTTTCTCCATGCCAGGTATTGGGGCTCGCCCACGGTGAAATAAACCTTGATGGGGTCGACGGTTGACACCGACGTCACGGGTCCGCTGCTTAAATTGACCAAGGCCCCGACCTGAAGCTGCGCCTGCCCAGCGATGCCGTCGATGGGCGCCACGAGCCGGGTAAAATTGAGGTTGATCTTGGCCGTTTCGACGGCAGCCTCGGCTGTCTTAATTTGGGCTTCGGCGGTGGCTACCGTTGCCTTCGCCGCCAGGTTGTTCTGAATGGCGTTGTCCAGATCCTGCTGGCTCGCCGCTTGTTCTTTGGCCAGCGGCGTGTACCGCTCTACATCAAGCCGAGTTCTGCCTTGAACAGCTTCGGCGTTAGCAAGCTGCGCTCTGGCTTGCGCTAACTG
>DATBYP010000114.1:0-5540 GCA_036513675.1 Candidatus Acidiferrum sp.
GGAATTACTGGAATTGGCGCCACACGAATCCCGACCGCGATTGACGAGGGGAGTACGGAAAACTATTCGATTCAGAATTCCTTCGTGAAGCGGCGGCGATTGAACTATTTCCGAAGAGCGCTCAGCAACTGGCCGCGAATCGATGCGTCTAAAAGCTGAATTGTGTGCAAAACAGGAATTTTCTCCCGAGCGCGCTCCAGCGACGATTGCAACTGCAAAATGCAGCCGGGATTTCCAGTGATCACCACGTCTGCGTCCAAGGGCCGCGATCAGACCTGCCTTGCGGTCTCCGAGTTCGTTCGCCGGTTTCGGCTGCACCAAATTGTAAATTCCGGATAACCCAGATCGGGCTTCTGGGCAATCAATGCCGATTTCCCAGGACCGCAGTTCTGGCCCAAATACTCTTGCAATGGCCCCCAGCCGAGCGTATACCCATCTTCTGACTTGGAAACCTGCCCTGCCGGATCCAAACCGGCGGTTCTTAGCGACGACGATCGTGTCCAACTTGGAGGTGAGTCAATGTCAAACGCGATGGAGTCATTTGGCACACGGAAACCACGAATACAGGCGAAGCTGTACATAACGATAGGCGCGGTCTTACTCGGAGGAGTAGCCTGGGGATTTTCTGCGAAAGGCGCGCCTCAACTCAGCGATGACCAGGGCCAGCAGAGTTCTGCATGCGCAAGCCTTCCCGGCTTTGCCGCGCTAAAGAACGCCCTCGCCACGGCAACCGCCGCGGAAGTGAGCGGTTTGAACAATCAGATGTGGGCAACGCTCGTAGACCGCGATGGCGTAGTTTGCGCTGTCGCGTTCTCTGGTGTGAATCGCGGCGCCCAGTGGCCTGGCAGCAGGGTCATTTCCGCGCAGAAGGCGAACACCGCCAACGCCTTCAGTCTCGATGCCTCGTCAAGTAGCAGCGGCTCTGGCCAGCCCGGCGGCTTGGCACTGTCCACTGCGAACCTCTACTCTGCCGTGCAGCCCGGCGGCAGCCTCTACGGGCTCCAGCACAGCAATCCCGTCGACACGGGCGCCGCCTACAAGGGACCCTCTTCAAACTACGGCACCGCTTCTGACCCCATGGACGGATTCAAAATTGGTGGCGTGAACGTTTTTGGCGGCGGGCTGGGCCTCTACGCGCAGGGTCATCATCTCGTTGGCGGAGTAGGTGTGAGTGGCGACACGTCCTGCGCGGACCACAACATCGCTTGGCGCGTGCGAAATCTCCTCGGTCTGGATCACCTGGCTGCTTCCAAGTCGTTGCCGGCTGTTGGCGGAGTCTCGGGCGATCCCACGCATCCGGACAACATCATTTTCGACATCACCCCAAACCCAAACGGCGGCAACGGTAATAGCGCAGGCGGCTTCGGTCATCCGACTTGCATCAACACCGCAGACCCAAAGACGCTTCCTGCAGTCCAACCCTGATCGACAAGGTAGCCAGCAAGAAATCCACTGCTCACGGCGCCCGAAACGGGAACGGCTCGGAGGCAGCATCCTCCGAGCCGTTTCTAATTAACTTGAGGGCCAAACACCTAGCGAAAGAACCCCTGACCCCAGAGGTATATAGGCAACGATAGTTTGCCTTACCAATCTTACGCGCAGCTTCACTTCTTGGGGCTCACTCCTCCCGTCAGCGCTTCTCTCGTTTTTGGCGTAATCCAGACGACCTTTGCCCCGATTCCTTGAATCGTATCCATCGCATACACAGCCTCACCGAAGGTACAGTCAGGGTGAGCCTCTAAGTACACCGTCCAGACCATTTGTTTGCTAAGCGCTTCCGCCAATTTGACGCGAAGTTCGTTGCGCTCGATCGGTTTTCCGTTGACGTAAAACTGTAAAGGGCCAATGTAAACGCTGGTCGTCTCGGGCCAGGGGCTCGGCTGCGCCGCGGCGGATCTAGGCTGCTTAAGACCGACGAACAAACCGTGAGAACGCACGGGCGTGGCCGTGGCAAAGATAAACATCAGGACGTAAAGAATGCTCCCCCAAACGATCCCGAAATTCGACAAATCTCTTATCGGAGGCGTTGCGAGATGCCGCCGCCGGTCGATGAGATTCCTCAGGACAAGTTCTGGGAAGATGCGCAGCTCCTGTTTTGGCACAAAAATTGACAGTAGCCAGGGGATGAATGAACGTAGGAGTAGCATCACACCCGTGCCTCCCAGAAATAGGCAGGGATACTCGATTAAAGAATCAAATTCAAGGTACGCGCGCGAAGAGGTCGATACGCTGAAGCGCGGGTGGCGCGCTTTTAGGCAACCAGCTCCGACGGGCACATCCCATTCCACTTCGTATCTCCCAGGCACTCCGTCGAATGCGTTCAGCCAGTAGAAATCGTTGCTGTCATCACGGCGGGCCCAGAGTTCACGTTCCGAGCCGCTGTGAATCCGAAAAACTCTCCAGTGGTTGCCCCCTAAATTCTTGCTAGAGCATCGCCCGTCGTCGTAATGATCATCGGCACTGTCGTCGATCTGGATCGACATCCAATACGTTTCGCGTAGATTTATGCCGAATTCGCGCGTGCGGATTGGGCCATGCTCGAGAGAGACTGGCATGTCCACTGGATTGAACGTACGCGTCTGGATCCAGTGATTAGTGCCCCATGAGACAAAAATCGCTGTCACTAAGACGATGAGCCCGATCGTCGCAAGCGTTTTCTGCGCCATTCTCTTAGCTTATTTGGACTCCATAAGGGGCAGGCGAGTTCCCGAGGCCAAGGTGCGCTAACCGTCAGCGCATGCCCAAAGCCTGGTGCGGCAAAAATGTGCGCGTACAGATTGATGGCTATCGTTGAAGATCGACCAGCAATTGCCCGCGAATCGATGCGTCTAGAAGCTGAATCGTGTGCAGCACCGGAATTTTCTTTCCGGTGCGTTCCAGCGACGATTGTAATTGTAAAATGCAGCCGGGATTTCCAGTGACCACCACGTCTGCGTCCAGCGCCGCGATCAGCCCTGCCTTGCGGTCTCCGAGTTCGTTCGCTGCGTCCGGCTGCACCAAGTTGTAAATTCCGGCAGAGCCGCAGCAGATTGGCGCTTCCGGAATCTCCAGAATTTCCAGCTCGGGAATTCCCGCGAGCAGATTTCTCGGCTGCGCTCGCACTCCCTGCGCGTGTTGCAAATGGCAGGAATCGTGGAATGCCACCCTCAACCGCAGCGGATTTCGCTTCGCATACGGCATCATGTGCGCCAGAACCTCGCTGATGTCCTGGCACTTTGCGGAGAATTCCTTCGCGCGTGCCGCATAATTCGGGTCATCGCGCAACAAATGCCCATACTCCTTCAGATTTGACCCACATCCCGCCGCATTTGTCACAATCGTATCGACATTCGCTCGCTCAAACACGTTGATCAAATGGCGCGCCAACGCCAGCGCTCCGGCTTCCTCGCCGGCGTGTACCAGCAGCGCTCCACAGCAAGGTTGGTCCGCGGGACTGACTACCTCACATCCCTCTGCCGCCAGCACCCGTGCCGTCGCGGCATTGACTTGCGGAAACAATTCCCGCTGCACGCAACCTAACAGCATCCCGACTCGCCGACGCTTCCCGCCCACTGCCGGCGTAACCTCCGCAACCGTTTCCGTCGGCTGCAACTCGGGCAGCAGTGCCTCCATTGCCTGCAGACGCTTCGGCAACAATTGCAACACACCGCTGCCACGCACCAACTTCCGCAACCCCGATTTCTGATACAGCAGCAGCGGTACTCGCATCATGCGCAAGCGATCCGGCCGGGTGAAGAGCGCAAAAATCAATCGCCGGTAAAGTCTCTCAAGACGCCCGCGGTCATACTTCCGTTCGATCTGCGCCCGCGTCGCCTCAATCAATTTTCCGTAGTCCACGCCGGAAGGGCACGCCGTCATGCACGCCATGCATCCAAGGCACGTATCAAAGTGTCCCACCCATTGCGAATTGATCGCCGCTTTGCCGTCTGCTGCCAGCTTCATCAAGTAAATCCGCCCGCGCGGCGAATCCATCTCTTCGTTCCACAAAGCGTACGTCGGGCAAACCGGCAAGCAAAATCCGCAGTGCACACATTGATCGATGATCTCCCGCGAAGGCGGATGCTGCGCATCAAACGCGCCCGCTTCTGCTTGCGTCCGGCGCTGTGCATCCTGCGCCATTAAATTTTCCCCACGAATCTGCCGGGATTCAAAGTACCCTGCGGATCGAATTGCCGCTTTACGGCGCTCATAAGAGGCAAGGCGTCGCCTCCGTTACCCCAAGCGTCCAATTCGTTCCTGTCCACAGGCCGGTGAGCAATCACGAACGATCCACCGTTCCGCTCGAAACCCGCACGAAGCTCTCGCAACACGGAATCAATCGCCGCGGGTGCCCCTTCCAGCCGCAGCCATCCAATTCCCGTCGCTTGCGCAACAACCTTCCAGCCCAACTCCGCAGCCGACAATCGCGCAATCATTTCGATTGTCTCTGCTAGTTGCGCTGGCAAACTCGCAAATTTCGCGACAGCAAATTCATCGTCCTTTTTCTCTGCCGAACAAACTCCCTGCCGCGTGTTCCATACGTCCGCGCCCGTCTCAGAAATCGTTGCTGCCTCCATCATCAATTTCAACTGCTCCACCTGCGCTGCCAAACCTGCCCCCGTACCCTCGAACAAAACATCCACGCGTGGCTGCATCTCTGTCCCACAGCAAATCTGCAACGCCGAGTGCGCCAGGTTCGAATTCTGAATCGCCATCACCAGCCGCTGCGCCTCAGAAACGTTTAGCGTGACACAGGAAATTGTCCGCGTTTCTTTCGGCAGCGGGTGCAACCGAAAGATCGCGCGAGTGATCACACCCAGAGTTCCGAATGCGCCCGTCATCAGCTTCGGCAAATCGTAACCCGCCACATTCTTAACGACTTTGCCGCCGCTGCTCGCCACCGTCCCGTCCGCAAGCGCCACCGTCACCCCAATCACCAAATCCCGCAGCGACCCAAATCGCAAACGCAGCGCTCCGCTGTCATTGGTGGACAACACTCCGCCCACGGTCGCGCGATCCGGCCACAGCGCATCCAGCGCCAGCCGCTGCCCGTGCTTCGCAAGCGTCTCCTGCAATTTCGCAATCGTGCACCCCGCCTCCACGCTCACCGTCAGGTCCGCCCAAGCATGCTCGATCACGCGATTCAATCGCGCCATCGACAAAATCACATCCGCGCGCGCCGGCCGGTTTCCCCATTCCAGCTTCGTTCCCCCGCCACACGGAATGACCGCCAACCCCGCAGCATTCGCCAAATTCAAAACTTTCGCCAGCTCCTGCTCGTTTCCCGGCTGCACAACAAAGCTCGACTGCACGCCGGCTACTGCATCATTGGCCGCAGCCGTCCGAACGTACTTCGGCTGAACAACCTCGCGAACATCGGGCTCAAATGTGCTCTTGGAACTCGCTTTCGAAGAAACGCCCGCGTCCATTCAGAACCGCTCCGCGATCCCCGCCGTTTCCAGAGGATGCGCCACATACTCGCCCGGCTTTTCCCCGCACAAGCGCGGACGCGGAAACACTTTCGTCGGATTCGAGAGCTGCAGCGGATCGAACGCGCAGCG
>DATBYP010000115.1:0-16685 GCA_036513675.1 Candidatus Acidiferrum sp.
TCGAGGTCATTTGCGCAGGCGATTGCGCAGGCGGGGAATTTCTTGTCGAAAGGGCAGTGATAGCAGAAGCACGGGGCGATGTGTCCCCATTCGGCTAGGAGCGGTTGATAGGGCGCGCGGCGGGCAACGTTGCCGCTGACGGTCATGGCGCCGAGAGTGCTGCCGTGATAGCTCTGATGGCGGGACACTACGCGATACCGCGACAACTGACCACTTTCGAGATGAAATTGGCGGGCAAGCTTGATCGCGGTTTCTGTGGCCTCGGAGCCGCCGGATGTGAAATAGACACGGCCACCGGAGCGAAAATTCTGCGGGGCGAGGGCGAGGAGTCGGCGGGCTAATTTTTCGGCGGGCTCCGAGTGGAATTGCGTGGTGTGCGCGAAGGCGATTCGCGAAGACTGCTCCGCCATGGCGTGGCCGATTTCTGCGATGCCGTGGCCGATGTTGACTACCGCGGCCTGGCCGGACGCATCGAGATATCGGCGGCCGGCCTGGTCGACGATCCAACAGCCTTCGCCGCGGACGGCGACCGGATAGTCTTTGCGGAAATTTCTGGGGAACAGTGCGGAGTTTGACGGCATGACGATGGGCAAATTGTAGCAGAGGCAGAATCGGGCGCGAGACAAGCACTAACCATCTTGCCCACGGGGTGTAGCATGATGCGCCTGTACGCAGGAAGCGTGGTAGGCTGGCGCGCGTTTTCCGGATTGGGAAGCAACGGTTTGGCGGCGGATAATGCCGTTGGGACGCGCTAAAGCGCGCCCCTACGACACCTCTCACATTGGTGCGGCGAGTGGCGGACCAAAACCTTGGACTAGTGCGGACGATTGGGCGATGGAGCCTAGCGGCTCTGATGCTCAATACGATGATTGGCGCGAGCATTTTTGGTTTGCCATCGCTGATTGCGGCGCGACTTGGGCGTTTGAGTCCGATCGCTTATTTCATCGGTTTTGCAGGAGTGGCGGTGATTGCGGCGTGCTTGGCGGAGGTGGCATCGTATTTTCAGGAGGCGGGCGGGCCGTACCTTTACGCGCGTGAGGCGTTCGGGCGATTTGTGGGGATTCAGATTGGGTGGCTTACCTGGCTGTCGCGCATTTCGGCTTGCTCGGGTGTGGCGAATCTTTTTATTACCTACCTGACGGCATTTGTCCCGGCGGCGGCGGCGCCCCTGGCTCGCGCCGCTGTTTTGACGGTGTTTATCGGATTTTTGGCGGCGGTGAACTACCGCGGCGTTACGGATGGGAAATGGCTCAGCAACTTCTTTACGATTACGAAGGTATTGCTGCTGACACTTTTCGTTGCGGCGGGACTCACAGCGCTTGTGTTGCATCCGGAAATTCGCGTGACTCCCGCGGTAGTGCCCGCCAGCGCTGGCGATTGGTTTGCGGCCGTGCTGCTGATGGTTTACGCGTACGGAGGATTTGAGGCGGCGCTGTTTGCTTCGGGCGAGGCGAGCAACCCGCGGAAGGATGCGCCGGTGGCGTTGGCCATCGCGTTGGTTACGGCAACGCTGCTGTACGTTGCCGTGCAGTACGTGGTGATCTACACGCTAACGAATCCGGCGGCGACGACGAAGCCGGCGGTGGATGCGGCGCGGCAGTTTCTGGGACCGGTGGGAGTGTCGCTGGTGGCGGCGGGCACTTTGGTTTCGGTATACGGATATCTGAGCGCGAATATGCTTCATACGCCGCGAGTGACGTTCGCGATGGGCGAGCGCGGGGACTTCCCTGCTCTTTTCGCGGCGATTCATCCGCGGTTTCGAACGCCACATATTTCGATTCTTGCTTTTGCGGTGTTACTGCTGGCGTTTTCGATTTTTGGAGATTTTCGGTGGAATGCGACTTTGTCGGCTGTAGCGCGCCTGTTTATGTACGGGGCTGTGGCGGCAGCTTTGCCGGCTTTGCGGCGCAAGAGGCCATCGGGCGCGGCTTTTCGGTTGCCCGGAGGCACTGTTTTTGCGGTGGTGGCGCTGACCTTCACAGGTTTGCTGCTTACGACCGTGCATTGGGGAGAAGGTGTCATAGTGCTCGCCACACTTGCCATTGCGGCGGCGAATTGGTTTTGGGCGCGCGGACGGAAGGCACAAGCAGCGATGACCGACTCGACTGGTCCTCTTGGAAACCGCGCGGAATCGTGACAATATCCCCGAGTCTGAATTAATCCTCAGCTACGACTTACCTTTTGAAAATGAAGGGACGAACAATGATTAGGACAATTCTGCGAAAGGCCTTTGTGGTGGCCGCTCTGCTTTTGGCTAATGCGGCGAATATCCTTGCGCAGGATGCGGCGAAGCATCCCATCACCTTTGACGACATGATCCAGATGCATCGGGTTGCCGATCCAAGGATTTCGCCGGATGGGAAATGGGTGGCGTATGCGATGGCGACGCCGGACATGAGCGCGAATCGAGGCGCCAGCAACATCTGGATTGTTCCCACGGGAGACGGAGAGGCGACGCAGCTTACGCAGAGCGGGCATGCCTCGTCTCCCGCGTGGTCGCCGGACGGGAAGACGATTGCGTTTTTGTCTTCACGGGAGGGCACTTCGCAGGTTTACGTGCTTTCGATGGATGGTGGCGAGGCGCACCCGGTGACGCACCTCTCGACAGGCGCGGATTTGGTGAAGTGGTCGCCGGACGGCAGGACGATTGCGTTTACGTCGTCGGTCTACCCGGATTGCAAGGACGATGCGTGTAACAAGAAGCGCGATGAGGACAAAGAGAAAAATAAGGTGAAGGCGCGCGTGTACGAGCAGCTTTTGTATCGTCATTGGGACCACTGGTTTGAAGGCAAGCGCAGCCATTTGTTTGTGGAGCCGGCGGACGGGAGCGGCGAGGCGCGGGACTTGAACGCTGGGGCAAATTACGACGTGCCTCCCGACCAGCGCGGAGGCCCAGACGACATCAATTTTTCGCCAGATTCGAAAGAGATTTGTTTCACGGCGGTGACGGACAAAATGGAGGCCATCAGCACGAACGGCGATTTGTTCCTCGTGCCCGTGGCGGGAGGCGAAGCGAAAAAGATCACTACAAATCCTGCGTTCGATGGCAATCCGGTGTACTCGCCGGACGGACGATTCATCGCGTATCACGCGCAGCTTACGCCGGGATACGAGTCGGACCGTTGGCGAGTGATGTTGTACGACCGGCAGAGCGGAAAAATCGAGAACCTTTCCGAAGGCTTTGACCGCAGCGCGAACGAACTGAATTGGTCGCCAGACAGCAAGACGATTTTCTTCACCGCGGAAAACGAGACACTCCAGCCGGTGTACGCAATGGTGGCACGAGTGGGAGCGGAGCCGAAGAAGGTCGTGGCCGATAGCTTTAATACGGGTTTTACGATCCGTGGCGACGGGAAAACCTTGGCATTTGAGCGGACCAGCCTGACGACGCCTGCGGAAGTGTTTGTTGCGGGCAGCGACGGATCCGCGGCACGGCAACTAACGCATCACAATGAAGCGATCCTCGCCAAGGTAGAAATGAATGCGCCGGAAACGTTTTGGTTCGAAAGCGCGGGCGGCACGCGGGTGCAGGCCATGATGATTCGCCCACCGCATTTTGACCCTTCGAAGAAATATCCGTTGCTGGTGCTCTTGCACGGTGGACCACAGACCATGTGGGCGAACGCTTGGGGATATCGTTGGAACGCCCAGGTGTTTTCTGGCGCCGGCTACGTAAGTTTGCTGATCAACCGGCGCGGGTCGACCGGGTATGGGCAGAAATTCACCGACGAGATCACGAACGATTGGGGCGGCAAAGCGTATGTGGACGTGATGAAAGGCGTGGATACCCTGCTGGCGAGATACAAGTTCGTGGACGGCACGCGCATGGCTGCGGCGGGCGGCTCTTATGGCGGCTACATGGCGGATTGGATCGCCACGCATAACGGGCGCTTCAAGGCGATCATCAGTCATGCGGGAATTTACGATAAATTCTCGATGTATGCGACGGAGGAGTTGTGGTTTGAAGAGCACGATATGCAGGGTACGCCGTGGACGAACCCGGAGAGCTATCGGAAGTGGGCGCCGCTGACGTATGCGGCTGAGCTAGGGAAATTCAAGACGCCGACGCTCGTCATTTGCGGGGAGCGCGACTATCGCGTCCCTTACACGCAGTCGCTGGAATTTTTCAATACGCTGCAAAGACAGGGCGTGCCGTCGAAGCTGATGGTATTTCCGGATGAAGGGCACTGGATATTGAAGCCGCAGAATGCTCAGTTTTGGTACAAGACATTCTTTGATTGGCTGGCGCAGTGGGTGAAGTAGGGCGGCAAGAGGCCCGCTTAGCACGACAGAACGCCGCTTAAGCAAAGAGGCGCTGTAGCGAACGGCGCAGAAATCGAAAGAGATGAAACAGAAGGAATCCTGCGAGCACGATTAGGAACGCCACGACCACGATCGTTGCGGTAGGATGAACCGTAGCCATCCAGGTGAGCCAGACCGCAAGCGCATCTTCTCCAAGACTGAGGACCCAATTACTGAAGGGCTCGGGGCTGGTATTAACGGCGGCGCGTGTGCTGGCTTTTGTGCCGTGCGAGGTCAACGCGACGCCACCGGCTAGCAGCGCCGCGCTCCAGCGCCATTCGGGCGGAGCGGCGACCGTGGCGCTATACGCAAGAAGCGCCGCGGCGGGCGGGCGGATCAACGTGTGGACTGCGTCCCAAACGGTATCGACATAGGGAATTTTATCGGCGAGAAATTCAATCGCATAGAGCGCGAGCGCGATTCCCAGAACCCAGGGATGCGAGAGCACCTGCATCGAAGCAGGCAAATGGATCACTTCGTAGCGCTGCAGAAGGCCAAGGGTCGCAATGGTGGCGTAGAGATTCAGACCGGAAGAGAATCCGGCGCCGAGGGCGAGACCAAGGGTTTGCAGCGGGTTCACAATCTACATGGTAACAGCGCGCGTGAATTGGAAGGGCGTAACTTTCTATCTATACGGTCGCAACGTTCTGTTTGATTCCGGCGGGCGGAAAATAGATTCTGTTAACTGCGCGGTCATTCTATGTTCGGACTCCGACAACTCTTCTACCCCTGGGGATTCTTGGTACAAGGTGTGGCGCTGGTGCACTTTGCGCGCCGTCGCCCGGAGAGCTATTGGCTGTATGTAATCCTCTTCGGAGGATTCCTGGGCGCGAGCGTGTACATAGTGGTGGAAGTGCTGCCGGACGCGGGCCTTCTTCGCGGCGTGTTCCAGGGATTCGGCCGCCGGTCGCGCATCCAAGCCCTGGAAATACAAATTATCGACAATCCTTCCGCTGGGAATTACGAGGAATTGGGCGAACTCTGCCTGGAACAGAAACAGTTTGCGAAGGCGCGCGCCGCTTTTGACAAGGCTATTGCGGCGCGCAGCGACTCGCCTCACGCGTTTTATAACCGCGCGAAGTGCTATTTGGGCCTTGGCGATCTTGCGAGTGCGATTCCCGATCTCGAACACGTGGTGAGGATTGACGCCAAGTTCGATTACTACCGCGCGGCGGGATTGCTTGCCGATGCGTACGCGCGCACCGGCCAACTCGAACGCGCCGCCCCGTACTTTGCCGAGGTCACACAGTTTTCGACCACTCCAGAAACACTCTACAACTATGCCAACTTTCTGCGGCTGCAGAATCGCCGCGACGAGGCTCGTGAGTGGGCGCAGAAGCTCCTGGTCAAGAAGCGGACGCTGCCGCGCTACATGCAGAGAGTGGAACGGCCGTGGTTCCGAAAAGGCAAGACGCTTCTGAAAGAGCTGTCGGTGGCTTAGGTTCTTTAAGTGAGGGCACCAGCTTTGCGCAACTGCTCTTTCATTCCAGTCCAACTCTGACGAGAGGATTCTTCCGGAGTACCTGCACCGTGCCAGTGAGTCTCGAGGCTGACGGCGTAATGATAGCCGTCGCGCTTCAGCGCGGTGAATTGACCAGCCCAATCGATCACGCCCGCGCCCATGGCAGCCCATGCAGGCTCTTTGTCATCACTGATTTTGGCAATGTCCTTACAGTGACAATGGCCGATGCGATTTTTCGGCAAAAGATTGTAGCCACCGGGAAAGGGAGTTTCACCCCGCCCTGCGGCGTTGCCCGGATCCCAATTGAGCATGAAGGACGGCGACTGCACGGCCGCGAGAGTATGAGCGGCTTCCGCACCGGTGGCCGTGTTGCAGGCGAATTCGTTTTCGAGGATCAAAATAATTCTCTGCTTGCCTGCGGCGTCCGCCGCTTCCAGCAATCTTGAATTCATAGCGGCGCGATACGGGGCTGGATCGTCGAGGCGCCAAAAATCAAAGCAACGGACCCGGTCGGTGTGAAAGGCTTTAGCTAGAGCGATGCTGCGGTCCAGGACTTCGCCTTGCTGGTCGTACGTGAAGTCAGCGTTGAATTGCGCACCCTTGGGGCTGAATTTTGATTTGGGCGCGCCGGGCCAGTCCACCTTGAAAAGCGGGCTGGCGATATCAGTCACCCGCAGCTTGTATTTTTCGAGAATGCGGCGCGCTTCGGCGATTTCCGTGGCATCCAGTTTGAGAATGTTTTTATTCCACATGCCGCGGAGTTCAACCCACTCCATGCCAAACTCGCGTGAAGCGACTTCGCAAGCGCGGCCGAAATCCTGGCCGATCTCATCGTTAATGACGGCAATCCGGAATGGCGAGTTCATACGGTTAGCCCCAGCTTCTCGTGAAGATATTCCTTGTTCGCCGCGGCGGCTTCTTTGGGGCTGTGGGCATTTTCGGGAACTTCATCGAGCTCGACGACGGCCCAGCCGCGGAAGTTAATTTTGGTCAGAGATTCGAACACAGCAGGAACGTCCACCAAGCCGTGCCCAAGCTCGACGAAGCGATAGACACTCTTTGAGACCTGCTCAACATCTTTGATGTGCACAAAGAGGAGGCGATCGTTGAATTTCTCGATAGCCTTGGCGGGATCGCCGCCGCCCTTGAAGTAGTGTGCGATATCCAATTCCAGTTTTACGTAACGGGGATCGCAAGCGCTCATGACTTGGTCGAGCTCTTCGGGACGCTCGCCTAATGACCCCATGTGATTATGATATCCGAGAGGAATTCCGAGATCCGCAGTCCGTTTGCCAAGTTCCGTCAAGGTTTTGCCCAACTGTTTGTAGTCGTCAGGAATCGCGACGCGACCCTTCGGGCGAGTGTCCAAGATTTGAAGGTACAAGCCGCCGGCGTCGCGCAAGAATTTGGCGTGGGCGGCATGTTCGGCGATGCTCCTTTTCGAAGCAGCGGGCTCGCTGAGCAAGTCGCCGCTGGAAAGCGCCACGAACTTCAAATCGTGCTGGCTGAGCAGGTCGCGCACTGCCGCGGGACTGCCGAACTCCGCGATGCTGTTGGAGCGCAACTGTATGCCGTGGAAACCGACGGCAGCGATGTCTTCAATCGCTTGGCGATCGTTGCCTCCCCAAGTGATGGCGGCGTAGCCGAAATGAATCTCGGAGGGCGCTGGAGTGATGGGAGTGTCGAAGTGCGACAAGTCCATGGGCGGATAAAGCATGTCGCGCGCGTGCAGCACACTAAACGGCACGGCTGACGCGGCAGCGAAGGCAGCGACGCCGCCAAGGAACTCGCGTCGAGGGATTCGAGTCTGCATTCAAGCTTCCTTTCAATGGTCCATAAAAAAGCAGTCTTACGATGCGTAGCCGTTAGGATGCGCGCGCCGCCATTCCCAGGCACTGCGCACGATACCCTCGAGATCTGTAAATTGCGGCCGCCAACCGAGCTCGTGTTTGATTTTCTCCGAGCTGGCGACCAACACGCCCGGATCGCCGGCACGGCGCGGCGCCTCCTTGGCGGGAATCGGATGCTTGGTCACCCGGCGGGCGGTTTCGATGACTTCGCGAACGCTGAAGCCGCGGCCGTTTCCGAGATTGTAGATCAGCTTCTCTTTATCACGAAGGGCGTCGAGCACCAGCAGGTGTGCGGTAGCGAGATCGCTCACATGAACATAGTCGCGGACGCAGCTTCCATCGGGCGTTGGGTAATCGGTCCCGTAAATGGAAATGTGGTCGCGCTGGCCCAATGCGACTTGCAACGTCAAAGGAATCAAGTGCGACTCCGGATCGTGGTCTTCGCCTTGGTCACCCGCAGCTCCCGCGGCGTTGAAGTAACGAAGGCAGGAGTAGCGCAAGCCATGGCTGTGATGGAACCAGGCGAGCATTTTTTCCGTGAGCAATTTGGATTCGCCATAGGGATTTGTGGGATGCACCGGCGCGCTCTCGTCAATGGGCGTGCGTTCCGGAATGCCAAATAGCGCGGCAGTAGAAGAAAGCACGAAACGGTGCACTTTGTGCTGCAGCATGGATTCGAGCAGCGTTAGTGCGTTAGCCGTATTGTTCCGGAAGTATGTTTCGGGGAACTGCATGGACTCGCCCACTTCAATGGATGCAGCGAAGTGCATTACCGCATCGATGCCGCCGCCCAAAATCGAATCCAGTGTGGAGCGATCGGAGATGTCTGCCGTCACAAGCTTGGCACCCGCTGCTACAGCCTGACGATTTCCGCGAGAAAGATTGTCGAGAACGGTAACTTGAAAACCTCTGGCGAGGAGCTGAGCGGTGACGACACTTCCGATGTACCCCGCTCCGCCAGTGACGAGAACCCGATCGGGCATTTTGGGATTTATCCTCTTTGGGATGAAGCTTCAGATTCGAATTCTCATACATCTGCAGGTGCTACAGCACTAAAGATTACACCAAGAATTCGGCAGAAGCGCCAGCCTGCCACGGAGGACGACTTCCTCCGCTAAGAGCCGCTTACGCCTGTTGAATCTGCGCGATGGCGGCTTTCAAGGCATTTACAGTTGCGCTGACTTCTTCGTCGCTCTTATATTTGCGACGCGGCCAAAAGAAACCCTTCAGGCCGTCACCCTTCGTGCGCGGCACGATGTGCACGTGGAAATGCGGGACGCTTTGGCTGACGCGATTGTTAGCGGCAATGAATGTTCCTTCCGCACGCACGCCCAGTTCGACAGCGGCGGAAAGCATACGCACGTTTGCGAACAGTGGCGTGAGGAGAGAATCCGGTAGGTCGTTGATGGTTTCCAGATGCGCCTTTGGGATCAAGAGGCAATGACCGGGAAAGAGCGGCCGATGGTCGAGGAATGCAATGGTGTGCTCGTCCTCGAATACGCGAAAGCCGTCATCATCGCTCACAACTTTGCAGAAGGCACAGTCCTCGTCAAATGTGCGGATTTGCGTGCTCATGAGTGGCTCGAAGCAATCATGTTGCAGGAAAACCGCATCTAGGCCAGCGCAGAGAACAGCAGCTTTTTCCATTTAGGAATGTCGAGGCTCCAGCACACATGGATTTTGCGCTCGCGTTCGATGGCAGTTGCCCATACATCTCTATTCCGTGAATCCGTGGCTACGCCCAGACGATCGACCACCGTCATACCGCGCGTGAGTTCGCTGGACACTTCGACTTCGACGTAGTGCTCGCTGGAAGAGGTGCAAAGCGCAGGATTCAGCGCTATACCCATACTCACAGGATCGGGAAGCGAAATACCTGTCTGGCCCGTCTGCTTGAAGAATGCTTCGGCAGCGGTGCTGTTGCTGCGCATCGCAAATTCGGCGATGGGATTTTTCAGCGCGAGCACACGATCAATATCTTCCTGGTGAAGAACGGCGTCTCCGCAGCACAACTGCCAACCTACCATTTCTAACGGCAACCCAGAGTGGACAACAATACGCGCGGCTTCCGGATCGACCCAAATGTTGTACTCAGCAGCTGGAGTCACATTGCCTGCGCAGCAAGGAGCGCCGCCCATAACCACGCAGCGTTTCACCCATCCCGCCAGTTTCGGCTCACGCAGCAGGGCCATCGCTAGATTCGTGAGCGGACCAAGCGTGACGATCTCGATGCCGGGATTTTCGCGCACGGTTTGCATCAGCGCGTCTACGGCGTGGCCTGGCTCGGGACGGCGCTTAGCAGGTTTGTATCCGTGATCGCCGAGGCCATCGGCGCCGTGAAACCAATCGGCAATCACGAGCTTTCGTAGCAGCGGGGCTTCCGCGCCGGAGTAGACCGGCACGTCCGAGCCACACAGCTCCACGGTGAACAAGGCATTGCTGGTGGCCTGAGCGACGGGAACGTTGCCGGCGACAACGGTTATCGCGGCCACCCGGACTTCAGGGGAGCGGAGAGCCATGATGAGCGCCACGGCATCGTCGGAAGCGGTGTCCGTATCAATGAGAAGGGTTCGCGTCATCTAGCCAGCGCTGCCGTCACATTTTGCGGCGGCAATTTTGCGCTGCCCAGTGTAACCTTTTGCTTCGTTCCATCCAGAACATTCTGCGTTTGCGCGGTCGCGGGATGTTACTCAGTCCGCGGTCGAACTCGGCGGAACATCCGGTAAGCCTCTTTTAGGAACTCCGAATTCGTGCGGTTAGGCCCGCACCGTGCAGTGCGATATCATTTGAATGTGTAGGCCTTCCAATGAAATCTAAATCCAGTCGAGGCCGCGTGCAACGCGCAAACCGCGTCTTTCTTTTGTCTCCCGCGAATGCCGCCGGCAAACGAGCACAGCTGCTCCTGCGAGAAGCTGCCGATTTCGGCCTGGCACGACGGCTGCGGAATGGAGGGCTGCCGCTCGGCGAAGCCTTCAGCTTCATCAGCGGACTGTACTTCCGCGGCAAACTCGCCTACGCGAGCGCATTTGCGACTCCGCCAGAGGGGACACCCGGAGTATTGATCATCACGGCTTGCGGAGGACTCATTCCTCCCAGCGCCCTGATCACGCAAGCCACCCTTTACGAGATTTCAGCCGCACCCGTGGATGCATCAGAGCCGCGCTACCGAATTCCACTGGAACGCGATGCACGCCGCCTTTGCAAACAGCTCGGCAAGGACTGCGAGGTTGTGCTACTCGGCAGTGTTGCGACGCCTAAGTATGTCGAGCCTCTCCTAGCTATCTTTGGCGAGAGGCTAGTCTTTCCCACGGAATTTGCCGGACGTGGGGACATGAGTCGTGGCGGACTGATGCTCCGCTGCGTGCGCGAGGGAGTCGAACTAAATTACGTCCCGATTGCCACAGGCGAGCGGCATGGGCCCAGGCCCGCCAAGCTTCCAAAAATGATCGCTAGCAGCCGTACGCAAAGTCACAGTAAATCCAACGCCGAACGATTCTCTCGCTGAACCTGCTCCATGGTGCATTCGCGCGGATTCTTTTCAGGCCGCCAGCGCAGAAATTTCGTGCCGTGGCGGAAACGCCCGCCGGTGAAATGATCGAACTGCACTTCGGCCACGCGTTTTGGGTCAACCGGCTGCCATTCCATGGAGTGTTTCGTGCTCCAGCGGCTCAACCCGCCCGGCGCTTTTCCCGTGAAGCCAGGTGGCTTCACCGATTTCTCTAGCTCTTTCGTCAATTGCTGACGATCTTCGTTGCGAATCGAAGAACTGAAACCGACGTGATCCAGCAAACCCTGGTCGTTGTAGAGGCAAGCAGTACTGAGCCGGCTTGCTTTTTCTTTTCGAGATACCGAAAACCTCCGACCACACAATCTGCCGTGCGCTGCTTCTTGATCTTTAGCATGCCGCTGCGCTTGCCGGATTGATACGGGAGATCATCGCGCTTCGCGATGATGCCATCGAGGCCCACGCCCATGTGGAACCATTTGCGCGCAACCGAGAGATCGCGAGTCATGGGCGAAAGTCGGATTAATCCGTTCTTCTTGAAATATTTTCTCGCGAAAGATTCGAGCTTGTGTCGGCGCTCGCGAAGCGGCAGCTTGATCAATGGCTTACCTTTCTCGTCCATGAGCAAATCAAACACGATAAACACGCAAGGTGTTTCCTGGCTAAGCTTGCGGATGCGGCTTTCCGCCGGGTGGATGCGCATCAGCAAATCGTCGAATGACAGCTTGCCATCCACGGGAATGACAATTTCTCCGTCGAGCACAAATTTCTTCGGTTTGAGACACTTCATCTCCGCAACAAGCTCAGGAAAGTAGCGCGTGAGAGGCTTTTGCGACTTTGATAGGATTTCGACCTTGTCATTATCGCGAAACGCCAGGCAGCGAAATCCGTCCCACTTCGGTTCGTAATGCCATTCGGGTCCCGCAGGAAGCTCCGTCGCGGGTTGGGCTTCCATCGGCGGAAACTTCTTGCTGATTGGCAGGCTCATAGGAAGCGGTCAAGCCGCACGCGGCCCTTCTCGCGCAGGAGCGGCTCCCACAAATCGCCGAGTTTTCGCACTCGCTGCGGTACGTTCATCATCGTGAAGTCCTCGATGCGTACGCCGCGCTCGACTTCTTTCCAGGTCACCGGAGTCGAAACCGTTGCCTCCGGTTTCGGTCGAACCGAATACACCGAGGCCAGCGTGCGATTCCAAGCGTTCTGGTTGTAGTCCACCAACACGCGCCCCTTGGGCCGCTTTGCGACACGATACTCGGCAGTGACAATCTTGGGATGCCGTTGCGCGAGTTCCTTTGAGAATTTCTTGGCGAAGCCCCAGACCTGCTTTTGATCCGGTCCGCGCACGATGGGAACGTAGACGTGGATACCGCGTGACCCAGTCGTCTTGGCGTAGCTAGTGATTTCCAGGGCCGCGAGCGCATCACGCACCAGCAGAGCGGTCTCCCGTACGCGCTGGAACGGTGTGCCCTTCACAGGATCGAGATCAAAGTGCAGGTAGTCCGGCCGACGAACGTCGTCGCATCGCGCATACCACGGGTTTAGATCGATGCACCCGAGGTTCACCACCCACAGCAAAGACGCAAGATGCTGAATCACAGGAAACTCGATGACATTGCCCGAAGCGTGTTCGATGGGGCAGATCGGAATGAAAGAAGGCCGGGGCGACGGCGCTCGCTTCATGAAAAAGAAAGGACCATTGATGCCGTTGGGGTAACGCTTCATCACCATCGCGCGATTTTTCAGGTGCGGCAACAGCCAGGGTGAGACGTCCGCGTAGTATTGCAGCAGATCGCGCTTGGTCAGCCGCAGCTTGGGCCAGAAGACTTTTTGCAGGTTGGTGAGTTTTAGCGAGCTGCCCTCAACGGTTACCTCGACCTCCGTCACATTGGAAGGGATCTGAACCGGAGTAGGCCGCGTCTCCGCACGCGTCCGCACGCGAGTGGTTGTTCGAGTTTTCACAATTGCCACAGGAACCATGACGCCGCCCCAATCCTTAGACTCTGGCACAGTGCAGCAGGTTCTTTTTCGCGGCGATTGTCGACGGTAGCACTGGTCGTGTGCAGAAAACGCGCTAAGTGCCGGGCTTGCGTTCGGGAATCTCCGTATCGCCGTAAACCTCGTCGGCGCGCTTGTGAATATTCTCATTTGGCGGGAGGTCAGATATTTTTGCGTTAGGCCGCCGACTGGCGTTACTCGCAATTTCTTTCCCCTTGCTGTGGCGAGAGCCTTGATTTTTTCGCCTGCCGCGAGCGGAGGAGCCCCGATCACCAGAGTCCGAATCACCCCTGTGAGGTGTCTTCATAGCTGTTCTCCTACAACTTGATGCCATGAAGAGCGTAGCGAGCCAATAACATGGAACACATCGGGCTCATGCTGTATTTCGAGCAGTTGGATTTCACCTGCCCAGCCGCGAGGAAATCGTTTATTGGCGCCAAAAGTGTTCTAAAATCGGAGTAGCACACTGTGCGCCCGTAGCTCAGTTGGATAGAGCGTCTGCCTTCTAAGCAGAGGGTCGGGAGTTCGAATCTCCCCGGGCGCGCCACTTTACTCCTTCTCTTTCATCTAGGTACCTCTATTTGGATCTTGTTCTGCGTCCGGCAAGGCTGCCCAGCGAGATCGTTCGAGAATCTCAAGGCGTTATTCGCCCCAGCGCGGCGCAGGTTCGCTAGCATACTCTCGCGTTCAAGCTATTTTTATGTTACTAATTTGTTACAATAGGCTCGGCAGGGAGCTCGCTTGAGCGGTACAGGGCCTCGACGAGCGCCATGGTTTGGAACGCATCTTCAAAGTGCGACGGCAAGGCGGAAGCCGATCCTTCCGCGAAGCACTGCAGCGCGCCCATGGTTCCGATGAAAGCGTCGGGAAAGTTGTTCCCGCTCACCGGGACGGAGCGCCAGCATGGGGAGTCCGAGCCACGCTCGGCGTACTCGGCTGTATCTGGTTTTCCGCTGGGATAGTCGAGGTTGACGCCCATCGTGATGCGTGCCGCGCCGTTGAGCCCCTCCCATTGAACGAAGCTATGCTGGTGGTCCGGGCCGAAGTTGTGGTTGTGATTGGTTGCCACGAAGACGCGCTTAGAGTTGCCGTAATCGAGGATGGCAATCGTCTTTGTGGCCGCGAGGTTTGCCGTGTGCGGGTTCTTTACGGTGCGCGCGTAGGCGCCCTGCGGATTGCCCAGCCACGAGCGAATAAGGTCGAAGTAGTGAATGCTGTGATAGAGGATTTCGAGCCTTGGTGCAGCGGCAAGAAAGGTCCAGAGATGCCAAGGCGTATAAGTACTTGTCTGGACTTCGATGTCGTGAATTTCGCCGAGGAGACCCCTGCTCGCCAGTGCGGCGACAGCGAGGTTGTTGGGAGAGTAACGCAGAGAGAAGTTTACGGCTGCAGTGAAACCCTTGCTCCGGCAAAGGTCGCGAATCATGCGAGCCTCTTGGAGAGTCTCACCCATAGGCTTCTGGATGAGCATGGGCGCTCCGTCGGGTAGCTGCGGAAGGATGTGGACAAGCTGAGAGGCGGGAACCGCCACATCGAAGATGGCATCACGTGGAGCGAAGCGCACGGCTTCAGCAACGGAGCTGAACGCGTGGGGAATGCGCCGCTCAGTTGCGAGCGCTGCTGCTTTCTCTACGGCTTGATCCATTAAGCCGATGACGGGGAATCCTGCTTTTTCGTAGGCAGGCAGGTGTGCGGCGCGAACGATACCACCGGCGCCGATGACAATGATCGGACGGACCTGTTTTGGGCACGGCTGCCGGACTGCTTGAACAGCTGCGGCAATGCGCGCATCAAGACTTTCCGTGGTGGGAGGAGTGGTGGGAGGATTTGGCATCGTTGGATCTCCGTGTGAGATGTCTTTGAAGGTTGCAGCAATCAGTAGTTCCGCCGCGTGATCGGCTAATGTTGACCTAGCCGCTCGTGTCCGGAGTTCTCGAGGGCCTTCCTGATGATCGTCGCTGCCTGGGCGCCCATGATTGCCGAGCCAGTCTTGTTGAAATGGAAAGCGTCCTCATAGAGGTCGGCATGCTGGGTCATGAGAGCGTGTTGGTCGTCGATGGGAATCCTCTCTGCTTCGATGAAGACTCGGGCAATGGCATTACGTGCGTTGATACGAGGATTGGTGGCGCCGTTGGATGCTTCGGGCTTGACCGGCGTGATCGAGGTCCAGATGAGCTTGCCGCGACCCGGGAGTGCCCGAACTGCCTTGAGGAAGATGGGAAAGCCGGACTTGAATTGCGTTTCGGTGTACCCCCAGCCGTGCAAGCCGTTGTTGAAGTGAACGACGGCGAAGGAGACGCCCTGCGTAGCGGCAAACTCAGCGACCTGATGGGGCAGGCGGGGATCACCCACCGATGTTGAGGACGCCATTAGATAGACATTGGCAAGGCCGCTGAGATCCTTCGCCACCTGCGGGAAATAGCTCCGTGTGATGGAGTCGCCAAGAAGAAGGACGTTGGGCAGCTTGGGATCGGCGAGTTGCGGACGAACTTCCCATGTCCATTCGATCTCCTCTGGAATTGAGGTTTGCTCCTGGGCGTAAAGGAGCGAGGGCCAGGGCAGAAAGCTGAGAGAGAAAATAGCGAACACTCGAAAAACGCAGCGGGCTGCAGAGATTTTCTGGAGTCGCGTTCCAATGTGATCTTTACAGCCGTTGTTCATGACGCTTCTCAGAGCATCTACACCTTTCAGACGACGGCCTACACGCTGCTAGATGCGAGCAGCACAATGGCAACGGTCAAACCTGCGATCCCCGAGCCCAATAGCAGTCTTGCAGAGCGACAGGCGTGCTTCCACTCACCCGTCAGAACTCCGGCGATGGTGGCGGTCATGATCATGAAGATCTGTAAAAGGCCCCATCCAACGGATGTGCCTAGTGCACCGAGGTAGGTCGCGCTCATTCCATACAAAGCAAATGCTCCCATCCACAGAACACCCATCAGGGAAGACCGTAAGAAGTCTGGCGGTGTAGCGCGGAACAAAGCCCAGGTCTGATTCTTGACAAGCAGCCACAAACTGTAGGCGGCGTTGGGAACGAGGCCTCCTGCCAATGCAACTGGCCAAACCGCGTAAGCGGCGTGCACGGGCTGGTTTCCGAACACCACGGCCGCCTTGGCAATATCTTGCCCAAAGGCAAACGAGTAGTTGAGCATGGGCGCCATGAGGCCACACAGCACGGCAAGAAAGATGGCCGCGAGATAGGATCGATGCGATGGGCTCTTATGAACGGCGGCCGCACGCTCCTTAATTTGACCACTCCACGCGGTCAAAAAAATTCCGAGCGACATGACGACGACACCGCTCAAGATCAGTCTTAGTGCATGTTCCTTGGCGAGCACCCTTTGCTGAACGAAGAGTGGAACCAGCGTTCCGAGCACTGCGCCAAGGCCGACGATGATCGCGTAAGCGATACCCAGACCAAGGCGCTTCACAGAAACGCCGAAAAGAATTTGCGCGACTCCCCAGCCGGCGCCCAGCAATATCGGAATCGCAAGCTGCTGAATGGCCAGAGATCGATACGTATCGAATAAACGGCTCACAAAAGCAACGGCGAGTATCCAGGGAATGATCA
>DATBYP010000116.1:0-7129 GCA_036513675.1 Candidatus Acidiferrum sp.
AATCTTTTGCCTTGCATACTGGCTCAAATTGAGTCACAAGCTACCCAGCAGCACGGGCTTCAGCCTGTGCGCCACATCGAGCCGCTCAACCCACCCGGAGGTGCTCATGTTCAAGAAGCTGCTAGCCACATCCGACGATTACACCCTCACCTTCATGCGCCTAATACTGGGCGTCGTCTTTTTCGCGCACGGCGCTCAAAAAGTTCTAGGCTGGTACGGAGGTTTCGGTTTCTCGGGAACCATGGGATTTTTCACCACGCAGATGCACATCCCCGCGCCGCTCGCTTTTCTCGCCATCTGCGCAGAGTTCTTCGGCGGTTTAGGACTTATTTTTGGATTCCTGACGCGCATCGCCGCTTTCGGCATTGCCATGAACATGATCGTCGCCGTGCTCATGGTGCATATTCACGTCGGCTTCTTCGCCAACTGGTACGGCAACCAGAAGGGCGAGGGATTCGAATATCACTTGCTGGCGTTGGCCGTGGCCATTCCCATCATGATCCGTGGCGCAGGCGCCCTTTCTGTCGATCATGCCCTTTCCAGCAAGTCATCTGCGTAGGCGAGGCTTACCATGGCCCGGACGGCCGACTATCCGGCAGAGCCATTGCCGCCAATTTGATAACCCACCCCTCGCACGGTTCGTATCAGCGCCTGGTCATAGCCCGCGTCCACTTTTCTGCGCAAGTAATTGATGTACACATCCACGACGTTGGTCATCGTATCGAAATTCAGTTTCCAGACCTGCTCGACAATGGCCGTCCGCGTCACTGCTTGCCCCGCGTGCCGCATCAGAAATTCCAGCAACGAGAACTCTTTAGGACTGAGCTCGATGTTGTGGCCTCCGCGTTTCACGGTGTGATCCACGCGATCGAGCGCGAGATCGGCTACGGTAAGGACCGCGTTGGCCGGCCGGTTTCCGCGCCGCAGCACCGCTCGTATCCGCGCGGCCAGCTCCGCAAACGCAAACGGCTTCGCAACGTAGTCGTCCGCTCCCGCGTCCAGCCCCCGGACCCGCTCTTCCACCATGGAAGAGCCGGTAACCACCATCACGGGCAAATCCGGTTTTCGGGAACGGATGTTGCGTAACACATCCAGCCCGGCAGTTCCTGGGAGATTTAGATCCAGTATCACCAGGTCGAACGCCTGGTTTGCTGCTAGGTGTTGCGCCTCGGTTCCATCGGACGCAAGCTGCACAGCAAACTGCTCTTGCACCAACCGCTGACGCAGAAAGTCAGCGAGCGGTGCGTCATCTTCAGCGACAAGGATGCGCATCGGCACACTCGGACAGCAAAATTTGGAAGGGGGTATGTGCAGTGTGGCCGTCGCGTTAAAAGCTGTCAAGCCAACTTCTCGGCAGGGTGGCGCAAACGCCATCACGCCATCAACGAGAGGAGGTCGCAGGTATGTTCGCTCTTGCCGCGCCCTCAGGCGTAGCTAGCTCGCTGGAATCAGATGAAGCGGATCGTTTCCGACTTGCAGCTCGCGCTTACACAATTGCGTCCGCCACGACGCAAACTGTCCGTGCGCGCTCCTACCGCAAGGCCTGCTTCAACCGCTTTGTCGTCTTCTGCAACTGCCGCTTCATGACCTCCACCTGCTTGGCAATTTCTTCCAGCTCTTCCTTGGCGACCAATCCCGCCTTGGCCACCTGATGCGCCTTCCGATCCGCCTTCCCCATCGCCGTCCCAATTCCCACTGCCACCCGCGTCAACCTATTTTTCCGAGCCATCATCCCCTCCTTGTCATCGCCCGCCATTATCACGCCAACACCGAGGCGATGGTAATCCAAAGTAGCGGGCCGCACCATGAGCGCCGCAAGATAGTCGCGCCCGCCCTCTGGCGTTTTCAAATAGGCCTTTCGCAGGTTCTGGTCCATCGACAGAGCAGCGTCTCTCTGCTTGTTGCGGATGTTTACGTGAGCGCGAAGGGCGGCGGTCCTTACACAGCTTCTGGTTCTTCAAGCGAGCAAACTGTACTCGAGGATTTTATTGCGCACCGTGCGCAGGCGCCATCAGTTCCACAACGAGACACGCGCGAGATTACTGTGCTAGTTTGGCACGCAGCATACCCTCGCGCACCGCTCTCGTGTGCATCCTCTCCCTAAGCTGCTGATTCTAAGCTTGATTAAGCAAAGTTAGCGCCCGCCCTGGCCGTTATATTGCACGGAGACTAGCGTGCCCATGCTCCCGCAATGTGAACAGGATGCCGCGGCTAGGTGCGCCACAGCTCGGGTGCTGGTTGTGGACGACGAACTCCCGGTCCGCAAAATGTTAACCACGTTGCTGTCACAGGCGGGCGTTCCCTGCAGCGCTGCGGCCAATGCTCGCGAAGCGTTAACCATGTTAGAGAAAACCAGCTTTCAAGCAGTAATTTCCGATGTACGGATGGGCGCCGATTCGGGTTTTGACCTCTTGCGGGAAGTCCGCGCACGGTTTCCCGGGCTGGCGTTTTTGATGGCCACGGGACTAGACGACGTGCGCGTGGGCGTGCAAGCCATGAAGCTGGGTGCCGACGACTATCTGCTAAAACCATTCGACATCGAGGTTGTCCTGGCCAGCCTTCAACGTGCTCTTGAACGAAAACACCTCGAACGCGAAGTTGAAAATTATCGCCGGCATCTCGAGGAGATGGTTTCCCAGCGGACACAACAACTACAAGCGGCTATGACGGAACTCGAGCATAGCCACTCCGCAACGCTCGAAGCCCTGGGAGGCGCCATCGATCTACGCGACGGCCCAACGGCAGGACACTCCAGGCGAGTACTTTTGTATTCCATCAAGATAGCGGAAGCGATCGGCGGCATGGAAGACCAGTTGAAGACTTTGGGGATGGGAGCCTGGTTGCACGATATCGGAAAACTGGCCATCCCTGACAGCATTCTCCTCAAGCCCGCGGCACTTGACGAGCAAGAGCGCCAGATCATGGAGCACCACGTTCAGCTCGGATACGACTTGGTGAAAGGAATACCTTTCCTTGCAGACGCCGCAGAAATCATCCTTGCGCACCACGAGCGCCACAACGGAAGCGGCTATCCACGCGGCCTGCATGGTAAAGACATTCCCATATCTGCGCGGATTTTCGCCGTAGCAGATAGCTTTGATGCGATGACCTCTCATCGTCCATACCGCTCGGCTCTCCCCGCCCAGACGGCACGAAGGGTAATCGCCGCCGGACGCGGAGAACTATTCGATCCAGAGATTGTGGACGCCTTCTTTGCCCTCGGCCAAGACGCTTGGAAACTGATCAGCGCAGACTCGCAAACGGCATCCATCCTCAAGATCATTTGCGGGAATGGTTTGAGTCTAGCGTCCGCTCGGGCGCTCACTTCCCAGATTACGCGATGGAAGAAGGCCGCTAACTAAGATGAAAACCGGCATGCCGACCGAAGCAGTTGGAAAAAGTATCGTCCGCATCGAAAGGCGCGAATGGTTTCTGTGGTCGGCGGCGGTCATTGTCACCTTGCTATTGACCCTGGGGCTGGCGTCCTTCTTGTTGCGCGAAGACGATACGATTTCTGACTTTCCGCAAGCTATCCGTGGACTCATCGGACTTGTTCTCATATTTGACATCTATACCTTGTTTCAGCAACTGCAAATCCACCGCATGCGTCGCAAGCTGATCCACCGAGAGGAGCTTTTTCGCTTCATCTCTGAAAATGCCGCGGACATGATTGCCGTTGTCGACATGGAAGGCAAACGTATCTTTAATAGTTTTTCCTACGAGAAAGTCCTTGGGTACTCTTTGAAGGAGTTGCGGGAGTCATCTTCGTTCGACCAGATCCACCCGGAAGACCGCGCCAAGGTCCGACAAGCGTCCGAAGAAGCACGTCGCACCGGAGTGGGAAAGCCTCTCGAATATCGCGTGCGCCATAAAGATGGAACATGGCGGGTGTTGGAGTCCACGGCAAGCGTAATACGCAACTCTAAGGGGGATCCCGAAAACTTAGTCATCGTCAATCGCGACGTCACGGAACGAAAGCGCTCAGCCGAAGCATTGCGACGGTCGGAGGCCAGCTTCCGTTCCGTGGTTGAAGACGCCCCTTATGGCATTTATAGAGCCAGCTTGTCTGGCGAATTGGTTCTGGTGAATTCCGCACTCGAAAAAATGCTCGGCTACTCTTCACAAGAGGAGCTTCTGGGAACGAATCTCGCCAGTAGCGTTTATCGTTATCCCCTGGAACACAAGAAGCTTAATGAAATGCTTTTGCAGCAGGAAAGCTTCAAGGATCTCGAAGTGGAGTGGAAGCGCAAAGACGGCGCTCCCCTCACCGTCCGATGCAGTGGGTGTCCGATAAAGGATGAAGCTGGGGCAGTCGCTTATGTCGAGGTTTTTGCAGAGGACGTGACGGAGCGCCGCGGCTTGGAACGACAGCTCCGAATGGCCCAGAAAATGGAAGCAGTCGGGCGCCTTAGCGGAGGAATTGCGCACGACTTCAACAACCTGCTGGGTGTGATCATCGGCTACAGCCAGGTGCTCAAGCGGGGTCTCGGATCCCAGCACGCATCCTTTGAACATGCCGAGGAAATCGAAAAGGCTGGTCAGCGCGCTGTGTCCTTAACGCGGCAACTCTTGGCCTTCAGCCGTCAACAGGTTCTCGAGCCCGTCGTCTTGAACCTCAACACCTTAGTGTCGGACATGGAAAAGATGCTGCCGCGTCTCATCAGCGAAGATATTGCCTTGAAGCTGGAGCTTGATGCCTCAATTTCGCAAGTAAAGGCCGACCCAAGTCAAATTGAACAGGTCATCCTGAACTTAGTGGTCAACGCGCGAGATGCCATGCCTGATGGCGGCAAACTCCTCGTCCAGACCGCTAACGTAAATCTCGATACTACCTACGCTCACAATCACCCAGGCTCTCGACCGGGTTCCTACGTAATGCTTCGGGTCACCGACACCGGAACCGGTATAGACCCAGAGATCCAATCGCAGATATTCGAGCCCTTCTTCACCACGAAGGAGCGGGATAAGGGTACCGGCCTCGGTTTGGCCACCGTTTACGGCATCGTCAAACAAAGCGGAGGCTACATCGCTGTGGATTCCGAAAAAGGAAAAGGCGCATCGTTCTCTGTTTACCTGCCTCGGCTTGAGCAACCGGTCGCCCACTCTATCGCGCCTTTAGCTGTTGCATCTATGGACACCCGAGGGACGGAAACCATCTTGCTCGTAGAAGACGCCGAGCCTCTGCGCAAACTTGCCGTGATGTTCCTAAAGGAGAGCGGCTACCTCATTCTGAGTGCCGCCGATGGTCAGCAAGCGCTGCAAACCGCCCGGCAGCATCCCGGACCCATCCACCTATTGCTTACCGATGTCGTCATGCCCGGAATGAATGGCCGCGTTCTGGGGGAACGCCTGGCCCCCAGTCAACCAGGAATGAAAGTACTTTACATGTCCGGATACGCCGATAGCTTCATAGCCGGCCACGGAGTACTTGAACCCGGCACGCACCTGCTGCACAAACCCTTCACACAAGAAACTCTCACCCGCAAGGTGCGGGAGCTTTTGGATGCGAACCGCAATTCCGCTGAGAAAGAACAGGTGGCCGCGACCTCTGCCCCCGCTCTGGCGGGAGCCGACCGAGGCCCGAGAGCATAGGAGTCTTGACGCAATGCAAAAGCTGCTAGTAATCGAAGACGAAGAACCCATGCGTCGCTTATTGCGACTCAATCTTTCAGACTCATATGAAATCATTGATACGGGAGACCCCGAGCAGGGTTTGGCATTGGCAATGCAAAACAAGCCCTCCGCCATTTTGTTGGACCTCCGGATGCCGAAATTTTCTGGCTTCGAGCTATGCCGCACTTTCACTGCCCTGACCGCAACGCAACTTACTCCCGTTTTCATCGTGAGCGGTGAAGCCGGGTCGACCACGAAATCGCTCTGCAAAGAGCTTGGAGCTACGGCCTATTTCGAAAAACCGATCGATTTTGATGCCTTGCGTTCTCGGCTTGCCGATGTGCTGAGCATGAAGCGCCCCGAGCGGCGAAGCGAGGTTCGCGTCCATTTAAGGGTGGCGCTGAAACTGTGCGGAATCGAATCGAACGGAAAGCCCTTTGAAGAGCACACTCACACAGAAAATGTCAGTTTGAACGCCTTCCTGTGCGGCTGCACCATTGCGCTCAAGCTTGGTTCCGTCGTCAAGGTTTCTTTGCTCAGCGGCGGCGAGCAACTCGTCGGCAGCGCTCGTGTCATCCGCTCTGAAATCACGGAAACCCCCTATCCACGCTACGCCTTCCAATTTACTGAGAAGACGGGACAGTGGGTCCTCCAGTAGAGAGTGTTTTTTCGGACTCCGATGAGTCACTGCTAAATTGACATCGCGAGCGTTCGTAGTATCGTTTAGGAAGCCCACTCTCCCCCATGGAGGTAGTTCATGAATCGTCGTCTTGCCACTGCACCTCTGTCTGCGCTTTGCCTGCTATTTGCGCTGGCGGGATGCCAGAAAAGCGCTGACCAGCAAGCTGCGACGGACGCAAACTCGTCCTCGCCTGATTCGGGCGCAACTTCCAGCAAGCCCGCTGTCAGAGAGGCTCCGCCGCGCCCGAAACCGATTGTCGTTCCTGCGGAGACGGTGATCTCAGTCGTGCTGGACGAACCAGTCGGCTCGAAAATCAGCACTCCAGGTCAGAACTTCTCGGCCTCCGTGCGCGAGCCTGTTGAAGTCGACGGCAGGCTTGCCATTCCAAAGGGCGCACGCGCTTCCGGCATCGTGAAGGATGCCAAGCCCGCCGGGCGTTTCAAGGGCGGAGCATCGCTTGAGTTGACCCTTACAAGCATCGACGTTCACGGCACGAACTACGATGTGCATACTACAGCGCCGAACGAGACCAGCAAGGGCAAAGGCAAGCGCACGGCTGCCATGGTTGGCGGCGGTGCCGGTGGCGGCGCGCTGATCGGCGGATTAGCCGGCGGTGGCAAAGGCGCGCTTATCGGCGGACTGATTGGCGCCGCGGCGGGAACGGGCGGCGCGGGGCTCACTGGCAATCGCGATATCACGCTTCCCGCGGAAACCCCGCTCACGTTCAAACTCGTCGAGCCGCTGGAGATCAGGCCCAAACGATAGCCGGACGAAACTGCCGTTTTCGCTGCGATGCTTTTGGATGCCCTGCGTGACCAAAGTTACGCAGGGCTT
>DATBYP010000117.1:0-8087 GCA_036513675.1 Candidatus Acidiferrum sp.
CTACGCATGAACGCCGGAGCGTATGGCATGCAAATCGGTTCCTACGTCCGCGAGGTCAAGCTCTATCGCGCCGCCGCCCGCAAGATAGAAATCCTCAGGGACGAGCAAATTTCCTTTGAATACCGTCACACTTCGTTTGCGGCTGATGATATGATGCTCGCGGTGAAGCTGGAACTTCCCTCCAAACCGTACAAAGAAATTCTTCAAGGGATTCGTATCTGCAACGAAAAGCGGCGTTCGAGCCAGCCGCTGGGCCAAAAAAGCGCCGGCTGCATCTTCAAAAATCCACCAGGGGCATCCGCGGGACGCATGATCGATGAGCTCGGCCTGAAAAGCCTGAGCCGAGGCGACGCGCGGGTCAGCGACCGTCACGCAAATTTTTTCGTGAACGCCGGGAAAGCGAGCGCGAAAGATATGCTCCGGCTGATCGCAGACGTGCGCGAGCGCGTGCACTCGACATTCAATATAGAGCTCGAGCACGAGGTGGTCATTTGGAACGCCTGAAGACCATATCGCGCGGCGCGACGGCGGAAGCCGACGCGTACCGCCCCGAGTTGCTCGGTGATGACGAGCCGCGCTATTTGCGCCGCCAGAAGCCCGTCGAAATCCGCCGCAAGAAATTCGGCGGGCGGAGCTGGCCATTTTACCGGCGCATTTTATTTTATGGCGTGTTGGGAATCGCAGGCGCGTCCGCTGCATGGACCGGAGGCCGCTTTTTGCTTTACGGGCAGCAAATGCTGCTGATCAAGCCGGAGCAGATTGAGGTCAACGGGAATCATATCGTGAGCCGAGAAGCGGTGCTGCAGCAGTTTATGCGCGACCGCGGCCGTAGCGTGCTGCGCGTTCCGTTGGGCTCCCGGCGCAGCGCTCTCGAAGAAATCTCCTGGGTCGAATCCGCTACGGTGCAACGCGTTCTTCCCAATCGCATCCGCGTGGATTTGACGGAACGCACACCGATCGCATTTCTCCGCAATGGCACGGAGCTTGCGTTGGTTGACGCGCACGGTGTGATTCTCGACCGCCCGCGCGGCGAGGAGCTGCAGTTTGCCATTGTCACGGGCCTTTCTGAAAACATGCAGCGCGAAGAACGCGGCAAGCGCATGCAAACCTACCAAGAGTTCATGAAGGACATCGACTTGGTGCGCTCCGGCTCCTCCGATCGCGTCAGCGAAATCGACCTGGCCAACCCCAGAGACCTTCGCGCGGTGATGACGGGCATTGCCAACGCAAGCGATCCGCAGGCACTCACGATCCATTTCGGCGCCAGCGACTTCACCGGCAAATATCGCATGGTCGTCGAAAATTTTGCGCAGTGGCAGGCCAGCAATGGCCGCGTCCACTCCATCGATTTGCAGTATGCGAAGCAGGTGGTGTTGAACCCGGATAGCAGCACCGTCTCTACGACGAAAACGAGATAGAGGTAGACCCAGGAGCGGGTTTGGCGAAGAAAGACAAATATGTGGTTGGGCTGGACATCGGTAGCGTGAAGACCTCCGCGCTCATTGCGGAAATCGACGACGAGCAGGTGAGATTTCTTGCTTTGGGCGCCGCGGAGTCGAAAGGGCTGCGCAAGGGTTTGATCGTAAACCTCGATTCCACTGTCAGCTCGATACGCCGGGCCGTGGAAGAAGCAGAAGGCGTTGCCAACGTGCCGGTGGAAGCGGCAGTGATCGGTGTTGCCGGCGGGCACGTGCGCGGCGTGAATAGCCGCGCTGGCGTGAGCATCGGCCACCGCCCGCGGGATATCGAGCGCGAGGATGTTCGGCGCGCGATCGACGCGGCGCGCAACATCGCATTGCCGCCCGACCGCGAAGTCCTGCACGTCCTGCCGCACGAATTTCTTGTTGACGCGCAAGAAGGCATTCGCGACCCCATCGGCATGGTCGGCCAGCGCCTCGAAGCCAACGTTCATCTGGTCACATCGTCGATTGCTGCGACGCAGAATCTTGTCACGGCCGCGAATCGCGCAGGAATTCTGATTAGCGACACGGTGCTCGAGCCGCTCGCCTCCGCCGAATCTTGCCTCACGCAAGACGAGCGCGACCTCGGCTGTTGTCTCCTCGACATCGGCGGCGGCACCACCGAAGTCATCGTTTATGGCGGCGGAGTGGTGCGCCACACCAGCGCCGTTCCCGTTGGTGGCGATCATTTCACCAACGATCTCGCGGTGGGTCTGCGCACGCCAATTCCGGAAGCGGAAAGAATCAAGCGCCATCACGGCTGCGCAGCTTTGTCGCTGCTGCAAGAAGATCACCCATTCCAAATCGCCAGTGTCGGCGATCGCCCGCCGCGCACAATTTTCGCTCGCCAACTTACGGACATTATCGAGCCCCGCGCGCAGGAACTGCTCGCTTTGATTCGCGATGATTTGCAACGCGCCGGCTTAGATCGGCAAGTCCCCGCGGGATTTGTCCTCGCCGGGGGCGGCGCAAAGCTAAATGGTCTGATCGATCTTGCGGAACAGTATTTCCACTTGCCCATGCGCATCGCGGAGCCTAAGGGCCTCGCCGATATGCCCGAGCAGGTGGCCCAGCCTGAATACGCAACGGTTGTCGGTCTCGTGCTGTACGGCGCGAAAGCGCGGCGGGCGGCGCCGCAGCGTGCCGGTAATTTGGTGTCGAAACTTAAGTCCATGTTTGCCGGCGCGTCGTAAACCCACCCGAGCGGCGCGCAGCAAGAGTGGAGAAGAACGAGGGGGCGCATGAACAAAGAAACGGGGATCCGGATGAGCTTCAGCGAAGAGCTTCAGCCGGCAAAGATTAAGGTGATCGGTGTGGGCGGTGGCGGCTGCAATGCCGTCAATCGTATGATTCGGGCAAAAGTCGAGGGCGTTGAGTTCATCACGGCCAATACGGACCTGCAGGCCCTGAAGTTGTCGCAAGCGCCGGTGAAGCTGCAGCTCGGCGCGAAACTGACGAAAGGATTGGGCGCGGGCGCCAACCCGGAAGTCGGCCGCAAAGCTGCGCTCGAGGACACCGAGAAAATTATCGAGGCGCTCGAAGGCTCGGACATGATTTTCATTACCGCGGGCCTCGGCGGGGGCACGGGTAGCGGCGCAGCGCCCGTAGTAGCTTCGCTCGCCAGCGAACTTGGCGCGCTAAGCGTCGCGGTTGTCACCAAGCCGTTCGCGTTTGAAGGCAAGCGCCGC
Source organism: Candidatus Acidiferrum sp. (assembly GCA_036513675.1). Taxonomy (GTDB): domain Bacteria; phylum Acidobacteriota; class Terriglobia; order Acidiferrales; family UBA7541; genus Acidiferrum. The sequence continues at coordinate 3,149 of DATBYP010000117.1, forward strand.
ATGCTGCAAGCGGAGCAAGCGCTGCAAGAGCTCATCAACGCGGTCGATACCGTCATCGTTATTCCGAATGAGCGCTTGATGGAAACTGTCGAGCGCGGCACGAGCTTTTTCGACGCGTTTCGCATTGCCGACGACATTCTGCGCCAGGCGGTGCAAGGCATCTCTGACATCATTACCGTTCCGGGCATCATCAATCGCGATTTTGCCGACGTGAAAGCGATCATGCATGGCCAGGGCTACGCCGTGATGGGCACCGCTGTCGCCACGGGTACGAACCGCGCCGTCGACGCCGCGAACCGAGCGATTGCCAGCCCGCTGCTAGAGGACAACAGCATCCAGGGTGCGCAGGGTATTCTCATCAATATCTCCGGCAGCTCCAGCCTTACGCTGCACGAAGTGCACGAAGCTTCCTCCGTGATCCAGAAGGCCGCGCACGAGAATGCCAACATTATTTTTGGCGCCGTGCAAGACGATCAGATGAAAGACACCGTGAAAATCACGGTGATCGCCGCCGGCTTCAAGGACGCCAACAAGAAGCAAGCGCAGCAGCGCCCCTCCTTCTTGCCCAAGACTTGGAAGGCGGGCCGCGAAGTTCCTGAGCCGCCGGAACCCCAGCCGCAGCAGGCAAACGTTGTCCACCAAGTCCAGGAAAATGTCCGCGAAGTCGGCCGTGAGGTTCCCGCCGATGACCTCGACGTGCCGACATTCCTCCGTCGCCACGCGCAAAAAGCCTAAAGGAATTTCACGCTGGTGTTTCGCGAAGGGCGCAGAAGGCTGCGCCCTTCGTGCATTTGTGCCGGGTAAGCTGGCGGGTTCATCATAGTAGCTCGGGCTTGCCGTACTGGAGGAAAGCCGTGGCTCAAAGATCCATGCAGCTTGGGGCGTTTGGGGTCTGGAACTTTCAACTCGATCTCTTGCCTGCGTCGCGCATGCAAGAGACGGCTGCCGAATTGGAAGAGATGGGATATGGAGCGCTTTGGAATGGCGAAGCTATGGGACGCGAGGCGCTCACAAAAGCAGGCCTGCTTTTGGCCGGAACGAAGCTCGTCGTCATCGCAACAGGCATTGCAAATATCTACGGACGCGATCCAGTCACTATGGTAGCGGCGCAGAAAACGTTGGCGGAGGCGTATCCCAATCGGTTCCTGCTAGGGCTTGGCGTAAGCCATGTTCCACTAGTGGAAAAGTTACGCGGCCATCGCTACGACAAGCCCGTTCCTACGATGCGCGCCTATTTGGACGCAATGGATCAGGCTCCGTATCAAGCGGTGCCACCCCCGACGAAGCCGCCGCGCGTTTTGGCGGCACTTGGGCCGAAGATGCTGAAACTCTCCGCCGAGCGGGCGGATGGCGCACATCCGTACAATACGACTCCAAAGCACACTGCCCAGGCTCGCGAACTGCTGGGCCCTGGCCCTTATTTGTGTCCGGAGCAAGCTGTAGTGTTGGAGACGGATCCGGCCAAGGCGCGGGCTATCGCCCGGAAATTTCTTGCGATCTACCTAACCTTGCCGAACTATACGAACAACTTTTTGCGCCTGGGATTCCAGGAGTCCGATTTCAGCAATGGAGGCAGTGACAGGCTTATCGATGCCGTGATCGCCTGGGGCGATTTGAAGACAGTACTGAATCGCATCCAGGAGCATCACGCCGCAGGCGCGGATCACGTTTGCATTCAGCTGGTCACGGACGATTCCAAAACTTTTCCACTGCGCGAATATCGAGAGCTGGCTTCGGCTATCGCGCGGAAGTAGACCCTTGGATCGCAGAACGGCGCGGGCAGACATCCGTCACGTGAACTCCGAGATGCCGGCTAGGACGTGTACCATTTTTCGAACCTCGTCTTCGACCAGGGAATAGTTATTGCTTCCGTAAGGGATACGTGTGCCGAGGCCAGAATGGAACTCGCGAGCGTGGATGTGTTGAGCAACTTCGAGAATGTTCGATGCGTTGACCCCACTGCCTGGGATGATAGTGATTCGATTGCCAGCGGCGGCAACCAATTTTGCAAGCACGCCGAGGCCTTGTGGCGCGGTGGGCGCGCCACCAGAAGTTAGAATGCGCGCAGCACCCGTCTCGATCACCTCTTCCAGTGCCGCGGACAAATCCGCGACGTCATCGAACGCGCGGTGGAACGTAACGGGGAGAGGATGTGCAACCCTCACCAATTCCCGCGTACGCTCGATATCCACGCGCCGTTCTCTCGTGAGCAGGCCGAGAACGATTCCGTCCATTCCCAACCGCTTAGCCGCGGCAATATCGCGGCGCATGTGCGTGACTTCCTCCGGCGAATACACAAAGTCGCCCGCGCGCTGCCGGATCATCGCAAGGACTGCCACTGGCACTAGCTCACGTACGCGCCGCATCATCTCTTCCCCGGGTGTCAGCCCGCCCACGGAGAGCTCTGCACAGAGCTCGACACGGCGCGCACCTCCGCGCACGGCGGCCAGCGCCCCTTCGGGCGTCTCCACGGAAATTTCAAGAAGATATGGGTTCGTCACAGAACGAATAGCGTAGCAGGAGTGGCAGTTCCCGGGAGGTGAAGCTAGTCGCGCTCGACATTCTGTTGCAGCGGAGTGTTATTAGCGCTTTCACATGTTGCAGCCTACCTGTGGGCTTGGCAGGTCAGAAGGGGCTCTGGCCGAAATCTGTGCTATTGAAGACTGACATCGAAGTTGAAATGCCTTTATAGTTCAGAGAGTTCCCGTTGGCAACCCCCTCCCGCCACTCGAGCTTTATAAATCCTGAAGCTGACCTTGAAATGTATTGGAGGGTTCCGTGAAAAAGTATTTGCTCATTATTTTTTTGTTGTGCTCATTGAATGCGACGTCCATGCAGGCACAGACTACCGTGGCAACATTTGATAATCCTTTGTGCGCCGGGAATGGAGTAGGCCTCTACCAAGGGATTGACTTCTCCTTGTCTCCTTGGGATTGCGAAAAGACAAGCCTTGCCGGACAAACTGGCACAAGTATTTCGTGGTACCAGCAAATCACGCTTGCACACTTTGGATTTCAGCTTCCGCGTCTGCTCGTATCCCTGAGCGCGGCCACCTCCAGTGGCTCCGGTGTCCTGACCATCACGACCGATGCCGGCGAGAGTTTCTCGCATGCCATCACTACGACCTTTCAAACTCTTCACACGGGTTTCTCAAAAGCGGCCTCGGTCATTACGGTCCAGTATCCGGGCGGCTGGACGATCCAGTTGGACAACATCATGTTTCAACCGCTGAGTTCTCCTGCGGCGCCTGGCACGCTCGGTGCTTCCGCGTCGCTCAGTTGGGACGATGGCACACCCGTGGCGGGCAGCGTGACCCTTCTTCAAATCCTCGGTCCCATTGTGCAGAGAACACTCGGCTCATTCCCGGTTAGCTCCACCGGGGCTGTGAACGGTACGATCACGATCGACCTAAGCCAACCGGACCCGCTGACCTTTCAGATCCTCTTGCTTGGACCCACGAACGCAAACATCGGAACGACAACGTTTCAAGTCGTAAAGGCAATGTTTCCAATAACTGCAACGGGAATCAACGCCAAGCTCGTTTTATGGAAAGCGACATCGACCATCAAGACATTTGATATCGGCCTGACGCCCTAGACATGAATTGACGCCAGTTCTCGCCGTGAGGTCAGTGGCGCAGGACGTCGAAGTGCGCGATAGCGAATCCCATGGCCGCGCCGATGAAAACGTCCGAGGGGAAGTGCGCTCCGGTAGTTACGCGCGAGAAGCTGATGGCCGTGGCGAGCGTATAGGCAACATAGGGGACCCATTTGTGGTGTTTGTATCGTTGCGCGAAAACCTCAGCGACGGAAAACGCCATCATGGCGTGACCGGAAGGGAAGCTGCTGCCTTTGCCCAGCACAGAATTGTGCGTGGCGAAAAACGTGTCGTTATACGCGCCATTCGGCGGGAACTCCGAGGGCCGCGCTCTTCGGGTAATCGCTTTCAAAACGATCATTAGTACCGCGTCATTCGCGACTGCCTCGCCGGCCAGCAAGGCCGTGCCTTGCCCATAGGTATCATGACGAATCAGACTTACCGCATAAAAACCCACCGGGATAACGGTGATCAGTCCGCCGCTAATGGAACTCTTCAACACTTTGTTGTAGTCGCTAAAGATATCGGTCTGGCGCACCTTGCGCTCGAGTGGTGGGTCTTCTTTGATGAACGCCGCTGTACCTCCAACGATAATTGCCGTGGGGATCCAGTTCTTTGCCTTGCCGAGCTTAGTGGGGAAGAGCCACATGTCTTTCTCATCGTGCAAAAATCTGGCCGGCATCTTGCGCCAGGAAACTTCCAGATCGGCAGGATCCGGTGTGGCATTTGAGCTAGACGCCGAGGTCGAGGAGTTGGTGGAAGAATGGGTTTGCCCGGCCGCTGACGAGATTTCCTGTGAGTGACTAAAAACCGGCGAAAATGAGAGGAAGACGACTAAAGAGAACGCGGCAAGAACGCGCGAGAACGCTAAGGAACGAACCATCGATGAACAATTCCCCCTGAACCGAGCAGGCCGGACCGGGAAACTGCATCGGGTATTTCCGTCAAGTAAGATGACACGAGCTCGCAAAAGGTTCGCGACCGTCAAGGTACAGTTCAATGGATTTTGATCAGGCTAGCCGACGCCCAATTCCAGTACATCCCCAATACGGCTGCGCCGTTCCATGCCCACATAAACGCGCGCATTTGTCTGGGTGTGTACAAACGCTCCTTCCATAGCACGCGGGAGTCCACAAGGAACCACAAGACGCCCGCGCCTAAGAATCCACTAATGATCGCATCGTGGAAAGACCAGTAAACCATTCCCGTTTCGACGCAGAGGAACGCCGCAATCAGGAGTTTTGCGCGAACCGCGCCGATTTGCGTCGCTGTTGTTCGTCGTCCGCTCTTTCGGTCCGGCACGATATCCATCACTTCTCCAAATACGTGCGAGTGCATTGCG
>DATBYP010000118.1:0-2462 GCA_036513675.1 Candidatus Acidiferrum sp.
GTGGAGAAAATTGCCGGCCCGGGAATTGGCCGCGACGGGAAACGCGGACTGAACGTCTACGACCCCGACGACACGCGCGTGGAAGTCACTGAGTTTACGCCCACGCGTGAACCGTGCTGCCACGCCTACACGGCACCGCACCCAACTCCATGACCTGCCCTTGTTCCGTTAGCCGTTATCGTTGGATCAGAAATTTGTGCACGCTCGCTTGCGCCATCATCGGCTGCTGCTCGGTGCCGGCTGCCCGCGCGCAAACTCCCGATATCGAAAAGCCGCTGCTCAATATCGACGACGATATTTCTGCGTTTGCCTTCGCGCCGGATGGGCGAATTGTTTATTCGGCCCGCCACCATTTTCACACCAAGCAATATGATTTGGAGCGCGACGACATCTGGCTGCAGGAAACCGGAGGCAAGCGCCGCCGCCTGCTGCAAGGCGAAAAATTCTCGCGCGGCAACACGCCCTTCAGCTACATCATCGATTCGTTTCGCTGGTCGCCGAACGGCCGGCTGATTCTCGCTCAGCTCCTCACCACTTCGGTGGTTGACGAGCACGGCGCCACGCAAGACTCCATCATGACCCTGGCGCTTGAGGACAATGGCAAGGAGATTCATCTCACCGCAACCGACAATCTGTTGCCGGACGCGTACGACGCTACCTGGCTGGTGGACAATGCCACCATTGTTTATCTCACCGAAATTGTGAAGCCCAAGGTGCTCTTTTCCTTCAAGTACATCAACATTTCCGACGGACCTCCGGGCCACGTCTTTGAGGGCCGCACGTTTCTGGATGCGTATCCGATTCCGCGCACGAATTTCGCGATCGGCGTGGAACGCGACCACAACCTTACCGGGCCGCCGCGCCTGCAACGGCTGGAGCTGCTCGCGCAGGACGACCGCGAGCTCGCCACACTCGACGGCTACGAGGGCCGCGTCTCCGTGTCGCCCAGCGGAAAGAAAGTGGCGTACTACATTGACAAAGAAGTTCTCGAAGTCCGCGATCTCACGGACCTTAACAAAGTCGCGCGGCTGCGCATCGGCTTCGGAACATTTGAGTGGTCGCCAGACGAGACCCGCATTCTGCTGAAGCGCGCGCCAGAGAAAAAATCAGGTGACCTCGTCTGGATCGAAATCCCCGCGCTTGCGACACACGCAGCACAAGACAAAGAGCCGCCGCCGGTGGCGCAACCTGCGTTCCTTCCCATCCTCCACGGCTTGACGTTTCGTGATTTCGCAATCACGCCGGACGGCAAACTCGCGGTGATCGCGCCCGGCAAACGCAACTTGTTGGTGTTCCCGCTTCCTCGGTAGCAGTAGCCGTTGTAGGGGTGCGCTTCAGCGCATCCCAGAGCGCCGCAGGCGCCTTTGACTTTTCTTACGAACGCAACGTGCCGTCTGGCGACAAGTCGCCCAACACAGTACGCTTCCAAGGCGGACTCCAAACCTTGGCAGGCACAATCATCTTTGGCCAATCCAACGTGAATGATCCGGAAAACGGATACTGCTGAGGCTCAGCAACAATCTCCTTTCGCACAGGATTCATCCAGATATACCACGCGACAGATTCCGCGGTGTCGCCGCCGCGCAGAATGTGATCGTAGAACCGCCGTTGCCAAAATCCTTTGGGAAGATCGTTGCGGAACAGGTAGCCGGTTTGTTGCTTCCATTGCGTCACGAGTTTTACGAGATTGGAACCGGGGCCCGTCCCTTCCAGCAGGAAGTGGACATGATCAGGCATCAGGCAGTACGCATGGACACGAAATTTGGCCTCTTGCGAAGTGCGCTTCAGGCCCTCGATCGCAACATTGGCACGATTGGAGTCTTGAAAGATGACACGCCTGTTTTGGCAACATATCGTGACGAAGGAAATCGCAGGGCCTAGGTATTCGTCGGGGGGCAGGCGGATTTGCTTGCGCGGGGCGAAGAACATAATGTTATGATATACTATATGATAAATTACACTACTAGTTTAGAAGGCGCCTGCGGCGCCCTGGGATGCGCTGAAGCGCACCCCTACAACGTCGCCTCAACAGCGCGACTTACGCTGTTTTTTTGCGGCGTTTTTTGTGCTCGATCAGGATGCAGGCGTCCATTACCACCGTGATGCCTGCGGCGCGGGCTTTTTCGGCGGCGGCTTCGTTGGCGATTCCTAGCTGCAACCAGATTACTTTTGCGCCGGCACGAATTGCTGCGTCCACTACCGGCGGAACTTCTTCCGCGCGGCGGAAGATGTCGACGATTTCGATTTTCTGCGGCACTTCCTCAAGGCTCGCGTAGCTTGGCTCCCCGAGCACATCCGTTTCGTTGGGGTTCACCGGAATGATGTGGTAGCCCGCGGATTGCATGTACTCCGTCACGCCGTAGCTTGGCCGCGCGGGATTTGAGGACAGGCCCACAACAGCGATGGTTTTGTACTTGGTCAGAATATCGAAGATAGGATCGGCGCTGGGGGCGGCGCCATCG
>DATBYP010000119.1:0-8213 GCA_036513675.1 Candidatus Acidiferrum sp.
CCTTCGTGGACATCGAGGCTTTCCACCTCGCCGATAAAGATGGTGTGATCGCCCGCGGCATGCTCGGAAACCACGTTGCAAGCCAAGTGCGCTAGGCCATCTTCCAACAAGGGTATGCCTGTCTCTGTCCAACGGTAACGAATACCCAAGCGTCTTTCGGTTTCCGGATTCTCGACCGTCTGGGCGAAATATTCCGCAATCGCCTGCTGGTCCTCCTTAAGGATACTCACTCCGAACCGTTTCTGTTTCTGGATGAGCGGAAGCAACTGCGCTTGGTGGGACACGCAGATGAGGATCAGCAGAGGTTTGAGAGACACGGACGTAAAAGAGTTTGCCGTCATGCCGTGCACTCGGCCGGGCGCGCGCTCGGCGGTCACCACGGTGACTCCGGTAGCGAATTGCCCGAGCGCGTGACGGAATTCGGATGCGGTTGGGGTTGTCGGCGCCATTGTGGAAGTTTTTGAAGATAACACAGACCCAGCGCGAGGTCGCGTCCTTGTGTCACGTATAATCTTCGCGCAGCAGTAAGCGAGAAGGAGTACCCACGATGGCGCGGAAGATTGCGATTTTAGGCGGCACGGGGCCCGAGGGATGGGGGCTAGCGAACCGGCTTGCGCGCGCGGGCGAGCATATCGTGATCGGCTCCCGCGAAGCGTCGCGTGCGCAAGAAACGGCGCAGCAGCTCCGCACTCAAGTTGGCGGCGCCGCACAGATCGAAGGAGCGGAGAATACCGCGGCCGCGGCGCAGTGCGAAATCGCGGTGCTCACAGTTCCCTTCTCCGGCCAGGCACCATTGCTGAAGCAATTGAAAGGCGTGTGGAAGCCCGGGACCATCGTAATTGACACCACAGTGCCGCTGGCTACGACCGTGGGCGGATCGCCGACCCGCATGATTGGAGTATGGCAGGGTTCGGCGGCGCAGGCTGCAGCGGAATTGCTGCCCGCAGGGGTCGCCATTGCGGCAGCGTTTCAGAATTTGGGAGCGGAGTTGCTGGCGGGAGATGCACCCATCGATTGCGACGTGCTGGTGTGCAGCGATGACGAAAACGCCAAGAAAGTGGCGATGGAGCTGGCGGCCAAGATCCCCGGCGTGCGCGCATTGAATGGCGGCAAGCTGGAGAACGCGCGCATCGTCGAGTCGATCACGGCTCTGCTGATTGGGCTGAATATCCGCCACAAGGTGCACAGCGCCGGAGTGCGGTTTACGGGTCTGCCCACGAAATAGTGGGACAGCCATTTTTGGCTGTCCTTCTTGCGTCTGCGCCGCATCTACCTCGTTAGGCCACCTAGCGTTCCAGGCTCTTGCGGTCCCACTTGCCCAAGTCAGCCGCCACATCGTAGGTGCTCTGCAGAAATTCCATCAGTGCAGCTTTCGGGGACGCTGCCGCTCTCACATCGTCATACATGAGCAAGAATTCTTTCATCTGCGGGTGGTAGAAGGCCGCTTGCGGCCGAACGCGCCGCTCTGCAAAACCTGCCGGCTCTGGTGCAGCGTACGAGTAGAAAGCGGGCCCCTTGATATCCCCTCCGCCGGGCCAGAATCCCGCGCTGCTGACTTCGTGAGAGTAAGCTTCCCGCGTAATGCTGTCGGCGCCCGGCCGCTCCGGGGCCGCTCTCCCGGAGAAGCGTGTGACTGCAAGATCAAAGCTTCCCCAGAAAAAATGTACCGGGCTGGCCTTTCCTTGAAAACCGGCGCGGAATTCCTTGAATACTTGATCGACCCAGACCAGCATGCTCCAGAACTTATGGACAGCGACCGGATCGTACGCCGCGTGAACATTGTCCTGCTCAAATGGCGTGGGACTGGGAACCTCGCATGGCATCGTCCATATGTGCACGCTTACGCCGAGTTCTCTCAGCGCCGCCATGAAGGTCTTGTAGAACTGTGCCACACTTTGCGCCTCCAGAGCCATGGTCACAACGCGCCCTTCGCTCGTCTCGATTGCCAGCTTATGCTCGATAAAATCAAACTCCACCTCAATAGCGCGCTGCTGATAAGGCATCGCCGAGGTGGTCATGCCCCGCGCCGTGACATAGAAGGGCACGTTCCACCAGTGGTTTACGAGCGGGCACAATTTCAGGCGGACTTTCCCGACGATCTGCGCCCACATATGCAAAGTAGCAAGCGTGTCTTTCCAGGAATCGAAAGGCAACGCGGGCAACACCTCGTCATCGCTTGCCTTGCTACGAATGGCTTCTGAGGTCATGGCTACTCCATTTTTAGCTGCGTCCTCACGACCCAATGTACACCCGGACGCAACCGGTCACGTACCGTGTTGTATGGCGGACGGAAATGCGGAGAGGAAAGGGGACACTGCTATAATTGGCGATATGAAAGCACATGTTTGGGTGATGCCAAAACGCACGGTCCTCGATCCGCAGGGACAAACCATTCAGCATGCTCTCTCCGGCCTCGGCTACAAGCAGGTGCGTGATGTGCGCCAGGGAAAATTCTTTGTGCTAAATCTCGACGGCTGGAGCCGCGACGAGGCGCAGTCGCAGCTCGAGCGCATTTCCAAGGAAGTGCTCACCAATCCGGTGATCGAGGAATATCGATTCGAAATTGTGGACTGAGCCGGCTCGCGTTTTCGCACCGCCGCGATGACCGCGTGACGGCGCCCAGTAACTCCGTGTTACGCTCTTAAGCCTAGCGTCCCCTCAGGAGAAACCGCGTTATGTGCGGAATTGTCGGTTATATCGGACCGAAAAAGGTCGTTCCCGTAATTATTGAAGGCCTGCGCAAGCTCGAATATCGCGGCTATGACTCGGCGGGAATCGCCGTGGTGAACGACGGCAAGCTCGAAGTGCGCCGAGCACCCGGAAAGTTGCGCAATTTGGAAGAAGTGCTGCAGAAATCACCGATCCAAGGCACCTACGGAATCGGCCACACTCGCTGGGCCACGCACGGGCGCCCCACCGAGGAGAACGCGCACCCGCATCGCGATTGCACCGGACAGATAGTCGTCGTGCATAACGGCATTATCGAAAATTATCTCGAGCTGAAAGAGCAGTTGCAGCGTGAGGGGCACAAGTTCGTCACGGAAACGGATACCGAAATCGTCGCGCACTTGGTGGAAAAGAATTCCAAGAATGCTCCGCTCGAGGAAGCGGTCCGTCGATCATTGAAAGAGTTGCGCGGCATCTACTCGCTCGTATTCATGTCCGCAAAAGATCCACACAAAATCGTGGCCGCGCGTATGGGACCGCCTTCCGTCATCGGCCTGGGTGACGGCGAATTTTTTGTGGCCAGCGATATCCCCGCGCTGCTCGAGCACACGCGAGAAATCTTCTTTCTCGCCGATGGCGATATCGCCGTGCTCACGCAACAAGGCGTCTGCGTGATGGACCATGACGGCCGGCCGGTCAAGCGGCCTGCGCAACACGTCGCCTGGGATCCCATCATGGCGGAAAAGGGCGGCTACAAGCATTTCATGCAGAAAGAAATATTCGAACAGCCGCGCGCTGTGCGCGACACGCTGCTCGGCCGGATCTCACAGGACACCGGGAAGATTTTCCTCGGCGACATGCAGATCACGGAACAACAATTCCGCGAATTTCAGCAGGTGCGCATCGTAGCCTGCGGAACAAGCTGGCATGCCGGCCTCGCCGGGAAATTCATGATTGAACGGCTGGCTCGGATGCAGGTCGAAGTCGATTACGGCAGCGAATTTCGCTATCGCGATCCCATTCTCGACAACAAGACCTTGACCGTGTGCATCAGCCAATCGGGCGAGACTGCGGACACGCTCGCCGGGCAGCGCGAGGCAAAACTGAAAGGTTCGCCGACACTCGCGATTTGCAATGTGATGGGCTCGATGGTCACGCGCGAAGCCGCCGGGACAATTTTGACGCATGCGGGCCCGGAAATTGGCGTGGCCTCCACAAAAGCATTTACTTCTCAACTCACAGCGTTGCTACTTCTGGCCGCGCACCTGGGCCAAGTCCGGAGCAAATTGAACAGCGAAGCAGCCAAAAGTTTGCTGCAGGAATTTACGCGCATCCCGCACAAAATCGAGACGGTCCTCCAAGGCGACGAAACAGGGGTGTACGAAACGCTGGCTCGCCAATTCTTCCGCAACACGGATTTTCTCTACCTCGGACGCGGCATTCACTACCCGATCGCGCTGGAAGGGGCATTGAAGCTGAAGGAGATTTCTTACATCCACGCGGAAGGCTATCCCGCCGGAGAAATGAAGCACGGACCAAACGCGCTGATCGACGAAAATCTTCCCGTGGTCGTTCTTGCCACGCACGACGAAAACGATCCCGATTCCGTCACACGCTACGAAAAAAGCGTATCCAACATCCAGGAAGTTCGCGCGAGGGACGGCATCGTGATCTCAGTCGTCACCGCCGGCGACCACCTCGCCCGGCAAGCCTCCAATCATGTGATCGAGATTCCGTCGGCTCCGGAGCTGCTCTCGCCCCTACTCGAGATTATTCCTCTGCAGCTTCTGGCGTATCACATTGCCGTGCGGCGCGGCTGCGACGTCGACCAGCCCCGCAATCTGGCAAAATCCGTAACCGTAGAATGACTTCCTCGTAGGGGCGCAGCACGCTGCGCCCCACCTCGGCGCGCTGTAGTCCGGTTGGCAGGTTTGAATCGCCTCGCGTTTCAACTGGGCCATTCGCTTCAATCTCGCTGATTGGGGCGCAGCATTGCTGCGCCCCTACAAAACCCTGTGCGCTGGCAGCAGGCAAGAACTTTTTTCGGTAAACTAACCACATGCGCGTGCATATTCGTCCGATGGCATTGATTCTCGCGGCCGCCTGTGCAGTTTCTGCCTGGGCGCAAACGGCGCCCCCTGCTCCGGTCGCAACCGCACCTCTCCGCGAAATCCGCGCTGACGGACTGAAATCCCTCCCTGAGCTCCAAGTCGCCGCGTTGACCGGGTTGCAAATCGGCGCCCAAGTGGGAAAAGACGACCTGCAAGCGGCAGCCGACAAATTAGTCCAGAGCGGTCTCTTCGCAAAGGTCCGATACAATTTTCAGTCGCGCACCGACGGCGTCGCAGTTATCTTCCACGTGGAAGAGGCGCCGCGCGTTCCAGCCTATTTCGACAATCTGCCATGGTTCGCCGACAGCGAACTCAACGACGCCATTCGCGCCAAGCTCCCCTTTTACGATGGCACGTTGCCCGAAAATGGCGCCGTCGTTGACCAGGCTGCCGACGCCCTCAGCCAGTTTCTTGTGACACATGGTCTGCAAGCCGCGATCGAGCACCAGGTCGCCTCCAATCCCGTCGGCGACGGCAGCGTCCAACTCTTCCGCATCAATGCAGAAGCTCTGCACATCGCGGGCGTCGAGTTCAGCGATCCCGCACTCAATTCGTCGCCAGCCGTTCGCCAGGAGCTTCCAGAGTTACTCGGCAAGCCATATTCACGCACGTCCATCGACATGTTCTTGACCGAACAAATTCGCCCGACGTTTCTGCAAAAGGGTTTTCTGCGCGCGAAACTCGGCCCGCCAGAAGTGCGCCTAAGCGGAAACCCGAACAAAAAGCTGCCCGAGCAAATTCCGGTGTATGTCCCCGTCAATCCCGGCGCGGTCTATCACTGGAAAGGCGTCGAGTGGACCGGAAACAATGTGCTCTCGACCATCACGCTAACGAACACCATAGGAGTAAAGTCCGGCGCTGTCGCTGACGGCATGGCCATCGAAGCAGGCTGGGATCGCGTGCGCGACGAGTACGGAAAGCGCGGCTACATGCAAGCAAAAGTAGAACCGGTCGCGACGTACGATGATAGTGCCCACACGGTTGCCTACCGCGTGCAAGTCGAGGAAGGAAAGCCGTTTCACTTCCGCTCTATGGTGATCACCGGATTGTCCCCGAACGCCGAAAGACGCCTGCGCGACGCGTGGCCTATTCCGCAAGGCCAGCTCTTCGATAAAGCGAGCTACGAGGAATTTCTAACCAAGCTGCAAGCGCACTCGACCGAAATTTTCAAGGACATGCCAATTCACTACGATGAAGTGGGCCACTGGCTGCAGCCCGATGAAGCCAAGGGCACGGTCGACGTGCTACTGGACTTCAAGTAAGTCCTACGTCGCTCGATTTCGATGGATACTTTTCAAAAGCCGCGATGCATCTTAACTGTGCGTTATACTGATTTCCAATGACTGCGTTCGTTCCGATTCGCGCTGCCGAAAACTCGGGCCGTTCGCCGGAGCAAAAGGAAACCTCGCTCCTCGCGCGTCTCGCCGAAGCCGGCTCTCTGATCGTTGCGCTGTCCGGAGGCGCTGACTCAGCCTATTTGGCATGGGCCGCGCAGCGCGCACTCGGAGAGCGGGCGCTTTCCGTCACCGCGCTTTCCCCAAGCTTTTCCGCTTATGACCGCGCCGCGGTCGACGAATTTGTCGGTAAGTTCGGAATCCATCACGAATTCGTCGACACGCACGAGATGGAAAACCCTGCCTACCGCGCGAACGCCGCCGACCGCTGCTTCTACTGCAAAGACGAGCTTTTCTCTGTGCTGGACGCGATGGCCCAGCAGCGCGGCTTTACCGCAACGGCCTACGGAGTCAACGCCGACGACACGCTGGACTTCCGCCCCGGCCATCGCGCCGCGAAAGAACATCGCGTATTAGCGCCGATGCTCGATGCCGGGCTGCGCAAATCCGAAATTCGCCAGCTTTCGCAGCGCGCCGGATTGCCCAGTTGGGATCGCCCCGCCTCCGCGTGTCTCGCCTCTCGCCTGCCCTACGGAACAGAAGTCACGCCGGAGCGCCTCACGCTCATCGAGCGCGGCGAAGCCGCCCTGCGCGAACTCGGCTTCCGCCAATTCCGTGTGCGACTGCACGACAATCTCGCCCGGGTCGAAATCGCGCCGGAAGAGATGGACCGCGCGCTCTCGAAGGAAACGAGCGCAGCAATCTCTCAAGCGCTGAAGCGGGCCGGGTTCACGTATGTCGCGCTCGACCTCGAAGGCTATCGCCAAGGTTCGCTGAACGAAATGCTGCCGCAGCAGAAACGCACTTGAGCGTATGCGGTGTTCGGAACATAATTCCGCACATTTCCGTATCTTCCTTTAGACAGGCTTTACGATCGCGCGGTAGGCACGCGGCTCTCGCCTTGAACTCGCATGGAGGAACGATGAAACATCGCAAATTCGCGGCGCTGGCAGGCTTCCTCTGCGCCGCCCTGGCAACCGCGGGCTGCGCGATGGGACCATCGGCCAGCGGCAGTTTCGACCGCACCCTCAGCGTCAACGGGCCGATTCGCCTTGAGCTCAACAACACTTCGGGCGACGTTTCCATCACCGGCAGCGCCGACGGTAAGGTGCACGTTCATGCGGACGCTCGCGCGTCCGGCATGGGATTCGAAAGCCCCGAGAAGCGCATGAGTGACCTGCTCGCCAATCCGCCCATCGAGCAGCACGGCAACACCGTCCGCATCGGCGAAGAACTGCGCCGTCTGCGCAATGTCCACGTCAGTTATGTCATTGAGGTTCCCCGCGACACGGAAGTTGCGTCTTCCGTGATCTCCGGCACACAATCCATTCAAGATGTACGCGGCCCGGTGAAGGCGGAAGCAGCATCCGGCTCCATTCGCGTGAGCCACATCGAGCGGCAGACGCAGCTTTCCACGCTGAGTGGCTCCATTCGCGCCGACAATATCGGCGACGACATCCGCGCGAACAGCGCCTCCGGCACCGTGACCGTTTCCAACATCAAAGGAGACGTGCGCATCAGCGCGCTTTCGGGTTCGACGCAAATCACAAAGCCTGGCGGACGCGTCGATGCGTCTACTGCCAGCGGCTCGCTTGACGTGGAAGGCGCCACCAGCGACGTGAAAGCGCATGCGGCATCCGGGCGCGTAAACGTGCAGGGCAATCCAGGTGCCAGCAGCTATTGGGATCTCAAGACCGCCTCGGGCAGCGTGCTGCTAGGGGTGCCTCCAAACGCGAGCTTTCATCTAGCCGCCGAGGCCGTTTCCGGCGAAATCAAGACGGACATTCCCGTCGTGGTGGAAGAGCAAGGAAAACACTCGCTGCGCGCACGCGTTGGCAGCGGCAACGGCGGCCGCATCGAGATTCACACCGTGTCCGGCGAGATTCGTCTGCGCGCCTCGTAATCTCTGCGCGGTTCTATCTCGGCGACGCCGCTTTCATCGGAAATTCCACTGCCACGTCCCTCGCCGCCAAAATGGTATTCACGTGAATCCGCACGGTGTCCTCAACCCGCCTGGCGTAGCCGCCCGCCAGCGCGGTTG
>DATBYP010000120.1:0-23955 GCA_036513675.1 Candidatus Acidiferrum sp.
GTGTTTTGCAAGAGCGGAGACAGAGAGTGCGCGATGGGGTCGCCGATTACGCCAAACACCTGCGTTTGGCGGTTCAGCGCGTGGGCACGATAAAGTTGCTTCATTTCGCTGAGCGAAATCTGGCCCGGGGCCGTTGCCGCCGATATAGGCGCGTAAGCGAGCGCGCTGCCCTGGCGCAGAGCGAGAACGCGCGAGGGAAGGCCAATTTCGCCCATCGGAACAGCAACCGTGTTGGGCGACCTCGCGGCGAATCGGAGAAGCCGCGCGCTATCCGCGATGGTCCGCACAGCCCCGGCGACCTTGATGGCATCGACTTCGCGTCTCCACCGCCCGCCAAGAGCGGGATTCAGCGCAGGCATGCGCTCGAAATCGTGGACAGAAAGCAAGATGCGCGGCGGCAAAGAGTGTTCGCGAATCGAGTTCGGCGGGAGTTTACGCAACGTTTCAATTTCGAGATCGCACCACAGGCAACCTGCTTCGGCGGCCTGCGAAAGCCAATGCAGCTCGGCTGCAACACTCCCGGCAAATAAGCCTCCCCCCTCGCGGCGGCGGCAGGTAGCAATCAAGACGGCGCGGCGGGCACGATTGCGACGCAGCCAATCGAGAAAGCGCCGGCGTTCCGAGTCGCTCTTCAGCCAGTCCAAACGCAGCTCGACGGTGGGCGTCTCGCGCAACGCACGGCGGAGATCCGTAGCCGTTTCCCGCGCGGATGGCGCCGCGACCACAGCGCAAATGCGCGCCACGCCCTTGCCAAATAGACCCATCCCGTAGCCCTCTGTTCTATGTCCCAGTTCTGGCGCCTTCCGACCGTTTCGCGGCAAATGATTGAAAATACGGCTTGTAGCATGCCGTATCAAGAGTGTAAAGCCACCCCGGTCAATTTGTTGACGCCTGCTGGGGTGCTTGCTACTTTTGCTTAGGAATCTCTTTTCGCACGACCCTCAGGGCGTGATTTCAAGGAGCATTTTCAATGCGCGCTAATCTAGCTGCGTTGTGCCTGGCTGCCTTCGCGGGCGCGGGAGTTTGCTACGGTCAATCGGCTCCGGCCACTGGCGGAACCACTTTGCAACCGGGCTACACCACGATTTATTGCTCGGGTTTTGTGAAAGATACCAAGCTGCCGAACGACCTCTACGTGATTTCGGGTGAGCAGGCCGGCTACAAGATTATCTTCGCTCAAGGCGAAAACGTATACATCAACCGTGGGAGCGACCATGGAGTGAGGATCGGCGATCGCTTCATGGTCGTGCGCCAAACGGCAGATCCCATGCGCGTAGATTGGTTCAAGGGACAAAGCAAGATTGCCAACGCGATGGGCAATTTGTACGCCGATATCGGGCAGTTGCGCGTGGTCAGCGTGCTGCAGAAGACTTCCGTAGCAGAGGTGGTTTTCTCCTGCAAGGACGTGACTCGTGGCGATATCGTACGTCCGTTTGAAGAGCGCCCGGCGCCTCCCTACAAAGAGGTTGGCACATTCGATCATTTTGCGCCCGTGAGCGGAAAACCAGTGGGCACTGTAGTGACTTCGTCCACGTTCCAGCAAAGCCAGGGGCAAGGCTCCACGATGTACGTGAACCTGGGTGCGGCACAAGGCGTGAAAGTTGGCGATTATATGCGCCTCTTCCGCTATCAGGGCAAAGACATTGAGGCAGTGCCGCAAACCAAGGGCTACGCGTATCAGATTTACGGCTTTGGAAGCACTCCGGCGCGGTATGAATGGAAAGACTTGCCGCGCGAAGTGCTGGGCGAAGGGATCGTTTTGAATGCCAGCCGAAACGCCGCGACCGTGTTCGTAACATTCAGCTCCGTGGAAATATACGCTGGGGATAACGTAGAGATTGAGTAGCTCCGGAAACGAAAGGTCTCGCTGATTTCAGGCCCGCTGTGCGAAAGCTCAGCGGGCCTTTATGTTAGCGTTTGGCCGAATTGAGCTGGAATGGCGGCCGGCATGACGTCATCCGGCGCGCCGCTAGAAATGATCTCACAGGTAAACCCGAAAAGGCTTGCATCTGGATCGCGCCAGGCATCTGGCGACAGCTCCGCCTTTCGACACGTTTCCGCGAGGAATTGCTCGGCGCTGAGTTGGTGCTTGAGGGCCACCTGAGGGAGCAACACGCCGCGCTGACTTCCTCGCCGAATAAGCAGGCCGTGAGTGCCGATTTGGATTTCTTCGGGGCGGATGGCAAGCGGCGGCGAAAGTAGCGATATTTCGATCCGCAGTGCGCTCAGTTCGTCGAGAGACACGGCTGGAAAGCGACGATCTTGCAGCGCGGCGCTTGCAGAGCAACGTACGATGCTATCGCCAAGCGGTTCCTGAGGCTCGACCACGCCCACGCAGCCGCGCAAGCGCTTGCCAATGTGGAGGCTGACGAACACGCCGCGCTGCTGCGAAAAAACTCCGCCCGCAGGAATCTCCGCCAATATTTGGCCGCATGACACGGCTGCCGTAATGGCCAAGCGGGCCAGACTCAGCAAGGACTGCCGGTCGGTGTTAGAGAGAAACAGCATCTCCAGCTTTTTTGCGAGCTTCGAGCATGCGCAACTTGCGGC
The DNA here is from genome assembly GCA_036513675.1 of Candidatus Acidiferrum sp. GTDB lineage: Bacteria > Acidobacteriota > Terriglobia > Acidiferrales > UBA7541 > Acidiferrum. The sequence continues at coordinate 2,551 of DATBYP010000120.1, forward strand.
GCTGCTTAATGCGCTCGTCGACGTGACCCCAGAAACGATGGAAATATTGCGCGGCGGACACGAGCGCGCTGATAACGACGAGCCAGAGCAAAAATAGGGCCACCGGCATGAGCGAAGGATGCCGCGCTCCAGCAATGAGCACAGCGACAGCGCAAACCTGTAGGACCATTTTTGTCTTGCCCAGAGCGGAGGCTTCGATCGTGAAGCCTTCGGCAGAGGCGATGTTGCGCAGGCCGAGCACCGTAAATTCGCGGCCGATGATGATCACAACCATCCAGGCGGGAACCAAGTGCATGTCCACCAGGGAGATAAAGGCGGCCGAGATGAGAAGCTTGTCGGCGATGGGATCAAGCAAGATACCGAGCGTGGTGACTTGCAGACGCCGGCGCGCGAAGTAGCCGTCGGCCCAATCGGTGGCGGCAGCGAGCAACAGAATCAGAACGCCCCAAAACTCGTAATGGATGGGAAGGCCCCACAGCTCGACGTTAGGGCTGCGCGTGAGGAGGACCACAATGAGGACGGGAACGAAGAAAATGCGCAGCAACGTGAGTGTATTCGGAAGATTCATCAGGGCTTAGCGGCAGAAAAGCTAGCTATGGGTCAAAAACGAGCCGCGTCTCACTATAGACTCGCCTTGGATGGGCGTCAACGGGCCGAAAACGATCGTTGGACAGGTGGGCGGATACCTTGTGATTAACACGATTTGGCGCGGGGAAAATGTGGGAATGGATACTGAGTTGTAATGGATGTGCTGCAAACCTGTGCAAATGTTGGAGCTACGCGGTTCGGGAGTATGAAGGGCAGGGCGACCGGCGAGGTGCTGCGAAGTTGCTGTAACCTACTGAAATAAATGTAGTTACACAGCACACATGCCAAAATGCCTGCAAATTTCACGAGCGCTTGGAAATATCACATTTTGCAGGACTTCTAGTTTCCACAGAAATTTCCACAGCATGAGGGGAAGCCGCAACCTTAGATTTCGCCGCGCACTGCTGCCATCTTTCACAAGAAACAGGGTTTTGCCTACGGCTGACTCGTAAGTTACCCCAGGCGGAGGGTGCAAGACGCTTAAATCGCGCGCGGGCCACGCAAAACTCGCACAGGTAGATAAAAAAGTGCGGCGAGCAGCGCAAATACGCCGTGCACGGCGATGCCCAGGATGCGCAAGGGCAGAGTGATCAGCCAAACAATGGGAAACAGCACGATAGCAAGCAGAGCAAGAGGCCAGCAAAGGATAAACAAAATGCACCAGAGAAAAAATGCGGCCATGTTCGACCTCCTGATACAAATTACGTATGCGAGGCGCGAGAAGTTCCACCGGCAGTGTACCGGCTTAAATTCAGGCGCCTGGCGATCGAGACAGGAACTTCGGCATCCATAGCCATGTGCGAATCTTCCACGACAGAATGGAGCACGCGGCCCAGCGCGTGAATTAGCGCGAGCGTGCGGCCTTCCGCAAGCGGCAAGCGCAAGGATAAAGTGACAATGGGATCGATCGGAAGCGCAGCGTCCATGCGCCGGAGCAGGTCGTCCATTCCCAGCCCGGTCATCGCGGACACGAGAACAGGACCGGTTTCGCGAACGCGGGCCAAACTGCGATCTAAAGTTTCGCGTTGCTCAAGCGTCAGCAGGTCCACCTTGTTCAAGACTCGCAGCTTTGGGCGATCTGCCACGCCGAGCTCCCGCAAAATTTTGTCGACCTCTTCATCTAGCTCGTCGTGGTGGGGATTGGAGATGTCGCTGACATGAAGGATCAGAGCAGCTTCTTGCACTTCTTCCAAGGTTGCGCGAAACGCGGTTAGCAGCCCTTTCGGCAGGTCGCGGATGAAGCCGACGGTGTCGGAAACGAGGACGCGGCGGTTCGATGAAAGGCGAATGGCGCGAATCGTCGGGTCGAGCGTGGCGAACATGCGCGGGGAGACGAGCACTTCGGCGCGGCTGAGGGCGTTGAACAATGTGGATTTGCCGGCATTCGTGTAGCCGACCAATGCGATCGTGCCGAGCGGGACGGCGTTGCGCGCTTCGCGGCGCAGGGCACGTTGCTTGCGCACGTCTTCGATGCTGGACTGAATTTTGCTGACGCGATCGCGGATGCGGCGGCGATCGGTCTCGAGCTTCTTTTCGCCAGGGCCGCGGACGCCAATACGGCCAGCTCCTCCGCCTGCACCACCGGAACCGCCACCGCCGCTTTTGCCGCCGAGACGGGACATCGACGTACCGCGGCCGGTCAGGCGAGGGAGAAGATAATTTAGCTGGGCGAGCTCGACTTGCAGTTGGCCTTCGCGGCTACGCGCGTGGCGGGCAAAAATGTCCAGAATGAGCTGCGTACGGTCGATGACGCGGCGGTCCGTCGCCTCTTCAATGTTGCGCTGCTGCATGGGGGATAGGTTTCCATCAAAAATGATGAGCGGCGCTTTGTGCGCGGTCGCTTCCGCGCGAATTTCGTCGAGCTTGCCGCGCCCGACGAGCGTGGCGGGATCGGCGGACTCGCGCACTTGGTACATGGTGGCAGCTACTTCCGCACCGGCGCTGCGCGCTAGCTCCACCAATTCGGCCAGCGATTCGCGGCCTTGCTCGCCCGCAGGCATGCCCGGGACCCGTCGCGCACGCTTCCATGTCACGCCGACAAGCAGGGCGCGCTCCAGAGCCGTAGTGACGTGCTGTGTTTTCATACTTGTGGGAAAGCGAGAGTCATCTTGCCAAGTGGACAGTTCGAGCGAATAATGACACCGTGCGCGACCTGTGAGGTCCCTAACGCAAATTATACTCTCCTTGCGTGTGCGCCGCGACCGATGTGGAGGAGGCTAGCGGTTTTGCTTGGATCTCGTGAACGTGCAGAACCATCGTCCGTGAATCTTGGTTAATCGATCCCCGAGTCATCGCGCTGGGCGGTGCAGGGGCTTCTGTTTCTAGAGGTATAATCCACCTCAATGGCTTTGACCGCAGGCACCCGCCTCGGGCCGTACGAGATCCTCGCGCCACTCGGCGCGGGCGGCATGGGGGAAGTTTACCGGGCGCGCGACACGCGTCTGGATCGAACGGTGGCTATCAAGATTCTTCCGCAACATCTTTCTGACAATCCAGCTTTGCGGCAACGTTTTGAACGCGAGGCGAAAGCGATCTCGTGCCTGAACCATCCTCACATTTGCGTGCTGCACGACGTTGGAACTCAAGACGGCCTCCAGTTCCTGGTGATGGAGTGCGTCGAGGGCGAGACGCTGGCGAAACGACTCGAAAAAGGGCCGCTGCCGCTAGATCAAGCGCTGAAGTATGGGATGCAGATCGCCGATGCTCTGGACAGAGCGCATCGGAGCAACGTGGTGCATCGGGACTTGAAGCCCGGCAACATCATGCTGACGGCGTCTGGCACCAAGCTGCTCGATTTTGGGTTAGCGAAAGCTGTGCCGCCACTCGTAGCGGGAGAGACGTTGACGGCGGCGGCCACGCGAACGACTCCGGTGACACAAGAGGGCACTATCGTCGGCACGTTTCAGTACATGTCGCCCGAGCAGGTGGAAGGCAAAGAGGTCGATGCGCGGAGTGATATTTTCTCCTTCGGCTCGGTGCTGTACGAGATGTTCACCGGGCGGCCGGCCTTCTCAGGCAGAAGTCAATTGAGCGTGGCGTCTGCCATTCTAGAGAAGGAGCCTGAGCCGATCAGCACACTGCAGCCTCTGACGCCGCCCGCGCTGGACCGCACCATTCGAGTTTGTCTGGCGAAAGATCCCGAAGAGCGCTGGCAGTCGGCCCGCGATCTGCTGCTTGAGCTGAAGTGGATCGCTGGGGGAGGCTCGCAGGCCGCATCGCGTTCGGACGGCAGTGCCGGCAGAAAAACCTATAGCCGTTTAAGCTGGGCCCTGGTAGCCGTGCTGGCTCTGAGTATTCTTGTCCTTTTAATTGTTACGAGACCAAAAGTTCCGGCGAGCGCAGCGGCAGTGCGCTTTTTAGTTCATCCGCCGGAAAACTCGTACATCAATGCGGAGGGCCATGCGGCGGTTTCGCCCGACGGGCGTCATCTGGCTTTTGTTGCCCCCGGTCCCACCGGCAAAGACATTCTGTGGCTCCGCTCCTTCGATTCTCTCGCTGCGCGATCACTTGCGGGAACCGAAGGCGCACTGTTTCCCTTTTGGTCTCCGGATAGCCGTTGGATCGGTTTTTTTGCGAACCGTTCCTCACTCCACAAAATCGACATCACCGGGGGGCCCCCTATTTCAGTAGCGAGCGTCCTCGCAGGCTACGGTGGCACATGGAGTCGCGATGGCGTGATCCTCTTCGCAACAGGCGCAACCCGTTTGCTATACCAGGTATCCGCGGCCGGCGGCGAGGTTGTCCCTCTAGCCAGGGGCGAGAAGTCGGTGACTGTCGGGCGCCTTTTACCGCATTTCCTGCCCGATGGAAAACATTACCTGTATGAAGGTTCCCAACCTGGAGCCGGGCACGCTGTTTATGTCAGCTCCCTCGATTCAGACACCAGCAAATTATTAGTGCGCGATGGGACAAGTCCTGCGTATCAGCGCGGGTATTTGTTCTATCTTCTCGGAACGACCCTCATCGCGCAACCTTTCGATGAGAAACGCCTTGAGATTATGGGTGACGCCTCTGCGCTCGCCGAACAGGTGCAATTCTTCTCGGCATCAAACACTGGAGCCGTTCTGGCGTACTGGACAGGCGCGGCTGAAAATATCCCACAACTGATGTGGTTCGACCGCAGCGGAAATCGCCTCGGCACGTTGGGCGACCCCGCGCGCCAATTCAACATTCGGCTCTCACCGGACGGCACCAAGCTCGCTGCCGAGGTTTACGATCGGCAGGCGAACAGCATGTACTCCGAATCCGACATCTGGCTGTACGATGTGTCGCGCGGGGTCAGGTCGCGTCTGACGTCGGGTCCGGGTTCGGCAAGAGTTCCGTGTTGGTCGCCCGATGGCAAGCGCATCATTTTCAGCTCCGACCGAAAAGGGCACTTCGATCTGTACGAAAGAGCCGTTGATGGCGGCGGAAATGAGGAATTGGTCTTCGCCTCCGAATTTGCAAAGTATTGCCAGAGTTGGTCGCCCGACAACAAGTTTCTTATCCTAATGACCATTTCCAACGATAGCAGCACGGACACCGACATCTGGACGCTCCCTCTTGTCGGCGCTCGAAAGCCGCTCCCTTATCTTCAAACGAAATTCGACGAATTTGGTGGCCGCCTTTCTCCCGACGGGAAGTGGGTCTTGTATTCGTCCGATGAGTCAGGGCGCCACGAAGTGTACGTAAGACCCCTCCATGGCTCAGGTGGCAAACTCCTGGTCTCCGCAGCCGGAGGCTTCACCCCGGTATGGAGTCACGATGGCAAGGAGATTTTCTATCTAAGCCTGAATAGTGAATTGATGGCGGCAAGGGTGAGCCAAAACGGTTCGGAGTTGGCAATAGATGTGGCTCATCTTCTCTTTCAGACGCAAGCGGAGTTCTTTATCCCCATTTTTGATGTCAGTCCTGACGGCCGGCGCTTTATCATCGTCACCACGATGCCCCAGAAGTCGCGCTCTCCCATCACCGTAGTCGTCAACTGGGACGCGGGGTTGAAAAAGCAATGAACCCCTTGAAAATACTGAAAAATTAGCGATTTCTACGACCCGCTCCAGCATGCGATCAGAACGTACTGAAGAATTCGGCTAGTCAAACCCTATAAAAGATTCAGGCTGAGGCCTGTCCCCCGTGCTGGGACTGGAGCCATGCTAGCGCATCTGTTTGCACATTGGGTTGGTCGCCAAAGCCGGCGAGCCAGTGCACGGCGGGTTCGCGGCGAAACCAGGTGAGCTGGCGCTTTGCGTAGTGGCGCGTGGCCTGCTGAATCGCGGCGCGAGCTTCGGTCAGTGTGAGCCGGCCTTCCAGGACTGCTCGTAATTCGCGGTAGCCGATAAAGTCGAAAGGCTTGGCCTTTTCGGTCTGTCCGGACTCGAGCAAAGAACGGACCTCTTCGAGCCAGCCGTTTGCGAACATCGCGTCCGTTCTGGCATGAATTCGGGCGTACAGAGCTTCTCGCTCGGGAGCGAGGCCAATCTTCAGCGCTCGCCAACCCTGCAATGGGGCGCGGCCGCTTCTATGCAGCTCGGTGAGCGGCATTTTCGCAAGGAGGCAAACTTCGATGGCCCGAATCAGTTTTTGTTCGTCCGCCGCGGAAATTTTTTGCGCAGCTTCGGCGTCGAGGCGCCGCAAAATCCGGTGCAGATGCCCGGGACTATGCTCGCGCGCGCTGTGCCGCAATCTTTCACGGAGCTCTTCCGAGCGCTGCGGAACGTCGGCCAGGCCTTCCAGCAAAGCGCGTAGATACAAACCGGTGCCGACCGTGAAAATCGGCAGGCGCGCGCGGCCGCGCAGATCGCCGAGGGCCGCAAGAGCCATCTGACGATAGCCTCCCGCGGTTGCTGCCTGTTCTGGGCCAAGCACATCGATCAGGTGATGGGGAACTCCGTGGCGCTCGGCTGGCGCGGGTTTGGCCGTGCCGATGTCAAAGCCGCGGTAGAGCTGTGTGGAATCGCACGCGACTACTTCCCCGTCGAGCTGTTCCGCCAGCCAAACGCCCAGCGCTGATTTTCCCGAAGCCGTGGGGCCGATGACGGCAACGAGCGGCAGAATCGCATGTTCTGAGTTCATCGAAACAGGAGGTGACGCGCGCGCACGAACAGAAAGATGAGCACAAACAGCGCGAGGAGAATGCTGCCTAACACCTGTTGGCGCGGGGGTCTCACTAGTGCGTGTAATCCGGCTGCAGGTTGTAATAATACGTGAAACGCAGCTCGATGTAGGGGCCGCTGAAAGCGGGCGGCAGGGGCTCGAACGGATTGGAGGCGCGAATAGAGGAGATCGCCGCGCGATCCAGCGGGTCCTTTCCAGAGCCAAATACTTTCACGGGTTCGCCGTCCGGAACGCCGCCGTTCTTCAAGATTCTGAATTGCAATGATACGACGCCCTTGTCGCCAAGCTCCACGGACGCGGGCATTACCGCATACCAATTGCGCTTCACGCTCTGATACACGCGCGCCAAGTAATCATTGAAATCAACGCCCTCGGTCGGCGTGAGCATTTCAATACCGTAATTGGCGGTGCCTCGTCCTCCACCTCCAGGGGCGCCGCGAGTAGGTACTTGCCCGCCGCCAATCGGACGAGGGGCGTTCATCTTGGCGGCATCGCGCATAGAATCCTGAATCGCGCGTCCGGGAGAATTCCTCGGCAGCAGCAAACTGTTTGACCGTGGTTGCTCCTCCGGAGTCTCCAGTTTCGGCGGCGACTTGGGAATTTCTGTCTTGGGGGTTGGCGCGGTGGTCTCCGGCGGCGGCGTGGCATTGGGCTGCGGCACCGGGGCGCTTGGGAGTTCCTTGACCACGCGCTCCGGCTGTTTCGGCGCCGGCGGAGCTGGTTGCGGCTGCGGCTCCGGCGGCGCTACTTTGCGGAGTATGCGCGGGTCCACCTTCATCGTTTCGGGCGGCCGCTCGCGGCGCGGCGTGGGCCGTGGCGTTTCAAAGGCGCCGGGCGGCAGGAGTATGGTCATCTGCCTACGCGCGAGATCAAGGTCAGCCTGCGTTTTCGGTCGCGCCGGAAAAACTTTTGGTTCAACGAGGATGGCCACAATCAGCAGTATGTGAAACACGACCGAGGAAATGTTTCTCGCCAGGTCGGACTTGGCGCGCTCCTCGGTCCGCTCCCTGGTGAGAAGATTGACTTCGCCGGTTAAGAAAATGTCGGGGTCGACGATCTCGGCCGGAAGGATGTTTTCCGAGGGAGCGATGATTTCCGGCGGCGCCGCGCCCTGCGGAACGGTCACGCGCTCGTCCATGTCCGTCGGTTGCAAGGGCAGGTTGCTTGGTTCTTCGACGGCGAAGTCTTCGCGCTTCAAGCCGCGCGGAACGACGGTGCGTGCGGCGATGGCCTCCAGCGGCAGAGAGGAGGGAATGTTGCTGTGCCCGTCCAGGGGAACAATGGGTAGCATCGCGGGAACAAGCGTGCGCTCATCGAGCGTGGAGGGGCGTCGCCGCGACGTTGTTGCGTCCACGACGGGCGGACGAGCATTGAAGGGAACCAGGAACCGGGGAATCATTTTTCTGTTTTCTGTGCCGCGGCGAACGCTACAAGTTGGACGCGCTCGCCATGCTCCTGGATGCTTGCCATTACGCGCGCGGCAAGTTCCAGCGCGGCCCGGCCTGCGGCGCCGTTGACGCGCGGCTCTGTGCGCGTGCGCACCGCATCTACAAAGGATTCCAGTTCGGCACGCAGCGGCTCAACCGTTGACGCAGGAAGCTTCTCGAAAGCAAACTCCGGCTGCGGCTCGGCCTTCTTCACGGCTACGCGAAGCGCATCCCGCCTCGCGTAGTCGAGCGAAATGTACTCGTGCTGCTGAAAGAAGCGCACCTTGCGCACGCGCTCGGTCGAGACCCGGCTCGCGGTTACGTTGGCAACCGCGCCTCCCGCGAATTCGAGGCGCGCGTGGGCGATATCTACCTTGTCCGTGAGCACGGGAATTCCGACGGCCTTCACCTCCGTGACGGGCTGCTTCACGAGGGCGAGCAGGATATCGAGGTCGTGGATCATCAAATCGTAGATCACATCGACATCCAGACTGCGTGGTGTGAACACTCCCAGCCGGTGCACCTCGAAAAAAAGGGGATGATTCAGGATCGGCTCGACGGCCAGCACCGCCGGGTTGAATCGTTCGACATGCCCGACTTGGAGCAATCGCTGATGCCGCTTTGCTGATTCCAGCAGCGCATCCGCTTCCGCGAGACTTTTTGCCATGGGCTTCTCGACGAGAACATCGAGGCCCATTTCCATCAATTGGCAGCCAATTTCCGCGTGCTGAGCGGTGGGCACGGCCACGCTGACGGCGTCGGCTCGCCCGCGCAAGTCGTCAAGACCAGAAAAGGCATGCGTCCGGAATTCGCTTGCGGCGGCCTGCGCCCGCTCCGCGTTTTTGTCGAAGACTCCTACTAACTCAGCGCCGTGAATCTCGCGGTAAACGCGCGCGTGATTCCGGCCAAATTCACCCGCTCCGACGACGGCGACACGTATCTTTCCCGCTTGCGTTACCGCCGTCATTCCCTGTTTATTCCCGCCGCGGTCTCTTTTGGTTCCGCAACCGATGCCGGAGCGACCGCCTGGATGGCAATTCCCGCCGCATCCGCCAATTCAATCAGTTTTGTGCGATCAAACAGCAAGGTTCGCCCGGCATCCACCGCCAGAGCCGTGGCTTGCGCGTTCTTCATCTGTTCGATGGTGGGCAGACCGACCACGGGTACATCGAAGCGCATATCTTGCCCCGGCTTGCTGACTTTCACCACCACGAGCGGCTTGCCTCCCGCAATTCGAGCGGCCCGCGCAATGGCTTCATCGGTGCCTTCCATGGCTTCAACAGCCACGCACGCGCGATCGCAGATCACGACCGTTTGCCCAATGTCCATGCTGGAAATTTGCCGCGCGACACCCAAACCGTAAGCAATGTCTGCGGCTTCGCGGGCGTCCGGCGCGCGCCGCGTAAGCACTCCCGCTTCCGGCACCAGGGGCTTCAAAAACAAAGTCGAATCGACCAAGCGAATGCCTTCCTCTTCCAAAACGCGCGCCACCGCACCGATCAGCGTATCCGTATTTTTGCGCGGCAGAGCAAACAACAGTTTGGCCAGCTTCCAGTCCGGCCGGATCGAGCTAAAAATTTTGTTGTGCTTCACTTGCCCGGCCATCACCGCTTGCGTCACGCCTTCCTGATGCATCAACTCGATCGCTTTGCTCAATTCGCCGAGACTCACCCAGTGCAGCCGTTTCGCGGAGCGCTCCAGCTCCGGCGCGGCTTCTTCCTTTAGCGCGATCACCGCCATCTCGATGCCCTGGCTCCGCGCGCCTTCGAGCACGAGAAACGGAAATCGCCCGTTGCCCGCAATCAGGCCCCACCCTGCCGTACTTGTTTCCGCGTTGGCCATCAAAGCGTTTCGAGTTGCCCTACTTCACAATTCCGCGTTCCGCCGCCTCGATGAAGCGAATTAGCTCTTGCACGTCTTCGGAATCACCAAGCGATTTGCGCATCTCCGCTAGCGCCTGCGTAGTGTTCATCTTCGAGCGCAGCAGCAGCCGAAACGCTCGCTGCAGCACCTTGAGCCGCTCCTCCGAAAATCCTTTGCGCTCGAGGCCGATGGTATTGACGCCGTAGCTCTTCGTCTCGCGTTCGGTCACCACGCGCGAAAACGGCGCAACGTCTTGCGTAATCACCGTGGACGCGCCAACGTAGGCATAGCGCCCAATGCGGCAAAATTGATGCACAGGCGATTGAAAGCCAATCGTGGCGTAGTCCTCCACGGTCACGTGCCCCGCGAGCGTAGCGCCGTTCACAAACAGAGTGTGATCGCCAACATGAGAATCGTGCCCCACATGCGCCGACGCCAAAAAGAGGCTGCCGCTGCCAACCGTCGTCTTGCCCCCGCCACTCACAGTGCCGCGCGTGATGGTCACGTATTCACGAAACGTGTTTCCATCGCCAACCGTAAGCTCCGTCCGCTCGCCCTTGAAGCGAAGGTCCTGCGGATCGCCGCCGACCACGCAAAACGGATAAAACACGTTGTTACGGCCGATTTTCGAAGGGCCCTGCACCACCGCGTGCGAATGCAGCACGCAGCCTTCACCCAGCTCGACGTGCTCACCTATCACCGCGTACGCGTCAACGCGAACGCCCGCGCCGACTTTCGCGCTGGCCGCGACGATAGCTTGCTCATGAACCTGCGACGAATTCATTTCGTGGATACTTCCACTCTAGCAGCAGCGGGAACGCGATCCACCATCTTGCACATCAGCGTGGCCTCTGCGGCGAGCTGGCCATCTACAGTGGCGCGCCCCTCCAGCTTGCAAAAATCTCCGCGCCAGGAAATCACTTTCATCTCCACTTTCAATTGATCGCCAGGAACCACGGGACGCCGGAAGCGCGCCCCATCTACGGCGACAAAGTACAAGAGCTTGTTCTCGCGATCGGGCACCTCTTGCAGCAAGAGCAATCCGCCGGTTTGCGCCATCGATTCAATGATAAGCACGCCTGGCATGATCGGCTGTCCGGGAAAGTGTCCTTGAAAATGCGATTCGTTGATGGTCACATTCTTAATGCCCACCACGCGCTTCAGCCGCTCCATCTCGACAATTCCGTCCACAAACAAAAACGGATAGCGGTGCGGCAGTATCTTTTGAATTTCATTTACGTCCAGTATCATCGGTGCTCCCGTGGCCGCACACACCTGCGGTCCCCTACCTTCCCCGGCAAACCTACGATTATATGCGAAGCGCTCGGTTGCCGACGATTCTTTGCGCTGACCAGCATGGCGCTGTTAGCATGTCCCCCCGATGAAGGAATCGAATCTGCCCGCCGCCCTGCTGCAAATCGTAAAGCCGCGTTTGCGCCAAATGCTTTCCGTGCTGCGCGTATTTGTACTGGCGGAATCGCCGAGCCTGGAGAAATCGCGCGCCGACCGCTGCTGCGCCATCATTGCCGCAGAATGGCGCAAACGTGGTACGCGCGTCGAGCGAATCACGCAGAAGCACCGCGGCGATCATCTGCGCATCACGCGGCAGTCGCGAAAGGAGCGAGCACCGGCACAGCTTCTCGTGCTCGGCCACTATGACACCGTGTACGCCAGCGGTACGCTCGCCAAAATGCCTTTCCGCTTATCACGCGGCAAAGCCTACGGTCCCGGTACGTTCGACATGAAAGCCGGCATCGTGCAAGCGCTCTTCGCGCTGGACGCTCTGCAGCACATCGAGGCGCCGCTTCGCAAACGCATTGTATTTCTTTGGACCTCGGACGAAGAGATCGGCAGCGAGTCTTCCCGCAAGCTCATCGAAACGGAGGCGCGACGCAGCGACGCCGTTTTTGTTCTTGAGCCTTCGCTCGGCCCGCGCGGCTTGTTGAAAACGGCGCGCAAGGGCGTCGGCGAAGCCGAGATCATCGTGCACGGGCGCGCCTCGCACGCGGGACTCGCGCCGGAAGAAGGGGTGAACGCGGTGCACGAACTGGCACAGCAAATCGCGCGGCTGCAAGGATGGAATGATTTGCGCCGCGGCGTCAGCGTAAACGCGGATATTATCGAGGGCGGCACGCGCGTCAACGTGATCGCCGAGCGCGCCCGTGCCGTGGTCGACCTGCGCGCGCTGCACCTCGCAGATATGCGCGGCATCGAGAAACGCCTTCGTGCGCTGCGGCCGCTCACACGCGGTGCTCGCCTGGAAATTCGCGGCGGCTTCAATCGTGCTCCCATGGAGCGTAAGGTAAGCGCGGCGCTTTTCTCTCGCGCGAAATCATTGGCCGCGCAAATGGGTCTGTCGATCGGAGAATGCCTCGCGGGCGGCGGTTCGGACGGCAATCTCACCGCGGCTCTCGGCGTCCCGACGCTCGACGGCTTGGGAGCAGTCGGCGATGGCGCGCACTCCGCGCGCGAACACGTCATCGTGAAAACAATGCCGGAGCGCGCCGCTCTGCTCGCCGCGCTATTAGCTACGAGCTAGCGATCAACAGGCACGCACACCCCGCCAGTATTTAATTCCCGTACGTCCTGCGCAAGTACTGCGCGGTCGATTGCATCAGGTCATTGTAATCGCTGTGCAACACCTCGCGCACTGCCCTTTCCGTCGTGCGGCCTGCGGCGATACGATCGAGAATGCGATCCACATCACTTATTCCGTCAATCTGCACGATGTACTCCATGTTCGCGAGCGCCCACGCATACGCATAACCCGCGATTTCGTTGGACAACCGCAACCATGACCCTTCGAGGTCGCCGAGCGGCATGGCCTGCTTCGCGTCATAGACCCGCAGGAGCAGTGGGGCATTGCCGCCACTGCGTTTTCCCTCCATCCATTGCGCCAAGCCTTCCTGCACCCAAGTCGGCGCCGCGGCCCTCGTTTTTTGCCGCACAAAGCTGTGCGTCAGCTCATGCTTGAGCACCCGCGATAATTCCGGCGTAAGCTGGGTCAAGCCCTGCACCGGAACACGAATGCGCCCGTCATTCAAAGCGCCCACCCATCCGGGCGCGCGCGTGATATCCGCGAACGCTTGCCGCGTGTACAAAATCACTCCTATCGGTTCCGGCGGCGTGTAGCTCAGCTCCGATTCGATCGCCGAAAAATGCATCTCCAACGCACGGAGCACTTCGCGCGCTAGCCCCGGCTCCGCCCCGCCGCTGTAGCGCAGCGTAAAATGGCTGCTTTCGTTCTCGCGATAATTTTCTTCTTCCTGCTGGTCGCGTTGCGCTTTTTCGAGCGCCGCTTGCACTTCGGCGTCCGGCCGCAGTGCCAACGCGCGTCGCCATTCCGCTACGGCCTGGGTCAGCTTGTTCATGCCGTAATACGCCCACCCGGCGAGCTTGGGGACGTCTGGATTTTCTGGAGCGATGCGTTGCGCGCGTTCCAGGTACTCCAGCGCTTGCTTGTATTCGCTGCGTCGCAGATGCAAGTAGGCGACATGGAGCAGCATGATGGGGTTCTCAGGCGCGTACGTCAGCGCAGTACGCTCGTCGGTGAGGGCGTGCTCCATATCGCCGCTTACGAGCTCCAGTTGCGCTGCGGCGTGGTACGCGACTGCCGCTTTCTCATTGGCTGCCGGCGTGCCGGAGCGCGCCTCGCTCGCAAGCGAAGCCAGGAATTCGCGATCCACGACGCCATCATGCACCGCGCCGCTCTCCACCGCGGCGTTGGCGCTGGTGGGTTCGATGCTGGGAGGCGTAATGGCCAGGTTCGCCGCCCTGGCCGATGGCGAGACCGGCATCTGCGCGGGCCCGTCCTTTTCAATGTGATCGACAATCGACTTCGGCAGGACCAGTTCGCCCGCGGACGTCAAGTAGCGCACCTTGTTGCCTTCCACTACGGCGCTGAGCGCCACGATGCGACGGCCGTTCTTCAGGACGATGGTGTCCGCGCGCGCATTCATCGCTACGAGCACACACAAACCGGCAGCGAGACAACGGTAAAGCCGCATCCTTTCATTTTAGGCTGCCCTATGTCCCCTCCGCTACCTGCCTCCTTGTACCGCTATGCCGAAAGTGACTACACTCAGGCATGCAGTTCCGGGTCGCGTTCCTCGGGTTCTGTTGTTTGCTTACGGTGCAGGTTTGGGCGGCGGAGAAGACTGCGCGCGAGGTCTACGAGCAACTAACCGCCCTGCGCGTGGATTCCGCCACACTCTACGAAATTGACTCCGCCAATCGCATCGAGCTCCGCCGCGGCGACGTGCAGCTGTCTTTTGAACAGGGCAAGCTCGCTTTCCTGCAACCGTTCGACGGCCGCGTCACGGGCGCCGTGTTTCTCGGTCGCGGCCACATTCTCGCGGCTCCGCGAGATCCCGTCGAAAAGCAGCAGATGGCGCACTTTTTGGGCTCGCCGGTTCTGGACCAGGATTTTGCCTCGGCTTGCCTGCGCTTCACGGACGACACCGCCGCAGATTTGCTGCGGCAGCTTCGTGAAGCGAGAGTTTTGCCTCAGCAGGATTCCCCTTTTGCGACGCGCTGGGATTCTTTGCTGGCCACGATGAATCCGGGCCAGTCGCTTCGCGTCCTCTTCGACTCGCTTTCGCAAACCTCCAAGCCCTACTTCTTCGGCGCCATCGACGGCGCTGCCACTGGCCCTTTCGACTTTATTTTGGATCCGCTGCGTCGAGAATCTTTCCTGCTGGGGCAGACCAAAAACAGCGCGGGCAGAATGTTCTACGACGTGTGGGCCTCCTACAAAGCGCCGGGTATTGCCAGTCCCGCAGTTCCGTTTCGCGCGCTGCACTACGCGATTGACACGTCCATCCTGGCCAACAATTCCCTGGAAGCGAAAACGGAAGTACGTTTGCGCGCCGAAACTGGCGGTGAACGCGTGCTGCCTCTGCAGCTTTCGCACATGTTAAACGTCGACGCGGTGACCGGCGAGCACGGCGAAGCTCTCACCTATTTTCAGAATGAAGGAATGACCTTGCGCGAGCGCAGCACACGCGGCAACGACTTTCTCTATGTCGTGCTGCCGTCGGCTCCCCCGCGCGGCGATGAGTTCACCCTGCGCTTCCGCTATCGCGGAAACGTCATTGAAGACGCTGGAAACGGAGTGCTCTACGTTGGCGCGCGCGAAAGCTGGTATCCGCACTTCGGCGATGGCGCGGATTTTTCTGATTATGAGTTGACCATGCACTGGCCGCGGCGTTTGCGTTTGGTCGCCACAGGCACAAAGCTGGATGAGCGCGAAGATGGCGACTTCCGCGTCGCCCGCTGGCGCACGGAGAAGCCGGCGTCCGTCGCGGGCTTCAATCTGGGTGACTATGCGTTCGCATCGCTGGCCTCAGGCACGCATTCTGTGGAGGTCTACGCCAATCGAATGCTGGAGCAGGCGCTCAACAAGCGCTTGGATCCTTCACCGTTTGACGTCTCGCGCGTGCCCCCATCGTTCGGCGGCGAGGGCCAGGCTGGCTCGAGGTTGATGCAGATCCTTCCCACGGCGCCGCCGAGCCCCGCGGATGCACTCAAGCAACTCGGCCGCGATATCGACTCGTCGATCCGTTTTTACGAAACTTTCAGTGGACCGTTTCCGTTCCAAAAACTCGGCGTTTCCCAAATTCCAGGAACCTTCGGCCAGGGCTGGCCGGGGCTGCTTTACCTCTCCACGTTTTCGTTTCTGTCTCCTGCAGCGCAGCAGCGTGCCGGACTTTCCGAGAGTGGACAGGAGCATTTCACGGAGCTTGTTCCATTTCACGAAGTGGCTCACCAGTGGTGGGGCAACCTGGTGGGCTGGAGCTCCTATCGCGATCAGTGGATCGACGAAGCGATCGCTAACTATATGGCGGTGCTCTTTGCCGATAGCCAGAAAAATGCCAACCACTCTCTACGTATCTGGCTGATGCGCTATCGCCAACGCCTGGTGGAAAAATCGCCGGCCTCGGAGCGTCCCGCTTCAGAAATCGGCGCTCTCGATTTAGGCACGCGGTTGACCTCTTCGAAATCGCCGGAGGGGTTCGAACAGGTCATTTATGCCAAGGGTTCCTGGGTGATTCATATGGTGCGCGAAATGCTGCGCCAACCCGGAACGAAAGATCCCGACGCGCGCTTTGTCGCGCTGCTTCGCACGCTGGCCGGCAAGTATGCGTATCGCGCTCTTTCCAGCGCGGACTTGCAGCGCGAGATGGAAGCGGTGATGACGCCCAGCATGGACCTGGAAGGCGGCCGCTCGATGGAATGGTTTTTCGAAGATTGGGTGCGCGGAACCGGCGTACCGCACTATCATGTGGAGTTTTCCGTGCATCGCTCCGAAAAAGGCTTCTTAGTGCGCGGAAAATTATTTCAGCGCGGTGTTCCGCGTTCATTTATTGCGCCGGTCCCGCTGTACGCCAGCGCTGCCGTCGGGCATCTCACGCAATTGGGAGTAGTGATCGCCGCCGGCCCCGAAACCGCCTTCCACTTCACCGCGCCGACCGCGCCTAGCAAAATCACCATCGATCCGCGCATGACTATCCTTGCCGTTAGCGAGTAGCACTCCTCCAATCAGAACTTTTCATTACGGGACTGCTCTTTGAAAAGCGGGCTCGCGGGATTTATTTGCGCTTTTCCTTCCGCATCGAACGAATATACAAAGCCCTCCGGATCGACGGCCGGCCCCCGGAGCAAACCGGCGCTGACAAGCTCACGCATGTTGCCGGCGTGGTGCCCCGTACGCCTGTTGTATTCGGTCGCGATCTTATTTAGTTCCGCGCAATCAGCCTGCGCATGAAGCAGTTGCAAATGTATTTGCGCGTTTCTCTTGATGGAGGGGTCTTTCGTAGAGTTGTAAATCTCGCTCCATAACATTGCTGACGTCTCAAGTGACTCGCCTTTTTCGCTGATCCTGGCGGCGAACGTCTTCATCCAAATCATTGCTCCCGGCTTCTTGCTGCCTTCCAGGAATGCATCGGCCGCTTTAGAGTAGTCCTTCAGATGAAAGTAGTAGACGAAACCCAGATCCTCGTAGAAGCGCCAATATTCCGGATTCTCGCGAATTCCCCGTTGCAGCAGCTCAATTCCCAGCGCTGGTTTTCCTGCACCAGCAGGCGGCGGTTCGCTCAAGAACGTCGAGCCGAAACGATAGGCAACGATTAGCTGAGGATCGAGAGTCGTGGCCACGTCGAGCAGAGGCCACAAGAGGTCAATGGTATTCTGCCGAGTCGCCAGCTTGTTGCCGTAATACTGCACAACGCGGGTCCAGTACAGATCGGCGACCAGCGGAGCATACTCCAGGCTCATGGCCTTCAGCAGCGGGCCAGAGCGCAGCACCAAATCATCTTGTTCCTGATGTATCGCCTGCAATTCGCTGTCGATCGTATGTTGCAGCCGCCACACCCCGGCAAAGCCGAGCAGTAGAGCGGCGCATAGCGCCGTGCGGGATGCCACCATGCTCATTTTAAGTTTCGCCTGGTAAAGATAGCTGCGGCGGCAGCCAACACAACGGCACAATACAGCGCCGCATAGGCCGTATTCTGCGCGATCAGTGCGGTCGGAATCGCGCGCCCGTGTGCTGCCGCAGCCATCACATCAAAATTCTCAAAGTTTGGCAGCAGATACGAGAGCCACCGCAGGAGCGAGCGCATCGCCAATGACATCGTGTCACTTTGAAACGTGCGCATTTCCATGACGAACAATCCGGCGATATAGAGCCCAGCCGTGTACAAAATGGAAAGCAGCGGGGTCGTGAAGCATGAAAACAAAAGCGCCAGCGCTACTACGAGAGCGAGCTTCAACAGGATGAAATACACCGCCACCAACACAGATCCTTGCACATGCTCGCCGCTCTGTTTGATCAGGCTCAGGGCCAAAAACAGACCAATGGCCATCGCAATCGTGTTCACCGTCAAAGTAAGCACCAGGCCGCCGAACTTCCCCAATAAAAACTCCCACCGGTGCACAGGCTTCGCCAGCAGCGCATACAAAGTGCGCTTGTCCATTTCCTTCGACACCAAACCTACGCCGATAAACACCGCGATCAACAATCCGATCACTGAAATCGCGCTCAAGCCGAGTGTGACAATCACCATCTCTTCGATGCCAATGGAAACTTGGCCGACCAAAATCGACGCGGCAATCATCACCAGCGCGAAAAATACCAGGTTGTAGAGCACGCGATCGCGCACTGCTTCGCGAAATGTATTCAGCGCCACTATCCCCACGCGCCTCATTTTCCGCTCACCTCGACGGCCGTCGCTTGCGCGCGGTCTCCTTCTACCAGGTGCATGAAATATTCTTCCAGCGTGGCTTTTACCTGCGTCACTGACAAAATCTTCGCTCTTACACCGCAAAGCTGCTGCACCGTGGCGTACAAATCCGCTTCGGCAACCTGCGTGCGATATCGTGTTCCCGTCTGGGTCACTTTGCTCAGCAAGCCCCCTAAACCATTGGCAGCGCCCGCGTATTCAAACAAAATCTCCATGGCCTCCGCCTTCAGGCCCACAATTTCGTCTGGGGCGCCCACACCGCGCAGCTTCCCGCCCACAATCACGCCGACACGGTCGCAAAGCATTTCCGCGTCCGACAAAATGTGCGTGGAAAACAGCACGGTTTTTCCCGCCTGCTTCAGCTCCAGAATGATGTCGCGGACTTCGCGCCGCCCCACCGGATCGAGTCCGGACATCGGCTCATCCAGAATCACCACCTTCGGATCATGCAGAATGGCCTGCGCCAGCCCCACGCGCTGCAACATTCCTTTCGAATATTTCCGCAACTGAATTTTTCGCGCCGTCTCTAACCCCACTTTTTTCAGCATGCGATCGACGCGCGCCTTGCGCTCCTGCGCGGACAAATCATGGAATCGCGCGAAATAATCGAGCAATTCCGCGGCGGTCAGGTAATCGTAAAAGTAGGGCTGCTCCGGCAAGTAGCCGATATCGGCGTGCATGGAAATGTCGCTGATGGATTTTCCTAGAATGCGCGCGGTGCCCGCGGTAGGAAAAATCAGCCCCACCAACAACTTGATCGTCGTGGATTTTCCGGCGCCGTTCGGTCCAAGGAAGCCGAAGACTTCCCCGTCCTCGACGCTCATGGTCAGCCCTTCGAGCGACGTTCTCTTCTTCAGGTGCAGAAACCCAAAGGGATAATCCTTGGTCAGATTTTCAATTTCAATCGCCGCAGTGGCCATGCTTATATTTTTTGAGAACCTACGTCTTGCCGTCAATTCCCTCACTGCGTCCGTGTGTTTTTAAAGAAAATACAAGAAATGACACGGCGAGCGCAGGCCCGGTTTGTTGCTATGCGGTTCTAACTGTCGCTTCGGACGGAGCCGATTTGCACTAGTTGTGCGGCGGCAACCGGCGGCGGAGCCATAGGCTTCGGTTTGCGGGTTTGCGGATCGCGCCAGTTGTCCAGAATGCCCACCTGCTGCACGCAGGAAACAGTGCAGCGCGGGGCGCAAAATTTGTCCGTGAAATACTCGTGGTGGCGCATTTCCGGCGTGTACTGCGTGAGCGGAATGCCCGGATACCCGCGCTGTTGCGAGCACCAGTGCACCAGACCGTCCTCGCAGATATAGAGATAGCGCGAACCGGAGCGGCAGCGCCAATTGTGTTCGCGTCCGCGCGCCACGTTATGTTGAAATTCATTGAAGCGCGAAAAGGAACGCTTCCCCAGCGTCATGATTTCTTCGAAAATTTCCGTTTCGCGCGGGCCCAGGGGCTTTAGCTGGCCATTATTGTCGTGGATGATTCCCACCGTGCTCGTGAAGCCCAATTCAATGGCGCGGTGCGCGATTTTCAGCGCGTCTTCGGGATTTTTCACGCCGCTGCCCAGCACGGAATTGATATTCACCTGAAAAACCGCGTATTGCGCGAGCCATTCCAGGCGTGTATCCAGGGTTTTCAAGCTTTTCAGCGAAACCTCGTCGGGCACGGCGTTGTCGATGCTAATTTGCAAATGTTCGAGGCCGGCTGTGTTCAATTTTTCAATTGTTTTTCGGTCCAGCAGAAAACCATTCGTGATCATGCCGGCAATCATGCCGTGGTGCCGGATGTGCAGGATAACTTGGTCGATCTCCGGGTGCATGAGCGGTTCGCCGCCGCTGATCGTGATTACCGAGGTGCCCATCCCGGCCAGGATGTTCAGCCGGTTTTTCATTTCCTCGAACGGCACTGGCTTGGAAAAATCGTCAAATTCGTTGCAGTAGGTGCACGCCAGGTTGCAGCGCCGGTTGGGAATAATGTGCACCAAAATGGGGTGCTTGGTGGAAATCAGGGCTTTGCCGATCATGCGCAATTCGCGCAGGCGGGTGCGGGCGAACCGCAGACGCCTCCGGGCGCGCACGGCAATGGAAGGCTGCACTGATTTGTTATCCTCGGCCATTTGAGAGTGAGAAGTGCCCCTCATCCAATTATACATTAGCCTGTTACATCGCAAGCACGCCTGTCCCTGCGTACTATTGTCCGTGGCTAATCAGGTACTTACGCTCGAAATGGAGCAGAAACCTGATGAGTAGCCAGCCCACCGCCAATTCCAACGATTCCCCGGCCGAGTCGCGCGGCGCTAAGAGCTTGATGGTAGTTCTCAGCTTCGTGCTGGTGCTGGTCTTTTTTGCTGCCGCTATTCCTGCCCCGATTCGCGCTGCCTGGGACGAGTTCGCGTTGCGTATGCAGTTGCAGAACAGCGAACCCCAGTCCGCCTCGCCGACGAAGCTTTCGGATCATGAAATCGAAGAGATTGCCAACTTGCCGGCGCAACAGCAGGCGGAACGGTTGCTGGAGCGGGCGGTTAATCATTACGATGGGGCGCTCGAGCTGATTGGCAAAGACGTCGATAACTGGTTTGGGCAGTTGGAGTTACAGGGCCAGCTTTCTAGCCTCTTGACTACGGCGCTGAATTCCAATGATTTGCACGTGCGCGCAGCGGCGCTCGAAATTGAGTTGGCTGGGTACAATCTCCCGAAGCGCGCCGATAGCGCGGATGCCTTGATTGAACGCATCCGGAGAGAGCCTTCGGCGCGTCCGTGGGCGCTGTGGATGCTGGGCGTGCTGGGGAATCGCGGCGTGGAGTCGCGCCGGGCTTTCGTTACTCTGATGGACCACCGGCATGACCCGGATGAGCAGACGCGGTATTGGGCTGTCGAGGGTTTGTCGATGCTGGGGACGGATGAAACCGTGGCTCCCTTGCTGGAGGCTTTCCGCAGCGATCCTTCGCCGCTGGTCCGCGAGCGCGGCGGGTGCGGATTGGCGCAATCTGGGATGCTTACTCGGGAGCAGCGGCTGCGCGCTGTGCCGCAACTCCTTAAAATGACGGATGATATGACGCTGGACGACGCAACGCGCGGCTGGGTCTTCCAAGCTCTGCGGGACATCACCGGCGCCTCCATTGCGGCACAGCCTGATGCGTGGCGTACTTGGTGGGCGCAGCATCGCGGCTGATTGAGCGGTTGACCGACTCCCTC
>DATBYP010000121.1:0-2127 GCA_036513675.1 Candidatus Acidiferrum sp.
AAATACGCCTCGACCGGCGGCCGGGGATTCGCTAAAATTTTAACGAAAACGACGGCAAACCTGCCGACGAGGTAGTGCTCAAAAACCTGCTTTCCCTGCCACGAGGCTATCAAAGCTCGCGACTTGGTCTTCACCCCGTTACTCACGTTGATACTGAGAACCACAGCAGACAGGAATGAGACGAAGACCACACACAAATCAACCGCAGCACAAACCAAAAATTCGAAATTACTCAAAAGGAGGACGATATGACCCAAACCAGTGCTACACCACAAGGCAGCAAGCTTCCAGCTGACGAGGATGCGATTCGTCCGTTTCATGTGAATTTTCCGGAAGCGGAACTCACCGAATTGCGCAGGCGTATCAACGCAACAAAGTGGCTTGAGCGGGAAACTGTCACGGATGCATCGCAAGGCGTACAGCTCGCGACCATGCAGGCCCTCGCGCGTTATTGGGGGACGGAATACGACTGGCGCAAGGTGGAGGCGAGACTGAACGCGCTGCCGCAGTTCATCACCGAGATCGATGGGCTGGACATTCACTTCATTCACGTTCGTTCGCAGCATGAAGATGCGTTGCCGCTCATTGTCACCCACGGATGGCCCGGCTCGGTCATCGAGCAGATAAAGATTATCGATCCACTGACCAATCCCACGGCACATGGCGCGAGCGCATCGGATGCGTTCCACCTGGTGATTCCGTCGATGCCGGGCTACGGGTTTTCAGGCAAGCCGACCACTCCCGGCTGGGACCCCGACCGCATCGCGCGTGCCTGGGTCGTGCTGATGAAGCGCCTTGGGTATACGAAATTTGTGGCGCAAGGCGGCGATTGGGGTGCGCTCATCACCGATCTAATGGGCGTGCTGGCGCCTCCGGAATTGCTCGCCATTCACACCAACATGCCGGGCGCGGTTCCAAACGACATTAACGCGGCGGCTTTTACCGGTGCGCCGGCCCCATCCGGTCTCGGAGCCGACGAGCAACATGCTTTCGATCGGCTCGCCTTTTTCTATAAGCACGGCCTTGGCTACGCCCTCGAGATGGGGAACCGCCCACAGACGCTTTACGGGATTGCGGACTCGCCCGTCGGCTTGGCGGCCTGGATACTCGACCACGACGAAGCCAGTGAGGCGCTCATGGCGCGCGTCTTTGCCGGCCAGTCCGAGGGCCTTACGCGAGATGACATTCTCGACAACATCACCCTCTACTGGTTGACGAACACGGCAATCTCTTCGGCTCGTTTGTATTGGGAAAACAAGCTTGCCTTTTTCGCCCCGAAGAACGTCGCCATCCCGGTTGCCGTCAGCATCTTTCCAGATGAGATCTACGCCGCCCCGCGGAGTTGGGCAGAGCGGGCGTACCCCAAACTCATCCATTACAACCGGCTACCCAAAGGCTGTCACTTCGCAGCGTGGGAGCAGCCGCAATTCTTTTCAGAAGATGTGCGCGCGGGCTTCAGATCACTGCGCTCGATGTCATGATGTGATCTTGGCCAAGGTCGGTTAACTGTTCGTAAAGCAGCAGGAGAGCTTCGAGGTAGAGGCTCTCCTGTTTCGACTCCGGGCAGATATTAGTCGGCCTCACACCTGGACCACACAAGGTGCAGTTCGACCTGGCTGGTCCGACGCACAAGGTGACAAATCTGACTCCGATTTGCGTGAACGCGTAGGAGGAAAGAACATGGCAAATCTGAAGAAAGGCAGGTCTCTGCTATCGGCTGCCATCGTGTTGTACGCAATGACCGCTGTGGCACAAAGTGCAAGTGGCACACAAAGCGCAAAAAGGAAAACGAAGTGCTCCAAGGCGAGCTTGATCACAGCAGGAACGAGTTTAGTTCAATCCGGCAAGAGGCCTCCTCTGAGCGCCGCGCCAAGGATAGCGCTCAGGCGCGTCTGGAGATTCTAGAGAAAGAAGTCGACGCCGCACGCGAAGGAGCAGAAAAAATTGTTCTCGAGATCAAATTGGAATGCCAATCGAGAGTAGAGGCCCTTAAGGAAAAGGTGTCTGCCGAGGAAGAGAAATTTCGAGCTGAAATAACGCGAGCCACGGAGCAGCTCGAGACCACAATCCAATTTGCGGGGAATTTCTAATTTGTTCCCAATGTTCGGCGCAACTAATCAGTCGCAG
>DATBYP010000122.1:0-2056 GCA_036513675.1 Candidatus Acidiferrum sp.
AGTTCAAGGGCTTCCTGGTCAAGGTAGAGAAGGTCTAGGTGCGCTCATGAGCCAGGAAACTTTGCGAATCCAAAAAATTTCGGCTCACGCCGGAGCGGTTCCCGGCGAGGGCACCCAGCGCGAATTCCAAGTCTGCAAGCTTATCGACACCACCACCTGCATCGGCTGCAAGGCCTGCGAAGTCGCCTGCATGGAATGGAACGACCTGCCGTTCGGCCAGACGGTTTTCGACAACACCTATCAGACGATGCCGGACACGCGCTGGAATTACTGGAACCTCATCCGCTTCAACGAACACGAAACCGACGACGGCACGCTCATGTGGCTGATGCGCAAGGATCAGTGCATGCACTGCGCCGACCCGGGATGTCTCGCCGCGTGCCCGTCCGATGGCGCCATCGTCCAGTACACTAACGGCATCGTAGATTTTCAACAAGACCACTGTATCGGCTGCGGCTACTGCATTACCGGCTGTCCCTTCAACATCCCGAAGTTCAATTCAGAAACCAAACGCGTTTACAAATGCACTCTTTGCGCCGATCGCGTCAGCGAGGGTCTCGAGCCTGCTTGCATCAAATCTTGCCCCACCGGCTGCCTGCACTTCGGCTCGAAGGACGACATGAAGTACCTCGCGGAGACTCGCGCCAAGCAGCTTCGTGAGCATTACAATTTTTCGAAGGCGGGCGTGTATGACCCGCCGGGCGTCGGCGGCACAGGCGTTATCTACGTACTGCACGACGTCACCGAGCCGGAGAATTATGGCGGACTGCCAAAAGATCCGCACGTGCCCTTGAGCGTAAAGCTGTGGAAGGGCCCCCTAAAGTGGCTGGGCAACTTGGCGATGGTCGGCGGGTTGATTGGATTGTTCGTGCATTATTTGCGGTTTGGTCCGAAGTCGCGCGAAGAAGAATTTGAGAAAAAACACGAAGGAGAACAGCCGTGAGCGCTGCGGAATATCGCGAACATCCGGCACAAGCCGTTCCTCCGGGCCGCATCCTTCGCTACGGTTTCAGAGAGCGCCTCACTCACTGGGTCGCCGGACTTTCTTACGTCTACCTACTCTTGACCGGCCTGGCTTTCTGGTCCCCATGGCTGTTCTGGCTGGCCATTCTGCTAGGGGGCGGGCAGATTTCGCGCACGTTGCATCCCTGGATTGGCCTCCTCTTCATCGGCGCAGTGCTGCAGATGTACGCTCTGTGGGCATCGCAGATGGGATTCACCGACGTCGACCGTGCTTGGTTCCGCTCCATGCGCCATTACATCCGTAACGAAGACGAAAAGATGCCGCCGGTCGGCCGCTATAACGCCGGACAAAAGCTCCTCTTTTGGGGCTTCTTCTTGTGCGGCATCCTGTTGTTCCTCAGCGGCCTCGTCTTGTGGTTCCCCGAATATATCCCCTGGAGTTTGCGCTGGCTCCGCTACATCGCCGTTCTAGTCCACGCCTCCACCGCGCTGCTCACCATTGGCCTCTTTCTGATTCACGTCTACATGGGTGTTTTCGCGGAGCGCGGAGCCTTGGACTCTGTCATTTATGGCGACGTAACCGAAGACTTTGCAAAGCGCTTCCACCCCGCCTGGTATAAAGAACTGGTTGGATCGGCTCCCCGCCGGAAATGAAAGCCGCGCAAGTCGGAGCGGGCGAGTATAACGCGCGGATTCGGCGCGCCGAGTATTTGGCGTCGAAGCATCCGTTTGCCGCGGAAGTGCTGCGCTTCTATTCGCGAGTCGCGGAATTCCAGAAGACCTTCTACGCAGAACTTAAGAAGGACATTGCCTCGGAATTGACCAGCCGGCCACTAGGCTCCCTTCGAACGCCTATGCCCTCTGTCCATGCCGATTTGCTCCTCTCCCGCTTGAAATCCTTTCTTTCTTTAATTGTGCAAGCTGGGCCGCCAACGCTCGCAGCGGCGGCGCGAGATATTTCCAAGCAGGACGCGGTCTCCCACCGCTTTTTGTTGAGCGCCTATTGGGACTTGGGCGGAATGGATGACCAACTCATCGGGGCATTCGCGCAATTCATTCCACGAGCCTTCAACCAACCGCTTGCGGAACTCCT
>DATBYP010000123.1:0-7692 GCA_036513675.1 Candidatus Acidiferrum sp.
GAAGAGGCGAAAAGAATCCCTCAACTCCCCGACGAACTCCTGCCCGTGCTTCTGCGTCCTGGACGCCCCAGAAATCTACCAGCCGGCCGGTCTTGTGGTTGTAAGCGAATTTTTGACCGCAATCCCAGCAAGTGATGTACGTTCCTCGGCCATCGACAGGTCGGCATCCGGATAGGTTCGAGGGGATTGGTTCGCGCAGTGTTATCGGAGGACCCTTATGCCGATGGCGACAGACAAGAACAAGACGAAGCAGAGTCCGTAGAAAGAGCGGGATCCCCAAGACCATACTCCACCACGGCTCCGCGCGGGGGAGCGATCTTTCCGCTTTCAACAAACTTCTCGCTGCCGAGCGATACAGAAGTATAGTCCCCTGGACTCTATATACTCGGGCCACTTTTTTACGCGTTTGAGGTTGCACGTGAGCGCCTCAACAGGATGCTAGACGCGGCGAAGATTCGTGTCTGTTCCGTTGTGTACACTGACGTAGAGATCGCCTGCTTGTCGCGATACTGGCTTGCCGCCCCAGGCTGGCTCCGGAAGAAAACTATTAGCGGTAAACGCAGCTTTTACGTACGTCCCAGAAGTGGGCCCGCTTCTCTGCCGCGGTCGGGTTACTGGACAGGTCGCTCTCGATATCCCGTCTTTAGAGGGCCTAGAAAGTCACGGTTCGTGGGCCAGGGCGGTCATTTTTTAACGAACAGAACGCAGTCGTCGTCAGCAGGCCAATCATTCACGGCTTTAAGCAACTGAAGCCCAGCCGAAGTCAGTTCTTCAATGGCCATCTTCTGGGGTATGCCGTGCCCGCCGCGGTTTGCGGGCACGCCTTCGACAGGTTCGAGCCCGGAGCGTGGCGGAAATTCGATGATGGCGAGTCGACCGGCGGGCTTTAAAGAGCGGACGAGGGCCGCGTCGAATTCAGCGGGCTTGGTGAGATGGTGGTAGACGCGACGCAAAAAGATTGCATCGCAACATTCCGGGGGCAGATTCGTGTCCGCCTCTTTGCTCTCCAAAACGATTACGTTCGTGAGGTGGCGCTTGGTCACCTCGGAGCGCAATTTGGCAAGCTTTTCTTCGTCGATTTCTGTGGCAAAGACTTTTCCCGAGTCGCCGACTATTTTGGCCGCAGCGAAGGCGTATCTGCCATCCCCGGCTCCGATATCGGCGACGATCGTTCCTGGCTTCCAATCCATCAGCGCTGCGAGCCGCTTCATTTCGTCGACGGCATCGGCGTTGGCCCTGCGGAGTAAACCAAGTCCGGCCAGTGCGGCGCAGAATAGACCTGCTGCTAGGAAACGCTTTTTATTCATTGTGCGCACCTCTGAGAGAAGGAAGACACTCTGACTTAGATTCAAGCGCCTGATTTTACGCTTCTCTGAACTGGGTCACCCCTTCACGGGTCAGATGATTAGTGACGAAAATTCATAGCAAAGGCTGAATTCATCGACTACTAGTGGTTTATAGAGTCTGGGCCGGGCTTAACTGTAAAAGCGGCAGCAAGTCTGCCGCACTCCAAAAATGGCGTTTGACTGCCTTGCCGAACACAACGGGCTGCGCTAGAGTTCCCGTTTCTTGGAAACGATATGGCGAAATCCGCGCGATACAAACCGAAGTCTAAACGCAAGGCGGTCGAAAGCGTTCGCACGCTCATCTCGCGGGCGGATATCCAGCGGCGCATTGCCGAAATGGCGCGGGAGATCCGGCGCGATTTTCCGGCAGAACCGCTGCACCTGGTCGGAGTTTTGAAAGGTTCGGTATTTTTTCTTACCGACCTGGCGAGGCAGATAGGCGGAGACATTTCTCTGGATTTTATCGCGGTCTCGAGCTATGGAAACCGGACGGAGACATCCGGCGAAGTAAAGCTTACACGGGACTTGGACTCCAGCATCGAGGGTAAGACCGTCATCGTGGTGGAAGATATTCTGGATACCGGGATGACGCTGCAATATTTGCTGCGCGTATTTGAACAGCGCAAGCCCAGACGCATCCGTGTGGCGGTGTTGCTAGATAAGCCAGAGCGCCGCATTGCCAAGGTGCGCGCGGATTACGTGGGTTTCAAGATTCCCAACGAATTTGTGGTGGGGTATGGGCTGGACTATGCGGAACGCTACCGCAATCTTGCCGACGTGGGCGTTCTGACGCTCGGGGCGAACAAGAAAAAAACATAGATGAGTTACGAGCCGCAGGCAGCGGCTGCTCTCCTGTTATAATGTGCGTACCGCATGAATCCAACTGACGAACATACGACTCTGGCACCGGCGCCGGCTCTAGAGGTCTCCGCCGAAGTCATGGCGACGCTCACCGAAATCGGCGAAGAGGTGAACGCTTCGCTCGATCTCGACGAAGTGCTGGCGCGCACGGCGGCGCTTATTAAACGACATATCGACTATGAAATTTTTGGCGTGCTGATGTTCGAGGGCGACGGCTCTTATCTGAAGCATCGGTTTTCAATCGGATATCCGCGCGAGCTGGCGGAAAACTTGCGAATTCCGGTGGGGCAGGGAATTAGCGGCACGGCGGCCGCAACGGGCCATCCGGTGCGAGTGGCCGATACGCTGACCGATCCTCGCTACATTAACGCTATTGAAAGTGTGCGGTCGGAACTCGCCGTTCCACTGATGCTGCGGAACCGCTGCGTTGGCGTGCTCGATATCCAAAGCCGGCATCCCAATTATTTCACTGGCGAGCAACAAAAGATCTTAACGTTGCTGGCCAGCCGCCTGGCGATTGCAGTGGAGAACGCGCGGCTATTTGAGAAAGTGCGGACGCAGGCGGACACGCTGCTGTTGCTAAACGAAGTGAGCCGCGAGACGGGTTCGATTTTGGATGTCGAAGAGCTTTTGCGGCGCGCGGCGGAGCAGACCAAGCGCGTGATCGATTACCAAATTTTGAGCATCATGCTGTATGACGAAGAGCAGAAAGTGTTCCGCCATCGCGTGGACGTGAAACACGGGCAGCGAGTGCAGGGCAAGCTGCGCGTCGCGGCCAGTGAAGGAATCGTAGGCGCGGCTGCGACGCTCAAGGAACCTGTGATTGTGCCGGATGTGAGCGTTGACCCGCGCTATCTGATGGTCAATCCGGAGACGCGCTCCGAGCTGGCGATTCCGATGATTCACAAAGGAAAGGTGATTGGGGTGCTGGATCTGGAGAGCCCGCAGCCGAATTATTTCACTGAGGATCACGTACAGACGCTTTCGATTCTTGCGGGCAATCTTGCGGTGTCGCTGGAAAATGCGCGGTTGTACGAGCAGGTGGCTCGCGACGAAGCGCGGTTGGAGCGCGACCTGCAAGCGGCGAAGCGTATTCAGGGCGCACTGCTGCGTCCGGTCCCCACCGAAGATTTCGGGGTGGACCTCGCTGCGCGGTATTTGTCTGCGCGCGAAGTTTGCGGCGATTTGTATGAATTTTTGCGTTACGGGCCGCAGCAGCTCGGCATTGCGCTTGGTGATGTGAGCGGCAAGGGGACCGCGGCCGCATTGTACGGCGCAGTGTCGATCGGGATCATGCGGAGCCTTGCTCCACAGAAGCTGCAACCCGCGGAAATGCTGAAGCAAATGAACCAGCTTGTAGGGGAGCGGCGCATCGAAGGGCGATTTATGACCGCGTGCTTTGCGACGTGGCAAAGAGGGCGCAGCAAATTGCGAGTGGCGAATGCGGGCCAGTCGCAGCCACTGCTTTACAAGGATGGGCGGTGCGGGAAGATCGAGCTTACGGGCTTCCCCCTCGGTATTTACGAAGATGTGAGTTACGACGAATGGGGCGTTACGCTGGAGCCGGGGGACATTTTGGTGTTCCATTCCGACGGGATTGCCGAAACCACGAATAGCGAAGGGCTTTTTTTCGGGACGGCGCGTTTGCGCAAGCTGATCGAGGACAAGCATGAGGTTACGGCCGCGGACCTGGCGGACATTGTCCTGCGCGAGGTGGACTATTTTGCGGACAGTGCTCCGCTCGCGGATGATCGCACGCTGGTTGTTCTGAAAGTGCGATGAGCGAGGCGCACGCGCAGGAGCGGAAGAAACTTGCGTTCGTAGATCCGGCAAACTTCACTCCACATTTTTCCTGGAAAAAAGCCGGCGGGAAATCCGCTCGCGGAGAATCCGTCTATTGCGAGGGCATCCCGCTGAACGACGTGGCGAAAAAGGCGGGAACGCCTGCGTATGTCTACAGCGCGGCGGCGATCGGCGACGCTTACAGTGAATTGGCCGAGGGACTTGGGGCACTGCCGCATACACTGTGCTTCGCGGTGAAATCCAACGGTAACCTGGCGATTCTGAAGTATCTCGCTGGCTTGGGCAGCGGGTTTGACATTGTTTCCGGCGGTGAGCTGCAACATCTGCAACGAATTGGCGTGCCTGGCAAGCGGATCGTGTTTTCGGGTGTCGGCAAGACGCGCGAGGAGATGCGCGAGGCGCTTCGTTATCGTGCTGGTGGGCGAGGCGCGCGGGGCATTCTGCTTTTCAATATTGAATCAGAAGCGGAGCTTGCGGCCTTGCTGGAGGAGTCCGCGCGTGAGCGGAAACGCGGCGCGGCGTTGCCTGCGGTTTCGATTCGCGTGAACCCGGATGTGCAGGCCGGCGGGCATCCGCACATTTCGACGGGACGGTATGAACATAAGTTTGGATTGGATTGGGAGCAGGCGCGACGGCTCTATTTGGCGCATCGCGATTCGCGGGACATGCAGTGGCGGGGGATCAGCGTACACATTGGGTCGCAAATCGTCGCGCTTGCGCCGTTTCAGCAGGCGCTGCGACGTTTAGCGGGATATGTGGGAGAACTGCGACGGGCGGAGATTCCGCTGCAATATCTTGATTTCGGAGGCGGGCTCGGCGCTCGCTACACAAATGAGAAGATCCCGGCGCGAAAAGAGTATGCGCGCATGGTGGCGCAGGCGATTCGGCCTTTGCGCTTGCATCTTTTGCTGGAGCCGGGTCGGACGATCGTCGGGCCCGCGGGCGTGCTGCTTACGCGCGTTTTGTATGTGAAGGAAAATCGCGGGAAGAGTTTCGTGGTGGTGGACGCGGCGATGAACGACCTGATGCGGCCGGCGCTTTATGGAGCGATTCATCCTATTACGCGTGTCGTTCGGGACAGAGCTTCTGACGCATCGGGGCGGGTGGATGTGGTCGGTCCAGTTTGCGAGACGGGTGATTGCTTTCTGCGTGATTGGCCGCTTGGGGAAGTTAAAGCGGGGGATGTGTTGGCGATTTGGAGCGCGGGCGCTTACGGGATGTCACAAACTTCGAATTACAATGCGCGATGCCGGCCTGCAGAAGTGTTGGTGGCGGGAAAGCGGTGTCGAATCATTCGGCGACGGGAAACGCAGCAGGACCTGCTTCGCACACAACTTTTTTAGCTATTTCTGCTTGCTGATCTAAAAACCTCTAGGCTTCTCCCCACTTCAGTTTGCTGCGAAGAATTTCGAAATAGGATTTTTGGGCGGGCTGAATCAGCCGCAGGCGCTCCACGGCGCGACGCATGCGCACTACATCGGCGGCTTGCATAGGGATTCCGGTTTGTCCATCGAGAGTTAGAAAGACCGATTCCGTGTCGCCTGACAAATGGACTTCTATCAAGCTTGAATCGCGGACGACGACGGGGCGGTCGGAGAGCGTGTGCGGGCAGATGGGGGTGATGATCCAGGACTCAACGGCGGGGTGGACGATGGGGCCGCCAGCCGAGAGGGAATAAGCTGTGGAGCCGGTTGGCGTGGCAACGACTAGGCCGTCCGCACGGTAGCGGCAGACGAAATCGCCGTCAATGGTTAGCTGCAGGTCGATCATGCGGGCGAGGGCGCCCTTGTTGATGCAGGCTTCATTGACCACGCTTTGGCGTTCGATGACTTCGGCGTCGCGATGCAGTTCGACGTGGAGCATCACGCGCTCGCTGCAGGAGAAGCGGCCAGCGAGGACTTGTTCTAGTGCGGGATACATTTCTTCGATGGTGAAGCTGGTGAGAAAGCCGAGGCTGCCCATGTTGATGGGCAAAATGGGGATGCCCAGCGGTGCGGCGAGGCGGGCGGCCGCCAGGAGCGTGCCGTCGCCACCGAGGACCAGGAGGAGTTGCGATTGCTCGGCGACTTCGACGCGCGTGAGGCCGTGCGAGGCGTCATGCAGGGCGCCGGCGGTTTCGGTGTCGTATAGAGTGCGAACGCCGCGGGCGGTGAGCCAATGAAGGAGTGGGGGGACGACGACCTCGAGATTCGAACGCCGGGGCCGGGAAATAATGCCGATGGTGTGGAACGCGGCGGATGCGTGCATGCTGTTGCGATTCTACCGCAGGGGTTTGCGAGCGTGGAGGAAATACTCTTGATTGCCTTCGGCGCCGCGCAGGCGGCTGGGGCTCGCGCCTACTATTTCGAGCCCAAGCTTTATGGATGCTTCGCGGACGGTGGTGAGGGCTTTCTGGTGCAATGCTGGGTCGACGACGATGCCGCCTGAGCTGACGTCTTGGCGGGGTAATTCGAATTGCGGCTTAACCAGGATTAGTAGATCGGTGCCGGTTCGCGCGGCGGCTATGGCGCTTGGCAGGACTTTGCTGACGGAGATGAAGGAGACGTCGATGGCGACGAGATCGATGGGTTCGGGGATGTCGGTGGGGCGCAGGTCGCGCGCGTTGCGGGACATTCGGATTACGCGATTGTCTTGGCGGAGTTTCCAGGCTAGTTGATCGACGTTTACGTCTACGGCGTAGACGCGGGCGGCGCCTCGCTGGAGGAGGCAATCGGTGAAACCGCCGGTGGAGGAGCCGATGTCGAGGCAGACGCGCGCGGTCGGATCGACGGCGAAGTCTTCGAGGGCGCCTTCCAACTTGAGTCCGCCGCGGCTGACGTATTTTCCGGTGCGGCTGGTGACTTCGATGCGGGCTTCTTCTGGGAAGCGGGTGCCGGCTTTGTCGGCGCGGACGCCGTCTACGGAGACCTCTCCGGCGAGGATCATGGCTTGCGCTTTTGCGATGGAATCGGCTAAGCCGCGTTCGACCAGGAGGGCGTCGAGGCGCATTGGCGTGGATTTCGCGGTCATGGCACCACGTGTGGGCTAGGCGCGACGGATCACTAGGTATTCTGCGATTTCCTTCAAGCGGGTTGCCGCTTCGCGGTAAGGCGCAAGCTCGGCGATTGCCTTGCTGGCGAGATCGTTTGCGATTTCGTGGGAGCGCCGCAGGCCGTGAATGGCGGGATAGGTGGCTTTTTGCTGGGCGATGTCTTTGCCTGCGGTCTTGCCGAGGGCTGCGGAGGATTCTTCCACGTCCAAGATGTCGTCGGTGACTTGGAAGGCCCAGCCGATGGTTTCGCCGAAACGGCGGAGGCGGGCGACGTTGTCTGGGCTTGCACCAGCGCAGAGTGCGCCGGAGGTGACAGAGGCGCGAATCAGAGCGGCGGTTTTTGAGCGGTGAATGTATTCGAGCATTTCGGGCTCGATGCGCTGGCGCTCGGCTTCGAGGTCGGCGACTTGGCCGCCAACCATACCGTTTACAGTGCCGGCGGCGCTGGCAACTTCTTTCACGATGGCTACGCACAGGGCGGGGCTGATTGGTGTCGCGCCGATGGTTTCGAATGCGAGGGTCAGCAGGGCGTCGCCGGCTAGGATTGCGATCGCTTCGCCAAATTTTTTGTGGCAGGTGGGTTTGCCGCGGCGGAGATCGTCATTGTCGAGGGCGGGGAGGTCGTCGTGGATCAGCGAATAGGTGTGAATC